>NZ_BAABDS010000041.1:0-6075 GCF_039539745.1 Oceanisphaera sediminis
GTTTCACTCTCTTCAGATCCATGATGCACTTACTATCGGCAGGATTTTACAATGATTGAGAACGCCCCCTAGGCTGAAAGGGTGACTCCCCACCGCAGCTCAGGAGGCAGGTGCCAGATGACCGACCGCACGCTAATCCGGCTGCTGAAGATAATGATGGTGATTGGAATCATGCTGATTTTGCTGGGTGTCTATTTGCATAACAGTGCTTTCGCCGCCGCCCTGGGGGTAAAAGGCATTCTGCTCAGCGCCGCCTGTGTGGCCGTGGGCACAGTGCTGTCGCTGCCGACCAAGATGTATCTCACCTTCGTGCTGATGAAGCGGGAAAACGACCCGCCCCCCTAGGGGCTGGTTCATTAGCCGCCGGATATATGTGCAACGCCATTGGTCGAATACTCTTACCTAAAAATAAGTCGACCCTACAACGGTAGCCATGAGTCGGATGACAACGTGGTAGATCCAATTCATTGGACCGTCGGTCTTTGGTACAACGCCATGGGTCGAATACTCTTACCTAAAAATAAGTCGACCCTACAACGGTAGGAGTACAAGCACCGCCAATAAAAAAGCGGGAAGGTTTCCCTTCCCGCTTTCGGCTAACACTGGGCATGGCCGGTGTTTAGTGCAGTTTCAGACGTGGTCGCAGAAAACGGTTGATACGCCCGACCAGCATCATCAGGCCGGTGCGGGTGTAGCCGTGCAGCGCCACCTGGTGCATGCGGTACAAAGACACATACACGGTACGGGCGATGCGCCCTTCTACCATCATGGAGCCGCGCATCAGATTACCCATCAGGGAGCCAACGGTGGAATAGCGGCTCAGACTCACCAGAGAGCCATGATCCTTGTAGACGTAAGGCTTGAGCGGCTTGTTGTCGAGCCGGGCCAGTATGTTGTCGTAGGCCAGGCTGGCCATCTGGTGGGCGGACTGGGCGCGTGGTGGCACCGGTTTGCCGTTTTCCTGCAGGCAATGGGCACAATCGCCAATCACGAAAATCCGATCGTCCCGGCTGGTCTGCAGGGTCGGCTTGACCGTCAGCTGATTGATGCGGTTGGTTTCCAATCCGGCAATGTCTTTCATGAAGTCCGGCGCCTTGATACCCGCCGCCCAGACCATCAGGGTGGCCGGGATCAGCTCGCCATCCTTGGTTTTAAGACCATCCGGGGTGGCTTCCACCACCATGGTGTTGGTGCGCACATCCACTCCCAGCTCACGGAGCTCCTTGTGCGCCATGCCGGAAATTCGCTCGGGCAGCGCCGGCAGAATGCGGGGGCCCGCTTCCACCAGGGTCAGACGCAGACACTCGGGGCTGAGCTTCTTGAAACCGTAGGCGCCGAGGTGCTCTACCGCATTGTACAGCTCGGCAGACAACTCCACCCCGGTGGCGCCGGCGCCCACAATGGCAATGCTCACCTTGTCGTCGGTCGACTCGCTCTCACCGTATTGCAGGAAGCGGTTCATCAGCTCGTTGTGAAACCGCTCGGCCTGTTGCGGGCTGTCGAGAAAAATGCAGTGGTCGCGCACGCCCTGAGTGCCAAAGTCGTTCGACACAGAGCCGATGGCCAGCACCAGAATGTCATAGGGCAAGGTGCGTTCACTCAGCATCGGCTTGCCGTTATCGTCCAGCATCGGTGCCAGGGTAATGGTGTTGGCGTCCCGGTCGATGTGGGTAAGTGAGCCCATCTGAAAGGAAAAGCCGTGGTTATGGGCGTGGGAGCGATAGCTCAGGCCGTCGATGCCGGGATCCATGGCACCGGTCGCCACTTCGTGCAGCAGCGGTTTCCACAGATGGGTTCGGTTACGGTCTACCAGTGTGACTTCCGCCTTGCCCTTGCGCCCCAGCTTGCGGCCCAGTTTGGTCGCCAGCTCAAGCCCGCCGGCACCACCGCCGACCACGATAATCTTTGTCATGTTTGACCCCTGATAAGGTAATAAAAAACCTGCGGCTATGGCGGCGTGGTGTGTGGCCATAGCCGAAGATTCTTGCAACAGCCTTTATTGCGAAAGGCCATATTTTAAAAGGCGGCGGCGAAACCACAACGTTATTTTCACATAAAATTAACGGCCGCCGCTCGATGGTTCAGCCTTCGAGCCGTCGCAGCCGCTCGCTTGCCTCGCGCCAGCGACGGCTGCCATAAAGCTGGCTGGATGCCGTATCATGTTTGCCCACAACAGACAGATCTCGCTTGCGCAGCGCAGACAGATCCCGCTGCAGGTCGTGAGGCAGCGCGTCGATAATCTGCACCGCCCCGGCCCTGTGATTGCACGCCAGCAGCAAATCGCAACCCGCCTGCAGGGCGCTGTGGGCCCGCTCGGCATAGCCCCCGGCCACGGCGGCGCCTTCCATGGTCAGATCGTCGCTGAAGATCAGCCCCTTGAAGCCGAGCTGTTGCCGCAATATCTGTTTCAGCCAGAAGGAGGAAAATCCGGCCGGATGCGGGTCGACCGCCGAATAAATCACGTGAGCCGGCATCATGCCCTGCACCAGACCGGCAGAGATGAGGGCGCGAAACGGCACCATGTCGGCCTGCTCAATCTCGGCATAGTCGCGGGGGTCGACCGGGCTTTCCTTGTGGGAGTCGGCGCGCACGCTGCCATGACCGGGAAAATGCTTGGCCACCGCCGCCATGCCGGCGGTATTCATGCCGCGAATATAGGCGCCGGCATGTTCGATCACCGGCTCGGGATCGGTGCCGAAACTGCGATCGCCAATGACCTCGCTGCCCCGCTCCAGATCGAGCACGGGCGCAAAGCTCAGATCGATGTCGTGCGCCAGCAGCTCGGCCGCCATCATCCAGCCCGCATCTTCCAACAGGGTGAGTTTGTCCGGATGATTCAATGCCGCCAGGGTGCCCGGGGCCGGCAGCGGAAAGAAGCCGTCGCGAAAGCGCTGCACCCGGCCCCCTTCGTGATCCACCGTCAACAACAGGCCGGGTTTGACCGCGCGAATGGCCTTGACCAGGGCACTCAGCTGCGCCCGGTCGTGATAGTTACGACGGAAAAAAATGACCCCGCCCACCGTCGGGTGCGCCAGCAGTTCGCGCTCTTCGGCGTCCAGCTCGCAACCCTGCACATCAAGAATAAAGGGGCCCATGATTACTCCGTTACCGCGCTTTATTACCGCGCTTTAGTGGTCAGTTTGATTCAATAGATACCAGCGCCATTTGCAACCGCGCCAGCGCCCGCTGTTGCAGCTCAAGATAGCGCGGGGCCGGGGAGCGCCGGTATTGCAGCGCCGCCCACAGGGCCGTCAGCCATTGTACCCAAGGCCGACGCAGCTGAAAATGGCGCCCGTCGAGGGTGCCACCGGCATTCGCATAGGCCGCCAGCAGCGCCCGCTCCTGCTCGGGGTTCAGCTCGAAGCTGTCGGCAATCACCGCCAGCTCAAAGGCCGCATCGCCGCGGGCCGCATATTCCCAGTCCAGCAGCCAGGGCCGCTCGCCCAGCAGGTTGGCGGCATTGAGATCGTGATGGCAGAACACGGGGGTAAAGGCCGGATTGAGCACCGGCGAGGCAAAGTGCGGCACAAATACCGCAAGCTCGGGCGCCAGTGGCGTTAACTGCTGCAGATAATGATTTGCCTGGGCCGCCAGATCCAGCAACGGCAGCGCTATGTCGATGCGGTGCAGGCGAGCCACCCGGCTCATCAGCCGCGGCAAGTCGGGTTTGCGCCCACACCAGTCCGGCTGGTCCAGCCAGTCCAGGATCAGCAGCCCCTGTTCGGGCCGGGCATAGCGGATCACCGGCGCCAGCCCCGCCTCGGCGGCGGCAGTATGGGCATGCAGTTCCAGCGTTCTGTCGATGCCCAGCAGGGCCGGATGATCGCAGCCCAGCCGGAGCCAGTAACTGCCCCCGGCCGTGTCGAGCCGCCAGCAACGATTGGTGTAACCGCCCGCCAGCGGCGTCAGCTGCCCCTGCCACCGGCGGGGCAGCGACGCCAGCAGCCGATCAGCGTTCACTCACGCGATCGGACCAGAGTACCTCACCACTGCTCAGCTCCATCAGTTGCCCCTGCAGGCTGGTGCCGCCGCCGTTGCGGGTCAGGGTGGTAGACAGCAGATAATCGGCGCCGCTCTGCTTACCCAGCCGCACCAGCGCCGCCATGTCGGCCCGACCGCCCTGATAGGCCAGTTGCTGGCGCAGGCTGCTGACCGTGGCCCCGTCGGCAAAGTTCAGGCTGCCCCCCAGACCGGCACGCAGGCGCTCGGTCAGGCCTCGGGTATCCACCGGACTGCCGGCCTGATTGCCGATGTCGTCCAACAGCACCACGCCCTGCACTTCATTGATGGCAGCGCTGTTTTTAAGGCGGCCTGCCAGCCCGTCGACCAGCCGCTCCAGGTTGGCACTGCGTACCTCCGGCAGCGGCGCCACCGGTGCCTCGGGCAGCTCAATCACCGGTGGCGGTGGCGGCGGCAGCGTGAGTGGCGGCGCCGGTTGCGTTGAGTCCGGCCCCACCGGGCGAACCGGAGCAGGCGCTGAAGAATAGGGGTTGGGCAAGGCACAGGCGGTAAGCACGCCCCCTGCGGCCAGCAGTAATGTGATGCGAAACCGGTTCATCGGGCTTTCCTTATCTGGCCAGCAGCGGACCCAGTGGACGGCCACCCAGCAGGTGCATGTGAATATGATAAACTTCCTGCCCGCTGTCGCGGTTGCAGTTCATGATCAGTCGATAGCCGTTTTCACTCACGCCGGCCTCGGCCGCCAGTTTGCGAGCCACGGTAAACATCCGGCCCAGAGCCAGTTCGTGCTCCGCTTCTACATCGTTAACCGTCGGGATCAGCACATTGGGGATAATCAGAATATGGGTTGGCGCCTGGGGTGAAATGTCGCTGAAGGCGGTAACCAGCTCGTCCTGATACAAAATATCGGTAGGAATTTCCTTGCGAATGATTTTGCTGAAAATGGTTTCTTCTGCCATTGCCGATCTCCTTGAAATAAATCACCGGACCGTGTCGCTCGGCCTCGATCGAGAGTCGCCATTATAGCCTTGTTATTCGTCAAGGGAATGATGTCATGGCGAATAAACGATTGATTAAAAACATAACCCCGGGCAGCCGTACCCGGCAGACAAGGCCCGCCGTTTACCTGCCGCAATCCCGGGATACCGTGTCGATTGTGCAGATAAACGGCAAACGCACCCACTGCCCCCGGTTCTGTATTGACAGTATCAAGGACATTACCTAATATCCCTCCCCGTCGCTTACCGAGGTAAGGTTGACATTATCGGCGTGTAGCGCAGCTTGGTAGCGCACTAGCATGGGGTGTTAGGGGTCGGAGGTTCGAATCCTCTCACGCCGACCAGATTACCCTTTTAAAAAACCCACCTTTCGGTGGGTTTTTTATTGCCTGCGATTTGCCTGCAAAGGCACTGGACCCCCGCCTTCGCGAGCGTGACGATAAAGACAGACTAGCGCCAGCCTCTGTCATTGCGCCATCAAATCGGATTCAAGCAGTACCATTATCGGATACACTGTCTGGGTATGTTACCGCTTCGGAGAACTGCCATGAAAATACTGCAACGAAAGTCGCTGGCGCTGCTGCTGGCCGGCGCACTCACCACCCAGCTGGCCGCCTGCGGCACCGTCTTCTATCCGGAGCGAAAGGGCCAGGTCAGCGGCCGTATCGACCCTGTGGTGGCCATCGCCAACGGCGTGGGTCTGCTGTTCTTCGTCGTGCCCGGCGTCATCGCCTTTGCAGTCGACTTCGCCACCGGTGCCATCTATCTGCCCGGCGGCGGTCGAACCGAGCTGCAACCGAATGCCACCCCCGACAGCCTGAACGACAGCCTCTATGCCAGCACCGGTCAGCGCATCGACTGGCAGCAGGACAGGGTGCTGGTTGAAACACTCGGCTCCACCGATGAGGCCCGGCAGCGGTTAATCGCCTCCCGCTGATTTGGCGCGTTCTCAACGTAGGGTCCCATTCATTGGACCGGCACGGCCTGCATAAGCAGTGCTGCATAACAGATGTGGTTCTGTCGACATGCCCGCACACCCTCTCCTGTCATTCCCGCGAAGGCGCTGAGGGCTCCCCAGTTTTTATAGGTCATGCCGAAACACCCGGCGAGAGCAAGT
>NZ_BAABDS010000042.1:0-73130 GCF_039539745.1 Oceanisphaera sediminis
GTTTCACTCTCTTCAGATCCATGATGCACTTACTATCGGCAGGATTTTACAATGATTGAGAACGCCCCCTAGGGGGAAGACAGAAAATGGCTATAAAAAAGAGCGGGGCTTCACGAGGGAAAGGGGCAAGGTTGGTTTTACCCCTTGCCCCTCACACTTTACAAGAATGCAGGTTTATTTCGAGATATGGGCGATCAAATCCAGCACCTTGTAAGAATAGCCCATTTCGTTGTCGTACCAGGCGACCAGCTTGACGAAGTTGTCGTTGAGGGCGATGCCGGCGGAGGCGTCAAACACACAAATACAGGGCTCGCCGAGGAAGTCGGTCGAGACCACGGCGTCTTCGGTGTAGCCCAAGATACCGTTCAGTTCACCTTCGGCCGCCGTTTTGAAGGCGGCGCAAATGTCGGCATAGCTGGTCGGTTTTTCCAGACGTACGGTCAAGTCCACCACAGAGACGTTGGGGGTGGGTACCCGGAATGCCATGCCGGTGATCTTGCCGTTCAGCTCCGGTATCACCTTGCCCACCGCCTTGGCGGCGCCGGTAGAGGAGGGGATGATGTTCTGACCGGCGCCCCGGCCACCGCGCCAGTCTTTTTGCGACGGGCCATCGACGGTGTTCTGGGTGGCGGTGGTGGCGTGAACCGTGGTCATCAGGCCTTCGACAATGCCGAAGTGATCATTGACCACCTTGGCCAGCGGCGCCAGGCAGTTGGTGGTGCAGGAAGCGTTGGAGACGATGTCTTCGCCCGCATAGCACCGATGGTTGACGCCCATCACGAACATGGGCGTGCCGTCTTTCGACGGCCCCGTCATCACCACCTTTTTGGCGCCGGCCTGAATATGTTTGCGGGCTTTCTCATCGGTCATGAAAATGCCGGTGGCCTCGGCCACCACATCCACATCGAGCTCACCCCAGTTCAGCGCGGCGGGATCACGCTCGGCGGTCACCCGAATGGGCTTGCCGTTGACGATAAGCATGCCGCCTTCCATCGCCACCTCGCCTTTGAAGCGGCCGTGGGTCGAGTCGTATTTCAGCATGTACGCCATGTAGTCTGCGTTCTGCAGATCGTTGATGGCCACCACTTCCATATCGTCGCGCTCACAGGCGGCCCGTAACATCAGTCGACCGATGCGTCCGAAACCGTTGATAGCTACCTTGATCGTCATAAATTCACCTGATATTTGAAGGATAAAAAGAGGAAGGATGAAAAAGCTGTTGGTAACGTTACAAAAAAAAGAGAAACCGTCAATCGAGTATGATCAGGATCACAGCTTCTCTTGCGCAGGATCATGTTGAATGATGACGGGCTGCTGTTTCAGGCTGGCCGATGAGCCATTTCATGGCCCGAACCATGCCCTGCCGGCGCATCCACCATACCCAAATATAACAGGGTTAGCTGCGACGATAGGTGCCGGTTTTCAGCTGCCGAATGATGGTGTCGACTTCTTGCTTCATTTGTTGTTGCTGCTCCTGGTCGAAGCGGGCATAAGCGTCGATACGCTCCAGATTCAGCTTGTCCGGATGTCCCAGACGACTCAGCACCCGGCTCCAGATCCAGAGCTCGCGATAGCGTCGTTCACGGGTATAGAGCGTCAGCAGATCGGCGATAATATCGGTATCTATGGTGGCGTCGGCGTCATAAAGACTGAGGGCGCGGTGCAAGGCCCGCATGGCCGCCGGTCTATCGCGAATAATGAGCAATTCCGCCAGCTCCTTCTGCAACTCGGGTTGCTGCATCTGTGGCCGGTCGGCCAGTGCAATGAAGCGGGCTTTCGCCTGATGATTTCCCCTATGCTGCCAGTGCCAGAGCAGCAGATAAGGATACTCCGAGCTTTCGGTCTGCTGCTCGAGCTGTGCCAGGGCGGCTTTTGCCTTGATCACCGCTTCCAGCTTGTCGTTTTTACGTTCTTTGCGCTTGGTATACTCGATGGCCAGCAGAGGGTCCAGGCAATCGTGATAGATTTTCAGATTGACCATCAGCGCATGGGTGTTGGCATCATTCGGCGTGCCTGCCTGCTGCCGTCGCGCCCGGATCAGACCCGAGCGTTCAAACTTGCACCAGCTGTCTTCATGCAGATCAACACAGAATTGCGGTGTTGTTTCGCAGATGGTTTGGATGCGATCTTGCTCACATGCTGTTAAAAATAGCGGGGTCATGAGTATCAAAAAAGCGCGTTTGGTATTCATATGAGTATCTTATTGCCTGTCCTTAGTCTGGTAATCATACCCCCTATCCACTAAAATGGGCGCACTTAAATAGAGCTGATGCGGCATGATTTTTGCCCGCCTCAATACTAATGACAGTTACCTGAAATAAAAGGATTCGGTCGATGACCCACGAGAGTTACCTTTCCGCCTGGCAGCAAAGCCAGGAGCTGGCAGAGTCCATGCAGCCCCTGATCGGCAAACTGTATCGCAACCAGGGGGTGGAAATCTGCGTTCACGCACGTCCCCTGCTGAATGCCTCTACCATTGAGATTATCAAGGCTCATCGTGTGGTGAGTCGCCACGAAGGGAAGGCCCTGTTGGTCAGCCAGAGCTACCCGGTGCTGAAGGCACTGAGCGAGCTGGATCTGGCCCCGGCCAGCATCGATCTGGGCAAGCTGGCGGTCAGCTACTGGCAGAATCACCAGGACGAGTCCGGCCTGGCCGATTTTTTGCGCAGCGAGCTGGCTTCTGCCCTGAACACCGACCATGACAACAAGCCGACCGACGTGGTGCTGTACGGTTTCGGCCGTATCGGCCGCCTGCTGGCACGCCTGCTGATCGAGCGCTCCGGTGGCAACCATGGCCTGCGTCTGCGCGGCATCGTAGTACGTGGTTCGGTTGATGATTTGGAAAAGCGTGCCAGCCTGCTGCGTCGTGATTCCGTGCATGGTCCCTTCAATGGCTCCATTGAAGTCGATACCGAAAACCACGCCATTATCGCCAACGGTACCTATATTCAGGTAATTTACGCCAATAGCCCGGCAGAAATCGACTACACCCAGTACGGTATCGACGATGCGTTAATCGTCGACAATACCGGTATCTGGCGCAATGAAGCCGGCCTGGGCCTGCATCTCAAAGCCAAGGGTGCCGCCAAGGTGCTGCTGACCGCACCGGGCAAGGGCGATATCAAGAACATCGTGTTCGGTGTCAACGACAACATGATTCTGCCGGAAGACCGCATCATGTCTGCCGCGTCCTGTACCACCAACGCCATTACTCCGGTGCTGAAGGCGGTAAATGACGCCTATGGTGTGAAGAATGGTCACGTCGAAACCGTGCATTCCTACACCAACGATCAGAACCTGATCGATAACTTCCACAAGGGCGATCGTCGTGGTCGCAGTGCCGCACTGAACATGGTACTGACCAGCACCGGCGCCGCGTCTGCCGTGGCCAAGGCACTGCCGGAACTCAAGGGCAAGCTGACCGGCAACGCCATTCGTGTGCCGACGCCGAACGTTTCCATGGCGGTGATTAACCTGAATCTGGATAAAGCCACCACCGCCGAAGAGCTGAACGAGTATCTGCTCAAGGTGTCTCTGGACTCACCGCTGCATAACCAGATTGACTTCAGCACCAGCAGCGAGCTGGTCTCCACCGACATGGTGGGCTCTCGTTTTGCCGGTATCGTCGACTCGCTGGCGACCATCGCCGAAGACGACCGGGCCGTGCTCTACGTCTGGTATGACAACGAGTTTGGTTACAGCTGTCAGGTTGTGCGCGTGATGCAAAAAATGGCCGGTATCGAACTGATGGATCTGCCCGCCTGAGGACAGAGACAGGCAAAGCAGTGCCGTAACAGTTGAGAAGGGGCGGCCATGGGCTGCCTCTTTTTTTTTCGCGACGGTAGCATTGCTACCGTTCCAGAGGAGAAAGTGTCATGTCATCTTTTCAGCAAGCGATCCAGAATATGCCCGAAGAGGTGTATCAGAAGCTCAAGACGGCGGTTGAACTCGGCAAGTGGCCGGATGGCGCCGCACTGACCCCCGAGCAGAAGGAAAGCAGCATGCAGGCGGTGCTGCTGTGGCAGGCGATGCACAACGACAATCCCGAGCACATGACCATCGGCAAGGGAGGCGAGCTTGTGATGAAAAGCAAATCCGAGCTGCGTCGCCAGTTTCGCGATGATGCCGAGATCACCCGCCAGAAACTGAACTGAACCAGTATGAAGCGTTAAGCGGTCAGCCGTATGTGGCGGAGCCTGTTCTGACGTGTTATGCCAGAAGAGCATGCCCCGTCTGTAAAATGGATACCGGGGCAAGCCCGGAATGACGGCAGTCACTCCGGGCTTGCCCCGGAGCCCATAACAGTTGCACCGTGCAATCCCCAATCCCCAATCCCCAATCCCCAATCCCTTTGAAATTTTTCTTGTACAAGCTTGATCTTGTTGTACAACAAGGTCTATCTTGTAAGACATAGTTGTACAAGAGGAATGAAGATGTACAAGTTTGATCCCAAGGTAATACGCGTCGGCATCAGCGGTTGTCTGACCGGGCAACAGGTGCGCTTCGACGGTGGTCACAAGCGTTCCGATTTCTGTACCGAACAGCTGGCCAGGTTCGTGGAGTTTGTGCCCCTGTGTCCGGAAATGGCCATTGGCCTGGGCACACCCCGGCCCAGCATTCGGCTGATAAACCAAGACGAGCAGATTATCGCGCAAACGGCCAAAGGTGACGATGTGACGTCGGCGCTGCGCGACTATGGCCGTACCATGGCGCCACAGTTCGATGGCCTGAGTGGCTACATCCTCTGTGCCAAATCACCCAGCTGCGGTATGGAACGGGTGCGGGTGTACCACGAAAGTGGCAAAGGCAATGCCAAGGAAGGCACCGGTATCTATGCCGCCGAGCTGATGCGGGCGCAGCCCTTATTGCCGCTGGAAGAAGATGGCCGGCTCAACGATCCGGTACTGCGGGAAAACTTCGTGACTCGCGTGTTTGCGCTGCACGACTGGCAGTGCCTGCGTCACGAGGGCATTACCGCGGCCCGGCTCATCGCCTTTCACAGTCGTTACAAGTACCTGCTGATGGCCCATCATCGTGACAGCTACCAGCGACTTGGCAACTTGCTGTCCGATTTGTCGGTCGATGTCGAACAAACGGCGAATGCCTATATCGAAGGCATGATGCAGGCACTGAGCAACAACGTCAGCCGCAAGAATCACACCAATGTGCTGCAGCACCTGCAGGGCTACTTCAAGCGGGAGCTCAGCCCACGGCAACGCCAGGAGCTGGCCCGCACCATTCATCAATATCGGGAAGGCATCCTCCCCCTGCTGGCGCCCATAACCTTATTGCGTCACTACCTGGAAGAGCACCCCAACGACTATCTGCACCAGCAGGTTTATCTCAATCCCCACCCCGAGGCATTGCGACTGCGTTATGGCATCTGAACCCCTGTACCCGATTCGGGACGTTTCCCGACTGACCGGCATCAACCCGGTCACCCTGCGTGCCTGGCAGCGTCGTTATGGTTTGCTCAAGCCGGCCCGTACCGAGAAAGGCCATCGCTTGTACTCCGATGATGATATCGCGCTGATCCGCCAGATACTGCATTGGCTGGATCAGGGGGTCAGTATCGGTCAGGTAAAAGGCCTGCTGGCCGAGCCCGCCCCGGAGGTCACCGGCTCCAACTGGGAGCAGGCCCGCGAGCGACTGATGACGGCCGCGCAGCAGCTCAACCTTGGCCGGCTGGAAGCCGAACTGCTGGAGTTGACCAGCCTCTATCCGGCCGAGCTGGTGTTACGCCGGGTGGTCGAGCCCTGGTTGCTGGCGCTGGCGCGTCTGCAGCGCCCGGATGCCCAGCTTATCGAACAGAGTGCCCTGTCTTTGCTGAAACGGCTGATGCACCAGTTGCTGACCATTAAAACCGGACCCGTGATAGCGGTAGCCCGGGTGGGTCAGGTGAGAGAGCAGCAGTCGGTGTTGACCCAGTATGAGCTGCAGGGACTGGAATGTCGCAGCCTGGATCTGGGGGTGCTCGATCCGCTGACATTACCGCTGGCAGAGGGAAGACTCAAATTTGACACTCTGGTGGTAATACTGGGCGCGGGCCTGAGTCAGAGCTGGTTCAACGACATGGACGTGGCCTTTCCACAGCACAGCTTTTTTACCGGTGAACTTGGCACGCTTTATCAGCAGCAAGGCTGGTTGAACCGGCCCTTTGCCGTCACGGTCAGCGAGATTGAGAGGGAGCATGATGCGTCATTTAGTCTGGTTCAGAGCTGATCTCCGGGTGACGGATAACCCCGCCCTTTATGAAGCAACCGCCGGTGGCGCCGAGGTTGAGGCCATCTATATCGACAGCCCGGGCCAGTGGCAACAGCACGGCAGGGCGCCGATACAGCGTGATTTTTTGTCCCGCAACCTGCAGGCACTGAACGAGCAGCTGGCGCACCTGGGTATTTCACTGACGGTGTTGACCGTTGATCGCTTTGCCGAGGTCCCGGCGCTGTTGGCCGAGTGGCTGGAAGAAAGACAGTTCGATGCACTTTACGCCAATCGGGAGCTCGGCATCGACGAACGTCGTCGCGACAAGGCGGTACAGCAGGCACTGACGATTCCCTGTCGTGTATATAACGGCGATTGCGTGGTCGATCACGGTAGCCTGACCACGCGCAGCGGCGACATGTACAAGGTGTTTACCCCCTTCGCCAAAAGCTGGTTGGCGCGGGTGCGTGCCAGCGGCTATCGATTTTTGCCGGTGCCGGCGGCGCAGGGCGAGCCGCAGTCCTGCACGCCGCTCGGTCTGAGTGGCGAGCGAATATCGAGTGAAGAGTGGCCGGCGGGAGAAGCCGCCGCCGCCGAGCGGCTGGCGCAGTTTTGTCAGTCGTCGTTGCGGGACTATGGCGAGCAACGGGATTTTCCGGCCGAAAACGGCACCAGCAGTCTGTCGCCTTATCTGGCGCTGGGTGTTCTGTCGCCCAACCAATGTCTGGCGGCGATGGAATATGAGCTTGAACAGTTGCCGTTCAGTCGGGGCGAGCCGGGCTTTGTCTGGCTCAATGAATTGATCTGGCGAGAGTTTTATCGCCATCTGTTGGTGGCGTTTCCGCGATTGTCGATGGAGCGGGCCTTCAAGCCGGACACCGAAGCGTTGCAGTGGAGTCGGGACGACCAAGGATTCCGGGCCTGGTGCGAGGGGCAGACCGGCTATCCCATCGTCGATGCGGCCATGCGCTGCCTGGCGCAGACCGGCTGGATGCACAACCGGCTGCGCATGATAGTGGCCAGCTTTCTGACCAAGGATCTGCATATCGATTGGCGCCGGGGCGAAGCCTGGTTCATGTCGACGCTGATTGACGGTGAACTGGCGGCCAATAACGGCGGCTGGCAATGGGCCGCCGGCACCGGCGCCGATGCCGCGCCCTATTTTCGAGTATTCAATCCCAGCACCCAGGGGGAGCGTTTCGATACCAACGGCGACTTTATTCGCCGCTGGGTGCCGGAGCTGGCCGGAGTGCCGGCCAAGGTGATTCATGCTCCGCACGACTGGCTGGATACGCATCATCCAGGGCACGGTTACCCTAAACCGATAGTCGATCATGCCAGAGCCCGGCTGCATGCCATCGCCATGTTCGATGCACTGAAAGACCGGGAGCCGGTATGAGCCCGGCGCTGACGGTGTTCTGCCGGGAATACCAGCGCTTGTCGCCGAATCACCTTGAGGGGCTGTACGACATTTATGCGCCCGACATCCGGTTTTGCGATCCGGCCCACGAAATTCAGGGCATCGCCTCGCTGGTGGCGTATTTCGACACGCTGTTTACGCAGGTGACGGCGTGCCGTTTCGATATCGAGCAGGTGATGGAGCAGGACGGCGAGGCCCTGGTGCGCTGGCAGATGGTGTTTTGTCATCCGCGCCTGAACGGCGGCAAGGAAGTGCAGGTGCCCGGCGTCAGCCATCTGCGTTTTGCCGAGCAGGTCTATGAGCACACCGATTATTTCGACATGGGCGCCATGCTGTATGAGCAGTTGCCACTGCTGGGTGGCGTGATCCGCGCATTGAAACGGAGGCTTAACCAATGAAACGGGTATTGATTACCGGGGCCAACTCCGGCATCGGGCTGCAACTGGCCCGGGATTATCGCGCCGATGGCTGGCAGGTAGTGGCTTGTGGCCGCAACCGGGAAAAACTGGAACAGGCACTGGCGGGCATCGATGCCGAATTCTGCGTGTTCGACATGCTCGAGTTCGATTCCATGCAGCAGGCGGTGAGCGAGCTGGCGCCACTGGATCTGATTATCCTCAATGCGGGTAATTGCGAATACATCGACGATGCCAGCCGCTTTGATGCCGAGCTCTTCGCCCGGGTGGTGAATGCCAATCTGATTGGCACCGCCAATTGCCTGTCTGCGATGATACCCAGGGTCAAGCGGGGCGGGCGGATAGCGGTGGTCAGCTCTTCGGTGACCTTTCTGCCGCTGACCCGGGCCGAGGCCTACGGCGCGTCCAAGGCCGGGCTGGATTATCTGGTGCGCACCTTAGGGATTGATCTGGCGCCGCATCATATCGCGATCAGCCTGATCCGCCCCGGTTTCGTCGACACCCCGCTGACCCGTAAAAACGACTTTCCCATGCCCGGCCGAGTATCGCCCGAGCAGGCCAGCGCGGCCATTAGCAAGGGGCTTGCCAAGGGCAAGGCCGAGATCTGTTTTCCCTTTGCTTTCATCACGGTACTGCGTCTGCTGTCCTGGTTGCCACACCGGCTCTGGACCCGGCTGGCACGACGCACGGTAAGGAGTGAACCATGAGCAGTATTGCCGTGATTGGCAGCGGTATTTCCGGTCTGACCAGCGCCTGGCTGCTGAGTGAGCAGCACGAAATCAGCCTGTTTGAAGCCAACGATTATCTCGGCGGTCATACCGCCACCGTCGATGTGCAGCTGGGTGGCATATCGCGGGCGATCGACACCGGCTTTATCGTGTTCAACGACAGAACCTATCCAAACTTCCGGCGGCTGCTGGCCCGCATCGGCATCGAGGCCCAGACCACCGAGATGAGCTTTAGCGTGCATCAGGCCCGGACCGGGCTTGAATACAACGGCCATACCCTTGGCTCCATGTTTGCCCAGCGCGCCAACCTGTGGCGGCCGCGTTTCTATGGCTTTCTGGCCGAAATAGTGCGCTTCAACTTGCTGTGCAAGAAGATGATCAAGGACGGCACCCTGAGTGATAGCGAGACCCTGGGCGGTTTTCTGGATCGCTACGGCTTCTCCGACTTCTTCAGCGGGCACTACATACTGCCGATGGTGGCGGCCATCTGGTCTTCGTCGCTGGCCGACAGCCGGGATTTTCCGCTGGCCTTCTTTCTGCGCTTTTTCAATCATCACGGCCTGCTCAACCTGGTGGACAGACCCCAGTGGTACGTGGTGCAGGGCGGCTCGCGCAGCTATATTCCGGCGCTGACCGCGCCGCTCAGGGATATTCGGCTCAACACGCCGGTGCTGTCTGTGCGTCGGCATTCGAACGGGGTAAGCATTGAAACCGCCGATGGCGTCGAGCAGTTCGACGAGGTGATCTTTGCCTGTCATTCGGATCAGGCGCTGAGATTGCTGAGTGATGCCACCGAGGCCGAGCGGCAGGTGCTGGGCGGACTGGCATATCGCGATAACGAGGTGGTGTTGCATACCGACACCCGGCTGCTGCCGCGCGAACCCCGGGCCTGGGCCAGCTGGAACTACTGGCTGGACGGCGGCGAGGATGCGCTGCCGGCGGTGACCTACAACATGAACATACTGCAGGGGCTGGACGCGCAAGAGACCTTCTGTGTCACCCTCAATCGCAGCCACGCCATAGCTCCGGACAAGATACTGCGCCGTTTCACCTATGCCCACCCGGTGTATAACCGCGAGGCCATCACCGCCCAGCACCGCCGCGGCGACATTTGCGGACAACAGCATACTCACTTCTGCGGCGCCTACTGGTACAACGGCTTTCATGAAGACGGTGTCAGGAGTGCGCTCGATGTCTGTGCCCGTTTCGGAGTCAGCCTATGACCTCGCACAGCGCCATCTATCAGGGTCAGGTACGCCATCGTCGTTATGCCCCGCGCGAGCATCGCTTCAGCTACGGCCTCTATATGCTGGCGCTGGATCTGGATGAGCTGGAGCAATTGGCGAGCAGCAGCCGATTATTCGCCTGCGAACGCTTTGCGCCCCTGAGCTTTCGCCGCCGCGATTATCTGGGCGACCCGGCTCTGCCGTTGAAAACGGCGGTACTGCAGGAGGTCGAACATCTGGGTGGCGACACCGGCGGGCTGAACCGGGTGCTGCTGCTGGGGCAGGTGCGTTGCTTCGGGCTCTATTTCAGCCCGGTGAACCTGTTTTTCTGTTATCGCGGTGAGCAGGCTCGCTACCTGCTGGCGGAGGTACACAACACGCCCTGGAATCAGCGGCACTGTTACCTGGTGGATCTGGAAAGCACGACCCCCACCGACAAAGACTTTCATGTCTCGCCCTTCATGAGCCTGGATATGCAATATCACTGGCGAATAACACCACCGGCACAGCGGGCGCTGGTACACATCGAAAACCGGGATCCGGCGCTGCTGTTTGATGCCACCCTGAGTTTGCGACGCCATCCCTTTGACCGGGCCGTGTTGAAAGCGGCCTTGCTGCAATGGCCGATGATGACCCTGACCATAGTGCGCGGCATTTACTGGCAGGCGATACGGCTGTTTTTAAAACGCATTCCCTACCATTCACATTATTGAAGGAAGCCAAGATGGAAACGACGTTCAACAGGTCGGAACCCAGGCTGCTGGAACGCTGGACGCGCAGTCTGGCATTTTCCCTGCTGGCCGGGCTGAAAGACGCGGGGCTGACCATAGAGGAAGGCCAGGAAACCTTTCAATTTGGTGACCGGGATGCGTCTTTGCAGGCCCGGGTGCGGGTACTCGACCCCGGTGCCTATCGGCGCTTGATGTTCGGCGGCAGCATAGGGGCGGCCGAAGCCTGGGTCGATGGCTGCTGGCACAGTCCGGATCTGACGGCGGTGGTGCAATTGTTTGCCCGCAACATTCCGGTGCTCGACCGGCTGGAGCGACGCCTGGGCTGGTTGACCTCGCCCTGGCACAAGCTGAAACATCGCTTCAATCGTAATTCGCTGACCGGCAGCCGGGCCAATATCGCCGCCCACTACGATCTGGGCAACGACATGTATCGGTTGTTTCTCGATCCCCTGATGCAGTATTCCTCGGCGGTGTTTCCATCCACGGATGCCAGCCTGGAAACGGCACAGGAACATAAACTGCGGCTGATTTGTGACCGGCTCGAGCTCAAGCCCAGCGATCATCTGCTGGAAATCGGCACCGGCTGGGGCGGGCTGGCCTGTTTTGCCGCCCGTCATTACGGCTGCCGGGTGACCACCACCACATTGTCGGCCGAACAGCTCAAGCATGCCCGCCAACGGGTCGAGCAGGAAGGGCTGGGCGATAGGGTGACGCTGCTGCTGAAAGATTATCGAGATCTCGAGGGGCAGTACGACAAGCTGGTGTCGGTGGAGATGATTGAGGCGGTGGGCCATGAATACCTGCCAACCTATTTCGAGTCCCTCAATCGTCTGCTCAAGCCCGAAGGCAAGCTGCTGATCCAGGCCATTACCATGACCGATCAGCGTTATGAACCCTATCGCAAGGGCGTGGATTTTATTCAGCGCTATATCTTTCCCGGTGGCTGTCTGCCCTCGGTCAGCGAAATGTGCCGGCATCTGAAAGAGCAGACCGACATGACCCTGACCCGACTACAGGATTATGGCCATCATTACGCCGAGACCCTCAAGATTTGGGCCGAGCGTTTTCATCAGCTGGAGCCGGCGTTGAAGCGCCTGGGTTACAGCCGGGATTTTCATCGGCTATGGGCGTTTTATTTCGCCTACTGCGAGGGCGGTTTTCGCGAGGGCACCATAGGGCTGGTGCATTTTGAGGCGGCCAAGCCGGGAGCACGCAGATGTCTAAATGGCAATGGACTCAACTGCTAGCCTTTGAAGGCTTCTGGCTGCTGGCGGTGGCGGGACAAAATAGCTGGAGCGGACTGACTGCGTTACTGCTGGGAGTGCATTTCATGTTTACTCCCAGTCGCCGGGCCGATGTCCGGGTGCTGTGGCTGGCGCTGCTGGGTATGGCGGTCGACCTGCTGCTGACCCTGACGGGAGTGTTTGCTTTCGATCACTGGCCGCTGTGGCTGGGGCTGCTGTGGGTCGGTTTTGTGTTGACCCTGGGGCACAGCCTGCACTGGATGCGGCGCTTTTCGCTCTGGCTGTTGATGATAACCGGCGCACTGGCCGGTGCCGGATCCTACCTGGCCGGCTGGCAACTGGGGGCGGTGAGCCTGCCGCTGGGATTCTGGCCCAGCGCGATGATATTGGCGTTGTTGTGGTCGGCCCTGTTACCGCTGTTGGTACGGCTCGATCAGCGTTTACGGAGGGAAGCATGATGAAAAAAGTTCTGTTGATACTGTGGCTGATGGCCATGCCGCTGCCATTGTGGGCGACCCCGACGTCCGACTTGAATCAGATCGGTCAGGGCAGCATGCGCTGGCTGTTCTGGGAGCTGTATCAGGCCCGTTTTTACAGCGCGGACGGGCAATACCGTGCCGGTGACTTTCCTCAGGCGCTGGCCCTGCGTTATCGGCGCAATATCGACAAGGAAGACTTGCTCGATGCCACCGTAACCGAGTGGCAGCGGCTCGGCATTGACTGGAAACCCCAATGGCGCAACCAGCTGGATGCACTCTGGCCTTCGGTCAGCAATGGCGATGAGCTGGTCGTGCGGGTGGAGGCAACGGGCGTCAGCCGCTTCTACTTCAACTGGCAGTCACTGGGGGAAGTATCCGATCCCGCCTTTGGCCCCGCTTTTCTGGCCATCTGGCTGTCGCCCAACAGCCGGGATCCCGGTTTGACCCGACAACTGAAAGGAAACTGATATGCGAATTCTGTTACTGAGTCTGTCTCTTTGCACCGGTTTGCTGCTGATGTCGTGCAGCAGCAATATTCATGATTATGCGGATACTCAACCGGCGTTCGAGCTGGATAGCTTCTTCAACGGCGAGCTGGTGGCTCACGGCATGGTACAGGACAGATCCGGCCGAGTGCTGCGCCGCTTTTCGGTCGAGATGATCGGCCGCTGGGACGGCAACAAGGGCGTACTGGAAGAAGACTTTGTCTATGAGGACGGCGAGCAGCAGCGGAGAGTCTGGCGGCTGGAAAAAGGCCCGGACGGCCAGTATAGCGGTACCGCCGATGATGTGGTGGTGCCGGCCACCGGCCAGACGCAGGGGTTTGCACTGAACTGGCGTTATACCCTGGCGGTGCCGGTCGACGGCAAGATCTGGAATATCGACTTCAACGACTGGATGTATCTGCTCGACGAAAATCGGGTGCTCAACCGGGCCGAAATGACCAAATGGGGCTTCAAGGTCGGTGAAGTGACCCTGTGGATCGAACGTAAAAACAGTGAGGGGTAAAGGGTGAGGCGGGCAGCTCACCCCTCACCCCTCACGAGCTAAAACTCCGGGCTGGATATTTCGTCCAGCGACAGCGAAAAGCTGGGCACGAACACCTCGAGAAAATAGCGGATCTCATCGTTCATGCGTGCTTCCAGCATCTCGGTGAGCCGCTTCTTGGCCGGTGCAAACTCCCGGTTGCCGGCGCTGATTTCTTCCTCGCATTTCAGATAGGCACAGAGAATGTCCGCCGACTTTACCAGCCGGCTGTAATCGTCCTGCCCGTGGTCACAGAGCAGGGGAGCATAGGTTGCCTGCAGTTCCGGGGGCAGCATCTTGAGCAGACTCTGCTCGGCGTTGCGCTCGATATCCTTGTAGGCCCGGGCGATGTCTTCATTGAAGTACTTGACCGGGGTGGGCAGGTCGCCGGTCAGCACTTCGCTGGCATCGTGAAACAGCGCTTGCATGGCCGCCTGGGCCGGATCCAGGTTGCCGTTGAAATTGGTGTTTCTGATCACCGCCAGCGCGTGAGCCACCATGGCCACCTGCAGGCTGTGTTCGGCGACGTTTTCCTGCTCTATGCTGCGCATCAGCGGCCAGCGCTGAATAAGCTTCATGCGGGCCATGTGGGCGAAGAAGTGACTGCGTTTCATGGGCGAGCCTGTGTTGTGAAGGGCGATATCGTTATAATGGCACTAACCGACCCCAATGGAGAAGACAACATGGACAAGCAAACCCAGATTGAATTGGAAGCCGCCGCCTTTCGTACCCTGCTGGCGCACCTGGACAAGCGCAAGGATGCACAGAATATCGATCTGATGAACCTGGCCGGCTTCTGCCGCAATTGCCTGAGCAAGTGGTATCTGGCCGCCGCCGAAGAACAGGGCGTGGAGATGAATTACGACCAGGCGCGGGAACGGGTGTACGGCATGCCCTACGACGAGTGGAAGGCGAAATACCAGCAGGAAGCGACGCCCGAACAGAAGGCGGCCTTCGAGAAAAGCCACAAGCACGACTGACGTCGGCGGGGCTGGGGGGCAGGGATTGGGGATTAGGGATTGGGGATTGGGGATTTTATCCTTTCCATTCCCCATTCCCCATTCCCCATTCCCCGCTCTTACTTGAACACCACCGTCTTGTTGCCGTAGACGAACACCTTTTCTTCCAGCACCAGGTTGAGCGCCCGACTCAGCACCGATTTTTCCACGTCGCGACCGGCCTTGGCCATTTCCTGGGCGTTGAAGGTGTGGTTTACGTGGGTCACGTCCTGCTCGATGATGGGGCCCTCGTCCAGATCGTCGGTCACGAAATGAGCGGTGGCGCCGATCATTTTCACACCGCGCTCAAAGGCCTGCCGGTAGGGACTGGCGCCGACAAAGGCGGGCAGGAAGGAGTGGTGAATATTGATCAGCCGCTGGCGATAGCGGGCCACGAATTCGGGGCTGAGAATACGCATGTACTTGGCCAGCACCACATAATCGGGTTGATAGCGGTCGATGATTTCGGCCAGTTGCAGCTCGTGCTCGGCCCGGTTCATCTCTTCGTGTGACACCGTGTGGTAGGGAATATCGAACTTTTCGGTCAGCCCGGCCAGGGTGTCGTAGTTGCCGATCACAGCCTGAATATCGATGTTCATGGCCCCGGCGAAACGTTTCATCAGAATGTCACCCAGGCAATGGGCTTCCTTGGTCACCATGATGACCACCCGCTTGTTACCGGCAGGCACCAGCCGACGCTGACTGCCGCTGGGCAGGGCATCGTCCAGATCGGCAAGCAGGGTATGATCGTTGAAATAGCCTTCCAGCTCGGTACGCATGAAGAAATGACCGTTGTCGTAGTCCACGAATTCGTCATTGCGCATGATGTTGAGCTGGTGCTTGTAACAGATGTTGGTGATCTTCGAGATCAGCCCCTTGGCATCGGGGCAGTGAGTCAGCAGTATTTTTCGTTCCATGATAAGGCGTCTGTCGGCTAGTTGAATGAAGGGGCTCAGTGTCTGGCGCAGCACTGTTTGTATTTTTTTCCACTGTTGCAGGGGCAGGGCTGATTGGCACCGATTTTGGGCGGATTGAGTTGACCGGAATGGTACAGCCAATGGCCTGCTACCGAGATAAAACGGGAGCGCTCGTGCAGTGTCACCACCCGGTTGTTTTCCCGGTAGCGAACCTTGAATTCCACTTCTCCCTCTGTGTCGGCAGGCGTACCGCGAGCGAAGACGATGGTCAGATCAAGCCAGTCGGTGTCGAGCCCGGTTTGTGACAGTTCAGCCGCGGTCAGTGCCCCTCGAGTATCCGGGTGCCAGCTTTGCAGCAGGTAGTCGCCCAGGCCCAGCACAAACGCCGTGTAGCGGGATCGCATCAGGGCCAGGGGCGTCGGTGCGGCAGAAGCACCCTGCAGATAGGGCTGGCAGCAAAGCTCGAAGGGCTGCTGGCTGTGGCAATGGCAACGCATGGGAAGGAAAGTCCGGGATAAAAAGAAAAACAGTATGCCATGACCGCAGTAAGGTAAAAATAAAAAACGGCTCCGGGGAGCCGTTTTTGCGGTCAGGAATTCAATCGCTGTTATTCGATGATTTCAACCTGAATGGTGGCCTGCGCCTTGGCATCTACGCGACGGTCGCGCTGACGTTCGGCTTCGGTCACGCCTTCGGCCAGTTCACTACCGTACCAGGCAGTCTGGATGTTCTGGGCGGCAACGCCACGCTGAACCAGATAGTCCTTGGCGGCCAGGGCACGACGCTCGGACAACTTGCGGTTGTACTCGGCGCTACCCAGACGGTCGGCATAACCGGCCAGTTCAACCTGGTGATCCGGGTTCTCTTGAGCGAAGCGGGCCACTTCGTCCAGGGTGGCACGAGAGTCGCCAGACAGGTCGGACTTGTCGAAGGCGAAGTAGATGGAGCCATCGGCAGTGACGGTACGGGTTTCATAGGTCACTTCGGGAGCCGGCTGAGGTGCTACCGGGGCAACCGGCGGCGGAGTAGCCACACCACGGTTCGGGTGCAGCACCAGTTCCAGCATGAAGTTGTTTACATCGGTTTCAAAGCCGTTGTTGACCAGATCACCCATGTCTTCGACACGGCGATAGCGGGCCTGTACGTCGACCAGATCGGAGGCACGGTAGGCCAGACCCAGACCGGCCAGCGGAGAAACACCTTCGTCACCGGCGCCGGTGTCGGTATCCCAGCCCAGGGCACCCAGCTCGCCGAACAGGGAAACGCGCTCGCTCAGCGGCAGACGACCAATGGCAGACAGGTTCAGTGCCTTGGTGTCGGCATCTTCGCCAAAGTTGTTGAAGCCCAACTCGGCACCGAAATACTGGTTGAAGTTGTAACCACCGAACATGCTGACGGCTTCGGCATCCTTGTCGAGGTTGGCGTTGTTTTCATCGATATCTTCATACTGAGCGTAACCGGCACCGGCACCCAGGTACCAGTCATTGGCCTGCACGCTGGTAGAGATACCGGCGGCTGCGATAGCGATTGCAATCAGGGAAGGAGCCACTGTTTTTTTCATCATCGTCTTCCTCATTTTATTTGCATTCGGCCGAGGCCGAAGTGGATATATCAGCACACACTGAGGGCAGTGTAGTGCGGAGTGTCCGTTTGATATTTTTATTGTTCAGAGGAAGAACCATATGGAACAGGTTCATCCTGTGTTTGTACATCCGCACGATTGCAGACTAACGGTTTTCATTGAGGCCCACAAGCAGGCGGCGAGTGAGAAAGGCCAAATTTGTCGCAACTGACTCAAGATGCTGATGCAGTTTGCGCGGGTTTTTGCAATGCAACGCTGCAGTTTGCGGAGAAATCGGAGTTATATAGTGTAGTTAGGCGCTAACTGAGTCTAAATTGGAATTTTTTTCGGTAAAACAGGAGCAGAGCATAACGAGTCTCTTTAGCGGTGTTAAACTAATAAGACAGCGATACCAGTGGTTATCGGAATTCTTCGATAGGAGTAGCAAGGTTATGAATCCAGATACCAGCTTGGTCGGAAAAAAGATCCGGCAAATCCGTGAGGCAATGGGTCTTAGTCGGCCCAAATTTGCCGAACTGCTTCAAGTTCCCCCCACCACCTTGAAAAACTATGAGCTGGGATACCGGGAAGTGGGTGGTGCTTTTCTGGTGGCTCTGGCGCAGCACCCCGAGCTGCACAGATTCACCCTCTGGTTGTTGTCTGATCAGACCATAGAAAGTGTGGGTCAGATAAGTCCGGAGCAGATTGCCGAATGATAGAAGAAGACAAGGGATTGTCTTCTTCTTTATATCAAGCCCTCGTACCTAAAGCTCCCATACCGTGATGTTGGCAGCTGCTTCGCGGTATCTGTTGGCGGATGTTATTTTCAAAGCCATAGTCCGTGCTGTTTTCTTCAGAGGTTTTCAATGTTTTACGGTGTTGATATCGGCGGCAGCAAGATAGCCTTTGCCGTGTTTGATGCGCAGGGCGTAGAGCGTGAGCGTTTGGTGCTCCAGACGCCGACGACCCGTTATTCTGCCTTTGTTCAGATGCTGGGCGAGCTGGTGACGGCGGCCGATGGTCGTTGGCAGACGGCCGGTCATGTCGGCATCGGCTTTCCCGGTGTGCTGGACAGTAACGGCCTGATGCTGGCGCCCAATGTGCCGGCGATTCATGGCCATGATCTTAAAGGCGACTTGCAGCACCGGCTGGCAAGACCGGTATATGCCGACAACGACGCCAACTGCTTTCTGCTGTCGGAATATCACCAGGGGGCGGCGGCCGGGGCCGAACTGGCGCTGGCACTGACGCTGGGTACCGGGGTTGGCGGCGCCTTGTTACACCGAGGACAACTGGTAAACAGTGGTCGTGGCGGCAGTGCCGAATTCGGGCACGGGGGCGTCAATGCCAGCCTGCTTGCGCGTTATCCGGGATTGCCTTTGTTTCCCTGTGGATGTGGGCTGCATGGTTGTCTGGAAACCTATGTCTCCGGCACCGGCTTAAGCCGGCTTTATCGCCATGTCGGCGGCGAGCCGCTGTCGGGCCCTGCCATTATCGGTGCCTGGCAACGGGGAGAGCAAGTAGCCAACGATTGTCTGTCGCCTTATCTGGATATTCTGGCGGCGGGGCTGGGTAGCTTGATGACCCAGCTGGATCCGGATGTGGTGGTGTTGGGTGGCGGTCTCAGCGAGCAGGCCTGGCTATATCGGGAACTGAGTTGTCGCTTGCCCGAATACCTGATGAACAATGTGGAACCGGCGCCGGTGCGACCGCCGGTGTTTGGTGGCAGCGGCGGGGTACGAGGTGCTGCATTATTGGCCATGCGTGCCGCCTTGCCATTTAGCTGACCGAGTTATTTTGTTAGCATGCCTTTTTTATACCCAAACGAAGGGAATGTCATGTCGTCATATGAGACAGTAGAGCAAAAAGCCAGCTACGGTGTTGGTCGTCAAATCGGTGATCAGCTGAGCCAGCAATCCTTTGAAGGTCTGGAAGTATCGGCCGTACAGCAGGGCCTGGCCGACGCCCTTGCCGGTGTGGACTTCGCCGTTTCTCGCGAAGACATCAACGGCGCCTTTCAGGTGATCACCCAGCGCATGCAAGAGCAGCAGGCTGCCCAGTCTGCCGAAGCCAAAGAAGCAGAAGTTGCCTTCTTCGCTGCCAACGGTGAGCGTGCCGAAGTACAGCAGACCGAGTCCGGCCTGCAGTATGAAGTACTGGCCGAAGGTGAGGGCGCCAAGCCTGCCGCGACCGATACCGTACGCGTGCACTACCACGGCACCTTCATCGACGGCTCCGTATTTGACAGCTCCGTCATGCGCGGCGAACCGGCTCAGTTCCCGGTGAACGGCGTAATCAAAGGCTGGGTTGAAGCCCTGCAACTGATGTCGGCTGGCTCCAAGTGGAAGCTGTATGTGCCGCACGATCTGGCCTACGGTGAACAGGGTGCCGGCTCCATTCCGCCGTGCGCGACTCTTGTGTTCGAAGTTGAACTGCTCGAAATCGTCTGATTCTGAAAAAACCGGCAGCCGCCGGTTTTTTTATGTCCTGAAAGACAGGAAAACCCGAAGAGCAAGGCGTGAGAACAACATGACTGCTCGCGCCTTGCTCTTCAGGGCTTTTTCGTTTTAAAGGCCGCTTTTATCTGGCAAACTTCCGGTTTACCCTTGGCTTAGCATGAAGAAAGGAATAACAGCATGACAAATCCGGTTCGCATCGCCGTGGCTGGTTGTAACGGACGCATGGGCAAGGTACTGGTCGAATCCGTGACCCATACCGAGGGCGTTACCCTGACCGCCGCCATCGAGCACTCGGGCTCTACGGTACTGGGTGTCGATGTCGGTGAACTGGCCAATGTTGGCCGTCTGGGCGTGATGGTGACCGACAATCTGGCGGCGGTGATCGAGCAGGTGGATGTGATCATCGACTTTACCCGGCCCGACGCGACTCTGGCGAATATTGCCCTGGCCCGGCAGCATGGCAAGCGGCTGGTGATCGGCACCACCGGCTTTGACGAGGCACAAAAGGCCGAGATCAACTCCGCTGCGGAAGATATCGCCATGGTCATGGCCTCCAACTACAGCGTTGGCGTCAATCTGGTGTTCAAGTTGCTGGAGCAGGCGGCCAGGGTAATGGGCGATTACACCGACATCGAAATCGTCGAAGCCCATCATAGACACAAGGTGGATGCGCCGTCGGGTACCGCGCTGAGCATGGGGGAGGTCATTGCCGACACCCTGGGCCGGGATCTGAAAGAATGCGCCGTGTACGGACGCGAGGGCATTACCGGTGAGCGGGATCGCAATACCATCGGTTTTGCCACCGTGCGCGCCGGCGATATCGTGGGTGAGCACACCGCCATGTTCGTGGATATCGGCGAGCGGGTCGAGATCACCCACAAGGCGTCCAACCGGCTGACTTTTGCCAATGGTGCCGTGCGGGCTGCCGCCTGGATTGCCGTGCAGCAGCCGGGGCTGTACGACATGCAGGACGTGTTGAACCTGAAATAATATTTATGCGATGAACCCGGCCTTAACCTGATGTCGTTGAGCAAGATAACGGGTTTTCCAGGCTGGGTTTATCGCTTTCACTTATTTATATGATATTGATTTTAAAAGGTTTATTTCTTTACTTTTTATTTTTAGCATTAAAGTGTGAAATTTCATTTCAATTCGTTTTTTCTCCGCGTTATTTCCTTCATTTTTTGTTTTTATGCGTTTTTTGTCGATTTTTACTTCGATTTTTCCTGGCTTCAGGTGAAATGAAAGGTTTTTCACGAAAAAGTTTGTCGAAAACGCCGCTTTTATATAAAATACGCAGAATTTGCCCAGTATTAGCCGAGATGCAGTAATATTTTTTTGTCTGCACCTCGGGACAGCCAGGTAAATTGTTGATTTATAAGAATTAACTTGGAGGTTGTCTTGACTCACTCAGCGCTGCTTGTATTGGAAGACGGTTCTGTCTTTCGCGGTACAGCCATTGGTGCCGACGGTTGTTCCGTCGGTGAAGTGGTATTCAATACGTCGATGACGGGATACCAGGAAATCCTCACCGACCCGTCTTATTCCCGTCAAATCGTTACGCTTACTTATCCTCATATAGGCAATACCGGCACTAATGCTGAAGATGAAGAGTCCGATCGGGTTCATGCCCAGGGTCTGATCATTCGTGATCTCCCCATTGTCGCCTCTAACTTTCGCAATCAGCGCTCCCTGTCCGATTACCTGAAAGCCCATAACATAGTGGGTATTGCCGATATCGATACCCGCAAGCTGACCCGACTCCTGCGTGAAAAAGGCGCACAGGCCGGTTGCATCATCGCCGGTGAAAACCTGGACGAAGCGGCAGCCCTGGCCGAAGCCAAAGGCTTCCCGGGTCTCAAGGGTATGGATTTGGCAAAAGAAGTCACCACCGCCCAGACCTATGCCTGGACCGAAGGCAGCTGGACCCTGGGCGAAGGCCACAGCCAGCCGGCCGCGACCGAACTGCCCTACCATGTAGTGGCCTACGACTACGGCGTGAAGCGCAACATTCTGCGCATGCTGGTGGATCGGGGTTGTCGCCTGACGGTGGTACCGGCCCAGACCCCGGCCGCCGAAGTACTGGCGCTGAATCCGGACGGTATTTTCCTGTCCAACGGCCCCGGTGATCCCGAGCCCTGTGACTACGCCATTGAAGCCATCAAAGCCTTTCTGGAAACCGATATTCCGGTATTCGGCATCTGCCTGGGTCACCAGTTGCTGGGTCTTGCCAGCGGTGCCAATACCGTCAAAATGAAGTTTGGTCACCACGGTGCCAACCACCCGGTGAAAGACCTGGATAAAGGCGTGGTGATGATCACCAGCCAGAACCACGGCTTTGCGGTAGACGAGGCGACCCTGCCGGCCAACGTGCGGGTGACTCACAAGTCGCTGTTCGACGGCTCTCTGCAGGGGATTCATCGTACCGACAAGCCGGCGTTCAGCTTCCAGGGGCACCCCGAGGCGAGCCCGGGTCCGCATGAAGCGGCCGATCTGTTCGACCACTTTATTGATTTGATTAAGCAGTACCGCGCGTAAGGAGTAGGGAAGAGTCA
The DNA here is from genome assembly GCF_039539745.1 of Oceanisphaera sediminis. Lineage (NCBI taxonomy): Bacteria > Pseudomonadati > Pseudomonadota > Gammaproteobacteria > Aeromonadales > Aeromonadaceae > Oceanisphaera > Oceanisphaera sediminis. Next base: position 21,965 of record NZ_BAABDS010000042.1, read on the forward strand.
TGCCAAAACGTACAGACATACAGAGCATTCTGATCCTGGGCGCAGGCCCGATAGTGATTGGTCAGGCCTGTGAATTCGACTACTCCGGCGCTCAGGCCTGCAAGGCCCTGCGTGAAGAAGGTTACCGGGTCATTCTGGTGAACTCCAACCCGGCCACCATCATGACCGATCCGGAGATGGCCGATGCCACCTATATCGAGCCCATCCACTGGGAAGTGGTGCGCAAGATCATCGAAAAAGAACGTCCGGACGCGATTCTGCCCACCATGGGTGGCCAGACCGCACTGAACTGTGCGCTGGAGCTGGAAAAGCACGGCGTACTGGCCGAATTCGGCGTCGAGATGATTGGTGCCACCGCCGATGCCATCGACAAGGCCGAAGATCGCAGCCGTTTCGACACGGCGATGAAGAGCATCGGTCTGGCCTGTCCGCGTGCCGGCATCGCCCGCAGCATGGAAGAAGCCTACAAGGTACAGGAAGAGGTGGGTTTCCCCTGCATCATCCGTCCTTCCTTCACCATGGGCGGCACCGGTGGCGGCATCGCCTATAACCGGGAAGAATTTGAAGAAATCTGTACCCGTGGTCTGGATTTGTCGCCGACCAACGAGTTGCTGATCGACGAATCTCTGATCGGCTGGAAAGAATACGAGATGGAAGTGGTGCGGGATCGTAACGATAACTGCATCATCGTCTGTGCCATCGAAAACTTCGATGCCATGGGCGTGCACACCGGTGACTCCATCACGGTGGCACCCGCCCAGACCCTGACCGACAAAGAATACCAGCTGATGCGTAACGCCTCGCTGGCGGTTCTGCGCGAAATCGGCGTGGAAACCGGCGGCTCCAACGTGCAGTTCGGTATCGACCCCAAAACCGGTCGCATGGTCATCATCGAGATGAACCCGCGGGTGTCTCGTTCTTCCGCCCTGGCGTCCAAGGCCACCGGTTTCCCCATCGCCAAGGTGGCGGCCAAGCTGGCCATCGGCTACACCCTGGACGAGCTGCAGAACGACATTACCGGTGGTCTGACCCCGGCGTCGTTCGAACCGGCTATCGACTATGTCGTGACCAAGATTCCGCGCTTCAACTTCGAGAAATTTGCCGGCTCCAACGACCGTCTGACCACCCAGATGAAGTCGGTCGGTGAAGTCATGGCCATTGGCCGTAATTTCCAGGAGTCCATGCAGAAAGCATTGCGCAGCCTGGAAACCGGACAGTATGGTTTCGACCCCATCGTTGACCTCAACGACTCGGATAGCCTGGCGCGCATTCGCCACGAGCTGCAGGAGCCGGGCCCCGAGCGTATCTGGTACATTGCCGATGCCTTCCGTGCCGGCATGAGCGTCGATGGCGTGTTCAAGCTGACCAATGTGGACCGCTGGTTCTTGGTACAAATTGAAGATCTGGTCAAGCTGGAAGAACAGGTAAAAGAACTCGGCATGGCCGACCTGTCTCCGGAGCTGCTGCGCAGCCTGAAGCGCAAGGGCTTTGCCGATGTGCGCCTGGGTAAACTGCTGGGTGTGTCGGAAGGTGAAGTACGCAAGCTGCGTCACCGCTACGAAATATTCCCGGTTTACAAGCGAGTGGACACCTGTGCCGCCGAATTTTCTACCGACACCGCCTACATGTACTCATCCTATGATGAGGAATGTGAAGCCAAGCCGTCCGATAAAGACAAGATTATCGTACTGGGTGGCGGCCCCAACCGTATCGGTCAGGGTATCGAATTCGACTACTGCTGTGTGCATGCCTCGCTGGCGCTGCGGGAAGACGGTTTCGAGACCATCATGGTCAACTGTAACCCGGAAACCGTGTCCACCGACTATGACACCTCCGATCGTCTCTACTTCGAGCCGGTGACCCTGGAAGACGTGCTGGAAATCGTGCGCATCGAGCAGCCCAAGGGCGTGATCGTGCAGTACGGCGGCCAGACGCCGCTGAAACTGGCGCGCGACCTTGAAGCGGCCGGTGTACCCATCATCGGTACCAGCCCGGACGCCATCGACCGTGCCGAAGACCGTGAGCGCTTCCAGCAGGCGGTAGAGCGCCTGGGGCTGAAACAGCCGCAGAATGCCACCGTGACTGCCATGGAGCAGGCGGTGTCTCTGGCCGAGAAAATCGGTTACCCGCTGGTGGTACGTCCGTCTTACGTACTGGGCGGCCGGGCGATGGAAATCGTTTACGACGAGCAGGATCTGCGTCGTTACTTCAACGAAGCGGTCACCGTGTCCAACGAGTCTCCGGTACTGCTGGATCGCTTCCTCGATGACGCCACCGAAGTGGACGTTGATGCCATCTGTGACGGCAAGGACGTGGTCATCGGCGGTATCATGGAGCACATCGAGCAGGCGGGCGTTCACTCCGGTGACTCCGGCTGTTCTCTGCCTCCCTATACCCTGAGTAAGGCGATTCAGGACGAGATGCGCGAACAGGTGCGCAAACTGGCCCTGGAGCTGGGTGTCGTCGGTCTGATGAACATTCAGTTTGCGGTCAAGGGCAGCGATATCTACCTGATCGAAGTCAACCCGCGTGCCGCTCGTACCGTACCCTTCGTATCCAAGGCCACCGGTATTCCGCTGGCCAAGGTTGCCGCTCGGGTCATGGCCGGCAAGTCACTGGCCGAGCTGGGCGTGACCAGGGAAATCATTCCGCCTTACTACTCCGTCAAGGAAGTGGTGCTGCCGTTCAACAAGTTCCCGGGTGTCGATCCGCTGCTCGGCCCGGAAATGCGTTCAACCGGTGAAGTGATGGGCGTGGGTGAAACCTTTGCCGAAGCCTTCGGCAAGGCCCATCTGGGTGCCGGCAAGGGCGTACCGAAAGAAGGCCGTGCTCTGCTGTCGGTTCGCCACAGCGACAAGCAGCGGGTGGTCGACCTGGCCGCCAGCCTGCTGGAAGCCGGCTATCAGCTGGATGCCACTCACGGTACTGCCGTGGTGCTGGGTGAAGCCAACATCAACCCGCGTCTGGTCAACAAGGTGCACGAAGGTCGTCCTCATATTCTGGATCGCATCAAGAACAACGAGTACACCTACATCGTGAACACCGCCGAGGGTCGCCAGGCCATCGAAGACTCGCGTCAGCTGCGTCGCGGTGCTCTGGCCCAGAAACTGGCCTACACCACCACGCTGAACGGTGCCTTCGCCACCGTGATGGCGATGGCGCACGATGCCACCGCCTCCGTGATATCGGTGCAGGAAATGCATGCCCGTATCGCCAAGGGCGAATAAGCACTATCGCGATAGATAGAGTATGAATAGAAAAAGGCGCCGAAAGGCGCCTTTTTTATTGCTCAAATATCACACAATAAATATTCGCGATAATGTTTGACGCCACCCCCTTACTTCCGTAGAGTGCACGTCAGCAAGAGTTTCAAGTTAGCGCGGCCTTTGTATATTGTTCGTTCCTTACGGCACTACAGTCATCACCAAGCTTCCCTTATTTGATTTTGTTGCATTTTCCGAGCACGAGCTCGTCACTAAAATAAAGGTAAGATAAAATGGCTAACGGTACCGTAAAATGGTTTAACGAAGCAAAAGGTTTTGGTTTCATCACTCCGGCTGATGGCAGCAAAGACTTGTTCGCCCACTTCTCCGAAATCGTCGGTAGTGGCTTCAAAACTCTGGCAGAAGGCCAGGCTGTATCCTACACCGCTACTGAAGGTGCCAAGGGTCCGCAGGCTTCACAGATTCAGGTTCTGTAATTACCCTTCGGTAATTCAAGACCTAAAAAACCCGCTTCGGCGGGTTTTTTGTTTTTTAGCATCTGAGGAGTGGAGTAATACCAATCCCACTAAACAAATGATCTATTTCATTTTTGTATAAAAGTCGAACAAAGGGCCCGTTCCTCCGACTCGCCGTGAATCCCTCCCTGGAGGCTCAGCCGCGCCATCCGTGGCGCGGATGGTCGGCTGAACAGATCCCTTTGTCCTCCTTGATGCACCGGAGTTGCCTGTTAGCGCCGTCTACAGACAACTCGATGCTCGAGAAGAGGCAGCAGAGATCGCCTCCCACGACCGTGAAATGCCAGGGATGGCATTTCCGAGCCCCCAGGGATGGGTTTATGGCGTGTCGAGGGAGGCGGCTGTGTTGCTTCTGATCTGAGGCCTTGATATGACCAGATCATTGCTGGGATTGGTATTACGAGTAATTGCTTTCCATCCAGGACTCCAGGATCAACTGGGCCGACACCGCATCTACCGCGTCTTTGCCCAGCGCCTTGTAGCCACCGGCCTCGAACAGGCGGGCGCGGGCATCGGTGGTGGTCAGGCGCTCGTCCTGCAGTTCGACCTTGATGCCGAAGCGACCGTGCAGTCGGTTGGCGAACTTGCGGGCGCGGCGGCTGATGTCCTGCTCGGTGCCATCCATGTTGAGTGGTAGGCCGACCACCAGCAGGCCCGGTTGCCACTCCTTCAGTAGGGCTTCAATCTGATCCCAGTTGGGCACGCCCTCGTTGGCTTTCAGTGCCAGCAGCGGGCGGGCCGAGCCGGTGATCTGCTGACCGACCGCCACGCCGATGCTCTTGGTGCCATAGTCGAAACCCAGCAAGGTCAGGCTCATGCATGACCTACCTGAGACGAGAGGTGACGGGCGTCTATGCCTAACCGGGCGATGGCCTGATGCCAGCGCTGGGCGAGGGGGGTGTCGAAGATAAGCGCCGTGTCGGCCGGAATGGTCAGCCAGCTGTTTTCCGTCAGCTCTTGCTCCAGTTGTCCCGGGGTCCAGCCCGCATAACCCAGCGCCACCAGATAATGCTCGGGTGCCTGGTCGGTGCCCAGGGTTTCCAGGACATCCGGCGAGGTGGTAATCATCAGATTATCGCTCAGTAACTGGCTGGAACTGAATCCTTCCACCGGGCTGTGCAGGACAAAGCCCCGATCGGCGGCTACCGGCCCACCCTGCAGCACCGGCGTGTCCATCTCGGGCACATCGTCTGGCTCCATTTCCAGCTGATGCAACAGCTCATGCAGCGGCATATCGATGGGAATATTGATCACCAGCCCCATGGCACCTTCGTCGTTGTGCTCACAGATATAAGTCACGGAGCCGGCGAAGAAGGGATCCTTGAGGCTGGGCATGGCAATAAGAAAATGATGTTGCAGTGAGTCCATGTCATCTCGTCTTGGGTCGGGAATGGCCCCGCCGGCGCAACGCCGGCGGGATTCGGGTCGGGCATTATTGTCAGGATAGACGCTTTTCGATGGCGTCCATCAGCATGCCGGTGATGTTGACCGGAAAGGCGGCTTCAATTTCCCGCACACAGGTCGGGCTGGTCACATTCACTTCGGTCAGTTTGTCGCCGATAATATCCAGCCCCACAAAGATCAGTCCCTTTTCCTTCAGTACCGGACCCAGGGCCTCGGCAATGCGGCGATCGCTGTCGCTCAGGGGGCGGGCTTCGCCCCGGCCACCGGCGGCCAGGTTACCCCGGGTTTCACCGCCCTGGGGAATACGGGCCAGGCAGTAGGGCACCGGCTCGCCATCCACCACCAGCACCCGCTTGTCGCCGTCGGTAATGGCGGGAATATACGCCTGCACCATGCAATAGCGGCTGCCGTGCTCGGTCAGGGTTTCGATGATCACGCCCAGGTTGGGATCATCCTGCTTCACTCGAAAAATCGAGGCGCCACCCATGCCGTCGAGCGGCTTGATGATGATGTCCTGATGCTCCTGATGAAAGGCGCGAATATCACTGCCCTTGCGGCTGACCAGGGTGGGCGGTGTGAACTCGGAAAACCAGGCGGTATACAGTTTTTCGTTGGCGTCACGCAGACTCTGGGGCTTGTTGACGATCAGGGTGCCTTCGCTTTCGGCCCGTTCCAGCAGGTAGGTGGCGTAAATGAATTCGGTGTCGAAGGGGGGATCCTTGCGCATCAGAATCACGTCGAGCGAGCTCAACGGCTGGCGTTCGGCTTCTTCCAGGGTAAACCACTGGTTGGCGTCTTCCTTGACGGTCAGCCGCGCCATGTGGCCGAAGGCCTCGCCGTCGCGCAGGCTGAGATCGCTCATTTCCATGTACCACAGCTCATAGCCCCGATGCTGGGCCTCCAGCAGCATGGCGAAGCTGGTGTCTTTCTTGATATTGATGGACTGAATGGGGTCCATCACGATTCCCAGTTTAATGGTCATGCAAGATCTCCAAAGCGGCATTGCAGGGCGGTAATGGCGGTCAGGGCCGCGGTTTCTGTTCTCAGCACCCTGGGGCCAAGCAGTATATCAATAAAGCCGCGGGTGCGGGCCTGGATGATTTCGTCATCGGACAGGCCGCCCTCGGGGCCGACCAGCAGCCTGAGGCCGGCGTCGGGGGCGGGCAGGGTACCCACGCTGTAGTCGGCTCTGGGGTGCAGGTTGAGTTTGAGGTCGGTGGTGTCTTCGGCCAGCCATTGTTCCAGCGTCATGGCCGGGCGAATGTCGGGAATACGGTTGCGGCCACATTGCTCGCAGGCGGCGATGGCGATGTTCTGCCATTGCTGCAGCTTCTTCTCCAGTCGCTCGCCGGACAGCTTGACGCCGCAGCGGCTGGAGAACAGCGGGGTGATCACATTGACGCCCAGTTCGACCGACTTCTGAATGGTGAACTCCATCTTGTCACCGCGGCTGATCACCTGCCCCAGATGAAAATGCAGCGGTGATTCGCAGTCGGCATTGTCGAAGTCGCCGACGCGCACCCGCACCGATTTTTTATCGGCCTGCAGGATTTCGGCCTGATACTGGCCACCCTGGCCGTTGAACAGCACCAGTTGCTGACCGGGCTGCATGCGCAGCACCCGGCCCACATGATTGGCCCCATCTTCAGACAGTGCCAGTTCTACGCCGCAAGACAGGGCTGCGGGTTCATGGATTCTGGGTATACGCATAATGTTTGCACTGTTCCTTTACAAAGGGGTTGCTGTTGCCCTGAATGGCGCTGATGCGACGATCTCGTTCGCATTCCCATTTGCTGGCCGGATATTGCCGGTTCCAGACTTCAAACAGTTTCAGTTGCTGCGAGGCGATCTTCAGTTTGTATTGCCGTTGCATATACAGATAGGTGCGTGCGATGGCCCCCCGGCTGGCCGTGGGCGGCTGGACTTTTCGGCCCTTGAAGTCGACCAGCATCTGACAACGCCCATATTGATTCGGCCGGCCGTTCCATTCTGAAAAGCGATAGTTGGAGCGGTCGCCGTTGACCTCACCCACCGCCGGCACCAGGTTGTGCAAGTCCCCTTCCATCTGTTTGAACAGCGTATCGTTGCGGGTGCAGTTCTTGCGGCCTCCCTGCTGCCAACACTGGCGCTGATGACCCAACTCCCATGCCGGAACCACATGTTCCCACTCGATACGGCTGGCCCGTTTTTGTTGTTTACGCACCTGATAGCCACAGCGTGCCAGATCCGGCACCAGTTTCTTGCCATTGGCACCGATAGGGCAGCCGCAGTAAAAGGTGATCGGATGATCGTTATAAATAGCGGGCGCCGCCCGCTTGGCCTGACGAAAAGACAAGGCTTCGCCATAGGCCAGCCAGGAGCTGAAGCCCAAAAGTAAAATGAAATAGCGCACGACTCGTTATTTTTTATGGTTTTGTAATGGGGCAGTTTACCACCCGCAACAGGGGCGGGGAAAGGGCTCATGGCGGGAGGGGGGGAGTGAGAATTAAACAAATGATCTATTTCATTTTCGTATAAAAGTCGAACAAAGGGCCCGCTCCGCCGACTCGCCGTGTGACATGACACTCGTTGTTTCAGCCTACTGCGAATATTCACTGGATATTCGGTCAGGCTGAAACGGCTCGTCACGGCGAGCAAGCTCGCCCCCTGGGGGCTCAGCCGCGCCATCCGTGGCGCGGATGGTCGGCTGAGCAGATCCCTTTGTCCTCCTAGATGCAGCAGAGTCACCTGTTGGTGCTGCCTTCGGGCAACTCGGTGTTCAAGAAGAGGCAACAGAGAACGGCTCCCACGACCGTGAAATGCCAGGGCCGAAAAGTGCTCCTGCCGTTCCGGCATTCCCACCATCCCTGGCGGTCAGACAGCATTTCCGAGCCCCCATGGGGCAGCTTGCTGCCGTATATCTTTGTTGGGTAATGGACCGAATATCCAGTGAATATTCGCAGCCGTTACCCAGCAAAGATGGCTAGCCCAGTGGCGTGTCGTGGGAGGTGGCTGTATTGCCTCTGATCTGAGGCCTTAATATGATCAGATCATTACTGGAATTGGTATTACACCAGGGCCAGCATGGCGTCGGCAGAAGAGACCTCAAACTTGCCCGGTGCCTCCACCTGCAGGGCGGTGACCACGCCATTTTCTGCCACCAGTGCAAAACGCTGGGCGCGCAGGCCACCGAAGTCACCGGTGTCCTTGGCCAGACCCAGCGCCTGGGTAAAGGCGCCGTTGCCGTCGGCCAGCATGGTAATGGCTCCGGCATTCTGCGCCTGCTGCCAGGCGCGCATCACGAAGGCATCGTTGACCGACAGACAGTAGAGATCCACGCCTTTGGCCCTGAACCGGTCGGCCAGGGCCACAAAGCCGGGCAGGTGAGCGTTGGAGCAGGTGGGGGTAAAGGCGCCGGGTACGGCGAAGATCACCACCTTCTTGCCGCCAAAGAGCGCGGTGCTGTCGGCGCTGCTCTTGCCGGCGTCGGTGATAAAGGTAAAGCTCTGTTCGGGGAGTTGATCGCCAATCTTGATCATGGGACTTTCCTTTTTGGGATGTCTGTCGTGGATAACGACAACAGTTTATTACAATGCAGGCATTGATAGCGCCGTTTGCCGCGTTGAATGCTGTTATGGCGACGTAAACTCAGCTGATGCCGGCGACAACCGCAGTCGTAGCTGAAGGTTGGGGCTACTTTGGCGGTGTTCAGCCGGTGACGGGTACGCGGCGTGAGCCCGAACACCGACCGCATGATGCTCTGCCATTCCCAGCCGTGCGGTTTGACCTTGCCGAAGCAGGTGAAGGCCACCAGATGGGCCACTTCATGGGGAATGATCTCGGCCATGAATTCGGCCTCGTTGTCGGCCAGTAATACCGGGTTGAAGCGCAGCTCCCAGCGTTCCAGCCAGGCCGAGCCGGCGATGCGGCCGCGCTGGTTAAAGTTGACGACCGGCGGCGAAAACTCGCGGTCCAGTTTTTGGGCGGCAAGCGTCATACACTCGGTGACTCTGTCTTGTACTCGCTTAAAAAGGGCGTCATCAGGTTTCATGTTTGTAAAGCTGTAGGCTTGCCTCTTAGTCACAGGTTCTTGCCGTTTGCTGTACCGTGCGCTTTCGTCAGGCAAAGCGCACTGCTTCTCCGGCCCGCCGTGAACCCATCCATGGGGGCTCCGCTGCGCCATCCATGGCGCAGAGGGCGCGGCGAAGCAGACACCCTTTGCCCTTCTTGTTGATACCGAGTTGGCTGTCAGTATTCGGCAGACAGCACCGCTGTTTCACGAAACGGCAGTGGGGATTGCCGTAGCCGACCGTCACATGCCAAGGCCAACAAATGCTCCTGCTATGTCGGCATTCCCGCCATCCCTGCCGGTCAGATGGCATGTGCCGAGCGTCCCAGGGATGGGCTTGAAGCGTGTCGGCGGAGGGCAACCGCACTGCCGCTTCGCATGGCGATAGTTGTCAGCAACCCAAGGGCTTCTGACATATAAAAAGGGGAAGCTTTCGCTTCCCCTTTATCAACTTACTTCAGGCCGGCGGCGTCGCGCAGTAGCTCTGCCTTGTCGGTCGCTTCCCAGGGGAATTCGTCCCGACCGAAGTGGCCGTAGGCGGCGGTAGACTGATAGATGGGACGATTCAGGTCCAGCATCTGGATCAGGCCGTAGGGGCGCAGATCGAAGTGCTCGCGTACCAGGGCGTCGAGCAACTCTTCTGACACCTTGCCGGTGCCGAAGGTTTCCACGCTGATGGAAGTGGGCTCGGCCACGCCGATGGCGTAGGAAACCTGAATCTCACAGCGGTCGGCCAGGCCGGCGGCCACTATGTTCTTGGCCACGTAGCGGGCGGCATAAGCGGCGGAGCGGTCCACCTTGGACGGATCCTTGCCCGAGAAGGCGCCGCCACCGTGACGGGCCATGCCGCCGTAGGTGTCGACGATGATCTTGCGTCCGGTCAGGCCACAGTCACCCATGGGGCCACCGATAATGAACTGGCCGGTCGGGTTGATATGGAACTTGGTGTTCCTGGTCAGCCACTCGGCGGGCAGCACCGGCTTGATGATCATCTCCATCACCGCTTCACGCAGGGTGGCCTGGTCAATGTCCGGGCTGTGCTGGGTAGACAGCACCACGGTGTCGATGCCTACCGGCTTGCCGTTGTCGTCGTAGACGAAAGTCACCTGAGACTTGGCGTCCGGGCGCAACCAGGGCAGTTCGCGGGCCTTGCGCACATGGGCCTGACGCTTGACCAGACGATGGGCGTAGGTAACGGGGGCGGGCATCAGCACGTCGGTTTCGTTGGACGCATAACCGAACATCAGGCCCTGATCGCCGGCACCCTGAGCGTAGGGGTCTTCATCTACCCGATCCACGCCCATGGCGATATCCGGAGACTGTTTACCGATGGCGTTGAGCACGGCGCAGCTTTCGCCGTCAAAACCCATGTCGGAGCTGGTGTAGCCGATGTCACGCACGGTACGGCGTACCAGCTCTTCGATGTCGACCCAGGCGCTGGTGGAGATTTCACCGCCCACGATCACCATGCCGGTTTTGACGAAGCTTTCGCAGGCCACGCGCGCCTTGGGATCCTGCTCGATGATGGCGTCCAGTACCGCATCGGAGATCTGATCGGCAATTTTGTCCGGATGACCTTCGGATACGGACTCGGAGGTAAACAGTCTGGCCATGGTAGTTTCCTAACTTGAATTAATCTGGGGTGTAATGACGCACCGAATACGGCGGTATTAACATCTGGATGGCTATTCTAGAGAGGCGTCGGCCCGATTGCCAGTAAAAAGTCGTCTGGCTGTCTGGTTTGCCCACTCCGTTTGGCCACCCGTTAGACTATCCGTTTGAGCTGGGAGATTAGATTTGCGCCCTCAGGCCGTCTTTGGGACAATACCGCCGTTTTCTTCACCCCTTTCAAGTTAATGTTCTCAGGAGATGTCGATGCCTTCTCGTCAAGTGCTGGCCAATGCCGTGCGCGCACTCAGTATGGATGCGGTACAGAAAGCCAATTCCGGTCACCCCGGCGCCCCCATGGGCATGGCGGATATCGCCGAGGTGTTGTGGCGCCACTACCTCAAGCACAACCCCGGCAACCCCAACTGGGCTGACCGCGACCGCTTCATTCTGTCTAACGGTCACGGCTCCATGCTGCTGTACTCTTTGCTGCACCTGACCGGCTATGAGCTGTCCATCGACGATCTCAAACAGTTCCGCCAGCTGCACTCCAAGACCCCGGGCCACCCGGAGTACGGTTATGCACCGGGCATCGAAACCACCACCGGCCCTCTGGGTCAGGGCATCACCAATGCCGTGGGCATGGCCATCGCCGAAAAATCCCTGGCCGCCCAGTTCAACCGCCCCGGCCATGAAGTAGTAGACCATCACACCTACACCTTCCTGGGTGACGGCTGTCTGATGGAAGGCATCTCCCACGAAGCCTGCTCCCTGGCCGGTACTCTGGGTCTGGGCAAGCTGATTGCCTTCTGGGATGACAACGGCATCTCCATCGATGGTGAAGTAGACGGCTGGTTCAGCGACGATACCCCGAAGCGCTTCGAAGCCTACGGCTGGCAGGTGATTGCCGACGTGGACGGCCATGACAGTGCGGCCCTGACCGCCGCCATCGACGCCGCCCGTGCCGACACTTCACGCCCGACCCTGATTTGCTGCAAAACCGTGATCGGTTTTGGCTCGCCGAACAAGGGCGGCAGCCACGACTGTCACGGTGCACCGCTGGGCGAAGCTGAAATTGCCGCTACCCGCGAGCAGTTGGGCTGGAGCCATGCGCCGTTTGAAATCCCTGCCGACATCTATGCCGAGTGGGATGCCAAAGAAAAAGGCAACGCTGCAGAAGCACAGTGGAACGAGCAGTTTGCCGCCTACGCTGCCGCTCACCCCGAGCTGGCTGCCGAGTTCAAGCGTCGTGTCAACGGCGAGCTGCCGGCCGACTGGGCCGCGCAAAGTGCCGATTTCATCAAGACGCTGCAGGCCAACCCGGCCAAGATTGCCACCCGCAAGGCGTCCCAGAACGCACTGGACGCTTTTGGTGCCATTCTGCCCGAGCTGCTTGGCGGCAGTGCCGATCTGGCCCCCAGCAACCTGACCATGCACAAAGGCTCCCAGCCCATCAGTGCCGAAGATGCCTCCGGTAACTACCTGCACTATGGTGTACGCGAGTTCGGCATGAGCGCCATCATGAACGGTATCGCCCTGCACGGCGGTTTTGTACCTTATGGCGGCACCTTCCTGATGTTTACGGAATATGCCCGCAACGCCCTGCGCATGGCGGCATTGATGAAGCAGCGCTCCCTCTTCGTTTACACTCACGACAGCATCGGTCTGGGTGAAGACGGCCCGACTCACCAGCCGGTTGAGCAGATTGCTGCGCTGCGTCTGACCCCGAACATGAGCACCTGGCGCCCCTGTGATCAGGTTGAGTCTGCCGTGGCCTGGAAAGCGGCCATCGAGCGCAAAGACGGCCCGACCTCGCTGATTTTCTCTCGTCAGGGGCTGGGTCAGATCGATCGCACCGACGCCCAGCTGGCCGACGTGGCCAAGGGCGGTTATGTGCTGAAAGATTGTGCCGGTACGCCCGAGCTGATCATCATCGCCACCGGCTCCGAAATCGAGCTGGCCGTGGCCGCGCAAGAGCAGTTGAGTGCCGACGGCAAGCAGGTACGGGTGGTGTCTCTGCCCTGTACCGACGTGTTCGATGCCCAGTCTGCCGAATATAAGGAAAGCGTGCTGCCCGCCGCCGTGACCAAGCGTCTGGCTGTGGAAGCCGGCATCAAAGACTACTGGTACAAGTATGTCGGCTTTGGTGGCGACATCATCGGCATGACTACCTTCGGTGAATCGGCTCCGGCCGGTGATCTGTTCAAGCTGTTCGGCTTCACCGTCGACAACGTGGTAGAAAAGGCGAACGCCCTGTTAGGCAAGTAAGTTGTCCTAAGCATGAGCGTTATTGCTGAATGAAAAAACCGGCTGCGGCCGGTTTTTTTGTGTCTGAAGAAGAGGGGGGCAGTCTTTTGTAGAGGCCGCTTCAGCCGGCCGGTTCTGCGCAGCAGAACCTAAGCTCTGTTATTCAGCTCAGAGGCAACCGGGTAGCCTCTTCCGACACGCTAAACCGCATCCCTGCGACGCTCAGCACATGACGTCCTGTCATGTGATGGTCGGCTGAGGCTATCCCAGCCGCCTCTTCATTAGCAACGAAGTCGCCAGTTAGTACTTTCCATTAAACAAATGCTCTCTTTCATCTGGGCATAAACGTCGGACAAAGGGCCAACTCCCCCGACACGCCGTCAATCCTTCCCTTGAGGCTCCGCCGCGCCATCCCTGGCGCGGAGGGTCGGCGGAGCAGATCCCTTCATCCTCCCTGATGCACCGGAATGGTCTGTTGGCAGAGGCCACCGCATACGGCGGTATTTCCTTGGTTTTTCAATTGCACTTCACCGTAACCCCGTCCAGAATGGTCTCATATGAAGTTCATGGCCTATGTAAATGAATGAGCAGAAAGTCGCGGTTTGAAAACTTGGTGTCTTATATCAACTATTTTTCATTACGTGCCCAAAATGCTCGTTTTGCTGCAAGCTGGTGCTTACATGTTTTCATTGAAACTTAAAAAAACATCAAATATCAGATGGTTGTAGTTAGGGTGTTCGTTGATATCGAATATGACCAAGGATCAATATGAGCATGAGTGTATATGCGCATGCTTAGTATTAAAAATGTTAGATTTCAGGAGAGAATCGTGGAAAATCGAAGCTATGAATTGTTTAAGGAAATAATGGATAGCTCAGGGATGAAGTTTCATAATCGTATGAAAAGTCACAGTTTTAGCTACAACATATTCTCCATGAATCTCAAGGAGCTTAATGAAGGCTTGAAATTGATCGAAACGCCTCAGGTTGGTCTAAAACTAATGTCTGAGGAAAATAGAGAAGCTGGGCATCAAGCGCATAGAGAAATTAATAGACTATTTCACAACTTTATTGCGTCAGCAAAAACACTAATTGAGCACACAAGGATATTTGTTGATAAACACTACAAGGATACTCCCCTACATCAAGCGTATGCTCAAAAAATTAAGTCTGAATATGCAGAGGATGAGTTATGTAGGTTTATCCAAGACTTAAGAAACTATATGCTCCATCAAGGTCTCCCTCATAGCCAAATGTCCATTAGCTTCACTAGAGGGGAGCCTGATTTCGAAAGTACTATCAGCTTAGAGACTGAGAAGCTTATTTCGTGGAGCCGATGGTCAGCTTTTAGCAAATCTTTTTTAGCCAAGCAAAGCAAGAATATAAAGCTATCTGATCTAGTGACACCGTATGGTGAAAAAATTAATTCTTTATATGAGTGGTTAGATGCAAAGTTTCTTAAACACCATTCAGGCGACCTAAAAGCACTTGAAAAGCTACAAATAGAATATCAAAGCTTAGAGCAAGAGAAATCTAACAAATCAAGCCAGCATGACGCCAGCGGAGCTGGCGCCTCTGCTTGAGGCGTTATAACTAAATTCCTTCCATTTAGGCTCCAAGCTTGGTTAAGCAGAGTTTAAAGCTGACTTGATGGAAGCTTTGGCTGACCTGCTGCATTACGCCAGTGGGTCAGCCAGGCTTTTTATCATAGTGTCTGTGGCGTAGAGAGCAGGGCGCTATTGAAGTTATTCGATTTCCAGCAGTTCCACTTCAAAAATCAGCAAGGATCCCGGTTTTATGGTGCCGGCGGGGCTGTTGCCGTAGGCGAGTTTGGATGGAATGAAAAACTTGAACTTGTCACCCACTACCATCAATTGCACGCCTTCGGTCCAACCTCTTATTACTCGATTCAAGGGGAAGCTGATGGGTTCACCACGTTCTACCGAGCTGTCAAATACGGTGCCGTCCAACAGGGTGCCATGGTAATGCACGGTGACCGTTGATTTGGCGCTGGGGTGAGTATCACCTTCGCCTTTGGTCAGTATTTGATACTGTAAACCGGAGGCGGTTTCCTGCACATCATCATTGGTTTTGTTCTGGGCTAAAAACTCGTTTGCTGCCGCGATGTTTTCAACCGCCGCCTTCTTGTGATTTGAATTTCTGATGATGTAAAAGCCCACGACCAGAATGACGACCGCCAAAATGAAAAATTTCATTACTTATCCTGTGAATGTTGAGATGTTCGTATTCTAGCACTCGATGCTTTTCGAGGTAACACCAATTCCATTAAGCATTTGATCATATTGACATTCCTCATTAACGCCGACTCCCCCCAGACAGTGCTAACAGGCCACGCAGGAGCATCAGGGAGAATGAAGGGTCTGCTCCGCCGACCCTCCGCGCCAGGGATGGCGCGGCGGAGCCTACATGGACGTATTCATGGCGTGTCGGCGGAGCGGGCCCTTTATCCTCTCCTTACCGTGCCACCCAATAGATCGGCTATGTAACCGCTTTGTCCGTATCAGCCGCCCGGAAAACGACACTCGATACGGGTGCCGCCTTGATCCGAGTCGACGGTAATACGGGCACTGTGATTGTCGAGTATCGCCTTGACCAGGGTTAGCCCCAGCCCGTGGCCGGGACTTTGCCGGCTGCTGTCGGCCCGGTACAGCCGTTCGAACACATGGGGCAGGTCGGCCTGAGCGATGCCGATGCCCGAGTCGATAAACCGGACCCGAATGTTACCTTGTTGCCGATGCGCTTCCAGCCGAATACTGCCCCCCGCCGGAGTGTATTTGAGTGCGTTGTCGAGCAGGTTGGCGAAGGCCTGGCGCAGGGCCTGGGCATCGCCCCGCAGCCGCAGATCGTCGTCGATGTTGGTGGTCAGTTGCACGCCCTTGTCTTCGGCGGCCATGTCGTAGAGATCGACCGTGTCGCGCAGAATTTCGTCCAGTTCGCAGTCGCTTTCGTGGGCCGGATCCAGCCCCTGCTCGGCGGCGGTAATGGCCAGCAGATAGCCGAGCAGGGCCTCCATGCGCTGGTTTTCTTCGGCGCAGTCGAGCAGGCTTTCGCGCCACTGAGCGGCATCGTCACTCGACAGCGCCTGTTCCAGGCTGAGCCGCTGGCGGGTGAGGGGAGTGCGCAGATCGTGGGCGGCGCTGTCCAGGGCATGACGCAGGCCGCAGACCAGCCGATGAATCCGGCTCATCTGCTGGTTGAACAGCAGAGTCAGCCGGCCCAGCTCGCTGCGCGGAGAGGCGGTAAGCGGCACCGGCTGTTCCAGCCCGTCTCGTTGCAGACCGGCCACCCGCAGGATCAGCCCTTGAATGGGCCGCAGGGTGCTGTGGGTCAGCCAGGCCACCAGCAGCAGGCTGAACAGCAGCATGGGCAGCATCAGTTGCAGCATGGTCAGCCGGTAGCGAGCCAGATCCTGCTGCCGCGGCCCGGCATCAAGCGCTATGTGCAGCCGGTGGTCGCCAATGGCCATGCTCTGGCTCCAGCTACCGTCGTCCAGCAGCCCCGCCGTTTGAGCGGGCAGCGACGGGCCCGCCACAAACAGCGGCTGGCCGTCGGGGGCGTCGAAGCGCAGCCGGTAGTGGCTGAGTTGCAGAAACTCTCTATCCCGGTGCAATACATGCAGCAGCTTCTCGGGGCCGGCGTCCTGGCCGACCCGGTGATAATTTTCCTGCAGGGTGCTGACCAGCTGTTGGTCTTTCTCCAGCAGGCGCTTGCCCAGCAGGTGATCCCCGGCCAGCAGCAGGCCGACGGTCACCAGGGTCATCAGCAGCAGATACCAGAGGGTGAGGATCCAGCCGGTGGCGAAGCGGGGTTCAGTCGATACGCAGGACATAGCCTATTCCTCGCAGGGTATGCAGCAGTTTTTGCGGGTGATCCTTGTCGAGCTTGTTGCGCAATCGGCAGATCAGCACATCGACCACATTGGTCTGGGGGTCGAAACGATAGTCCCATACTCGCTCCAGAATCTGGCTGCGAGACAGTACCCGGCCCTGATGGCGCAGCAATAATTCCAGCAACACATATTCCCGTGGTTGCAGTTGCAGACGTTGGCCGGCGCGACTGGCCTGCTTGCCCAGCGGATCCAGGGTCAGATCGGCCAGTTGCAGGGGACGCTCCGACGAATGCGGATGCGTGTTGCTGCGGCGCAGCAGTACCTCTACCCGGGCCAGCAGCTCGCTGAAGGCAAAGGGCTTGGTCAGGTAGTCGTCTCCACCCAGGCGTAATCCCTGCACCCTGTCATCCACCGAGCGGCGAGCGCTCAGCATCAGGATGGGAAAGCCCATGCCCTGGCCGCGCCATTGTTGTACCAGGCTAAGGCCGTCCTGACCGGGCAGCATGATATCGACGATGGCGAGAGCGGGGGCGCCTTCTCTCGCGGCCAATGCCGCCTCTTCCGCCCGCACATAATGCCGTATTCGGTAGCCCTGCTCAGCCAGTCCGCGCCGAATAAAGTCGGCAATTTTGGCGTCGTCTTCCACCAGCAACAGTTCCATTGGCGCTTTCCGTCATGCATTGATAAGCCGGTATTGTAACAGTGACGCCGGGGGCTGCCTGCTCCCCTTTCATTCTGTAATGAAGCGGTAATGCAGTGGCACGGGGGAGTGGGTATAGTGATTTGGACATTTACCACGGAGACAAAAATGATGAAAAAATATCTGGCGTTACTGGCCCTGGCCAGCCTGGGAGCTCAGGCGCAAACCGTCAACACCACAGTGCTCAGTACCGCTATGCTCAGCACCGATACGGCCCAGCAGCTGGTGACCGAGGGGCTCAAGCACTGTGCCAACGACGGTTACCACGTCACCGTGGCGGTGGTGGATCGCTCCGGTGTGCTCAAGGCGCTGGCGCGTGATGAGCTGGCAGGGCCGCACACCATAGAAAGTGCACGCAAGAAAGCCTATACCGCTGCTTCTCTGGGCAAGTCTACCGCCGAATATGCCAACCTCATTGCCGAAAAACCGGGCCTGGCCGGATTGCGCGACATGCATCCGGACATCCTGATGCTGGGTGGCGGACTGCCGGTACGCGTTGGTGAGCAATTGGTGGGCGGTATCGGGATTGGCGGCGCCCCGGGTGGCCATCTGGATCAGGCCTGTGCCGAGGCGGCCATCGAGGCGGTATTGCAGTAACGACCGTCGGAATACTCGTGACCGCAACAAGCTGGCCATAACGGCAGATCCGATGAAGGCCTGCCGTTATTACTCTACCAGCCAGCGCAGTAACTCGGCTTCCGGCATGGGCCTCGCCCGCAGGTAGCCCTGATAGGCCGGACAGTGCAGCTCGGCCAGGGTGGCCAGCTGCGGCTCGGTTTCCACGCCTTCAGCCACCACGCTCATTTCCAGGGTACGGGCCAGATCCAGCAGGCAGGCAATGATGGCCCTGTCTTGTGGCCGTTTGTCGATATGCTGAATAAAGGAGCGATCCAGCTTCAGTTCATCCACCGGCAGCTCCCGCAGGTAGGCGAAAGAAGAATAGCCGGTACCGAAATCGTCGATGGACAGGTTCACCCCCAGCGCCTTGATTTGCGCCATGCGCGTGCGGCTTTCCTGCAGGTTGTCGAGTATCACCCCTTCGGTTACCTCCAGCGTCAGCCGGTGTTGACAGGCCGGGTATTGTTGCAGCAGCAACGCCAGCCGGGAAACAAAGTTGGCGCTGTGAAAATGGCGGGCACTGATGTTGACCGATACCCGGCCCGGCTGATGGCCCTCGCTCTGCCAGCGCTGAATACGGCTGCAGGCCTGTTGCAGTACCCAGTCTCCGATATCGCAGATGAGCGAGGTTTCTTCCGCTATCGGAATGAAGTGGCCGGGCGGGATCGGCTTCTTGCCCGGCGGGTGCCAGCGCAACAGTGCCTCGACGCCCAGCGGCTGGTTGTCATTCACCTGCTGCTGGGGCTGAAAATACAGCTCCAGTTCATCGTTGATAAGCGCCTGTTGCAGGGCATTGGATATGCGCACCCGCTCCTGAACCTCGTCGGCCATTTCCTGGCTGAAGAACACATGGCTGCCGGGGGCGACCCGCTTGGCGATGTGGTTGGCGGTATCGGCCTGACGCAGGTATTCTTCCAGCCCCATGCCGGTCACCGGAAACAGGCTGATGCCGATGCTGGCGCTGAGATGCAGGCGCAGGCTACCGAGCTGAAACGGTAACAGAAACTGTTCACGCAGGCCCAGAGCCAGCTGTTCGGCCCGGGTTTTGGCACCGGTGTAACCGTGGCTGAGTTCGGGACACAGCAGAACGAACTCGTCGCTGGAAATGCGCGCCAGGCTGATACCTTCCGTTTGGCCGGCAAAGCCATGCAGCCGTTCGGCAACCTGTACCAGCAGGTCGTCGCCGGTGGCATAGCCGAGCGAGTCGTTGATGTTCTTGAAGTCATCGAGATCGAGCAGCAACAAGGCGCCGCGCGTCGATTCATGCTCGGCCAGCGCCACCGTATGGGCGATATGCTCCACCATGAAGCGGCGATTGTGCAGGCCGGTCAGTTCATCGAAATAGGCCATCTGCTCGATGCGCTGCTTGTCGGCCTTCTGCTCGGAGAGATCTTCAACACAGCAGACATAGTGCATGATGCCCAGGCCATCCCGCACCTGGCTGATGCGAATGCTGACCGGCAACTCGCGACCGTCGGCGCGCAGCAGACGTTGCTCACCCTGCCACCGATGCTGTTGCTCCATGGCGTGCACAATGGCGTCTATCGTGGTGCTGTGCGGATCCTCGGCGCGCAGGTTCAACGCCGAGCGGCCGGTCAGCTGGTCGCTCTCATAGCCACTGATGTTGGCAAAGGCCTGGTTGGCGCGCTGTATCTGCATGTGGCTATCGGTGATAAAGAGTCCTTCCTGGGCATCAAAGGCCGCCGCCGCCACCATTAATGCTTCCTGATCCCGGCGGCGCAGCAGCTCGTCTCTTACCCTGTTTTCCAGTTGATCCAACAGACTCTGCAGGGCGGTGGTCTGGGTCAGTGGTTGCCTGAACAGCAGGGCCAGAATGCCGATGGGCTGCTGATGCTGATCTTTTATCGACAAGCCGATATAGGCCTGAATGCCTTTTTCCTTCAGTACCCGGTCGTCGGGAAATCGTTCGGCGGTATGGTTATGGTGAACACAGATGTTGGCTGAAGGCTGAAGGCTGAAATGACAGGGAGTTCCGGCCAGATGATAGCTGAATTGGGGCTGCAGCTGATTGTCGGTATAGCAGGACAGCACCCGTACCTTGTCTTTTCGAGCATGTTGCAACCCCACCAGGGCGATATCGGCGCCGCACAGGGTGGCCAGTTGTTGCATCAACTGATTGAAAAAGTCCTGTCCGGTATGGTGCGACAGCACCGGGGTCAGCTGGCCGAGATGAATATCGGCGATGGGGGCAGGCATGGCAGGTGCGGCAATGAGTCCGGCCAGGCGGGCGGCGATGACCGCAACAAACTGCATGTCTGCGGCGGTGACCGGCGCGCGTTGCCGCCGGTATTCCAGACTCACCAGCCCGACTATCGCCTTATCGACCAGCAGGGGCACATCGAGCCGGTGCTGAATACCGTCGGCTGGCAGGTAGCCGAAGGCACTCAACAGTGGCTGCTCGGCACAGTGGCTGTAACTCAAGCCACCTCTTTGTTGCAGAGTACGCAGATAACGGCGTTCGGCCTTGACCGGTTGCAATGAAAAGGGCAATCCCTGGCTGTACAAGGGGCGCAGCACTTCTTCTGCCGCATAGTGACGCCACAATATCACCCGGTCGGCGTTCTGCTGACCGATCAGGGTGTCCATCAGCATCGGCATCTGGGCCGCCAGTGACGAGGGCGCTTGCTCCCAGCCTTGCTGCAGCTGCCATTCCATCAGACCCAGTTCGTCGTCCCGTTGAACCTTGCCCATCTCGGCACTAAGCAGCCAGTGGCGGTTTTCGGTAGGGGCCAGGTGACATTGCCAGCGACGGCCGGCGATGGTCAGGCCGATGCTGGCGGCTTGCTCTGCCGCGCACAGCTGTTCCAGCTGGCGACGGTCGTTATCATCAAGCTGACAGAGCAGCGAGCGATCGGCATCGGGCAGGCGAATATCATCGGCGGGCAGCGCGGTTAACGGAGCCAGGCAAAACTGCGGATCCAATCTGAAAAAACACAGATGATGATGGGGGCGATTCAATGCAGGTAACTGCATGGTGCTGATGTTCCTTGTGAGTACACACTTGCCGAATGGCGCCCATCTTGCCGACTGATCGCCGTCTTGTAAATAACAGGACACCGATTCGCCACCATGCATACATAAGCTATTGCTAAACTAAAAGTGTGCGGTATCATTAGCATTATCTAATTTAAATGGAGTGGTGTGATGACCATAGTGAACTTCACCCCCTGGACTGCATTGCTGGGCGGCATATTCATCGGCAGCAGCGCCCTGTTGTTGCTACTTGCTGCCGGGCGTATCGCCGGAATTAGTGGAATCATTGCGGGAATTGGCAGTATGCCGGATAAACGCTGGCGTATCGCTTTTGTGGCGGGATTGATGCTGATGGCGTTTTTTCTGTTCGACAGCGGCGGGTTTACCGCCCCGTCACTGGAGCGTTTTTCCGTCATCAGGCTGGTGCTGGCCGGCTTGTTGGTCGGCATCGGTGCCCGGCTGGGTAATGGTTGCACCAGCGGCCACGGCATCTGTGGCATGGGGCGGCTGTCGTGGCGTTCGGTGGTGGCGACGCTGGTGTTTATGGCGGCGGGCATCATGACAGTGACACTGTTTGGATTGGGAGCATAACCATGTTGCTATTGATTGCACTGCTGTCGGGCGGCTTGTTCGGGCTGGGCCTGGTTGTCTCCGGTATGGTCGATCCGACCAAGGTACAGGGGTTTCTTAATCTGTTTGGCGACTGGGACCCCAGCCTGGCGCTGGTGATGGGCGGGGCGCTGGCGGTGTTTGCCCCCGGCTACTGGCTGTGGCGCCGAACAGGGCGAAGCCAGTGTGCGCTGGGCACCGAACTGCCCCGGGTGCCGGCGCCGCTTATCGATAAGCGGCTGGTGTTAGGGGCCCTGTTGTTCGGTATCGGCTGGGGGCTGGCGGGCATCTGCCCCGGGCCGGCACTGGGGCTGGGCGCCAGTCTGCAATGGCAGGCCGGCGTTTTCATCGCCGCCATGCTGGCCGGATTCTGGCTGGTAGGACGGTTCAACAAGCCGTCTTGAAATAGACTGATTGGTTGGGTTTAAATTCAAATCGAGTTCAGAGGTAACACAGCCACCTCTCACGACACGCCATAAACTCATCCCTGAGGGCTCGGAAATGCCATCCTTGGCATTTCACGGTCGTGGGAGGTCGGCTCCGTTACCTCTTTCTGATCTCCGCGTTGCCCGAAGACATCGCCAACAGACGACTCTGTAGAATCAAGGAGGCCAAAGGGATCTGCTCCGTCGACCTTCCGTTTCAGGGATGAAACGGAGAGCGTACATGGATGTATCTATAGCGAGTCGACGGAGCGGGCCCTTTGGGCGAGGGCCCTGGTATCAAGGATCACTCGTTCAGGTAATCCATCACCACCTGGTGGTGATCCTTGGTCTTGAACTTGTCGAACACCTTGGTCACGGTGCCTGACTCGTCAATCAGAAAGCTGATGCGGTGAATGCCGTCGTATTCCTTGCCCATGAATTTTTTCAGACCCCATACCCCGAAGGCGTCGGCCACGGCGTGGTCTTCGTCGGACAACAGGGTGAAGTTGAGCGCGTCTTTTTCCTCGAATTTCTTCAGCCGGGCCACCGGATCCGGGCTGATGCCCAGCACCACCACATTTTTCTGCTCCAGCTCGGCCCGGCTATCGCGCAGGCCGCAGGCCTGTACCTTGCAACCCGGGGTCATCGCCTTGGGATAAAAATACACCAGTACTTTTTTGCCGCTGAAGTCGGCCAGGCTGACCGGTTTGTCGTTCTGATCATGCAGGGTAAAAGAAGGGGCGGGGCTGCCTGCGGGTAAATAGGTCATCGACGAACTCCTTGAAATTATTTGCGTTTGAGGCGAAGGCTGTGTCGTTCGCATTCCAGCTCGCGGCACAAGCAATCGACGGCGTCTTCGGCTTCGCTGTCGATCAGCTGCTCGGGCAGGTTAAGCTGAAAATGCGCCTGAAACTGGCCGGACTCGGCGCCGGTCAGGGTCTGGCTCTGCATGGCCTGAATGTCCCAGCCCCGGTCGCTGAAAAACTGGGTGCAGCGGTTGACGATGCCGGGGCGGTCGGCCACCACCAGCTCCACGTCGGCGCTGAGGGCATAGCTCGGCTGGCTCAGCACCTGAGTGCGCTTCATCATGGTGATCAGGGCCTGACTCTGGCCAAACAGCGGCAGTGTGGTCTCGAGTCGGGTGATCTGGTTCCAGCTGCCGGACAGCAACAGGATAAAGGTGAACTCGTTGCCGAAGATGCCGAGACGGCTGTCGACGATATTGCAGCCGCAGTCGGTGACCTGGCGCGCCACTTCGTTCACGATGCCGGCTCTGTTTTCACCAATGGCGGTGACCACAAGATGATGCGTCATCTGGCTATCCGAAAAGGTCGGTGGAAGAGGGCGCCATGGTAGCACAAATAGCAAGGGGCTCCAGCGCCTCTCTTGTATTCCGAAGGGGGCGCCACTACCATAGCCGCTCTTGATCCTTAACGGAATTTACTATGTTCAGCGGTAGCATAGTGGCACTGATTACGCCGATGACGGCGGCGGGCGAGGTCGATAACGACAGCCTGAAGCGACTGGTGGATTATCATGTGGCCAGCGGTACGGCGGCCATCGCCGCCATGGGCACCACCGGCGAGTCGCCGACCCTGAGTACCGACGAACACCTTGAGGTGGTGCGTCGGGTGCTCGAATTTGCCAATGGCCGCATTCCGGTGATTGGCGGCTGTGGCTCCAACAATACCCGCCAGGCCATTCGGCTGAGCCAGGCCATGAAAGCAATGGGCGTGGCGGCGGGACTGTCGGTGACGCCCTATTACAACAAACCGTCACAGGCCGGTTTGCTGGCGCATTACTCCGCCATTACCGATGCCTGTGATTTGCCGCAGCTGCTTTACAATGTGCCTGGTCGTACCGGTTGCGATCTGTTGCCGGAAACGGCGGGACGACTGGCGGAACTGGGGCCGGTAATCGGCATCAAGGATGCCAGCGGACGTCTTGACCGGGTCAGCGAGCTCAAACATTGTTGTGGTGACGATTTTCTGTTGTTCAGCGGCGATGATCATCTGGCGCTGGATTTTGTTCGTCTGGGCGGTCATGGCGTGATTTCGGTCACCGCCAATGTGGCGGCGGCCGACATGGCTGCCCTGTTTAGGGCCGCGCTGGTCGGCGATTGGGCGCAGGCTGAAGTGATCAACCAACGTCTGTTGCCGCTGCATCAGCATTTGTTTTGTGATACCAATCCCATACCGGTGAAGTGGGCCTGTGCCGAACTCGGGCTCATCGACACCTCAATGCCGCGTTTGCCCTTGATCCCCCTGAATACGTCGGGGAAGGAACAGCTAAGGGAAGCGTTACTTAAAGCGGAGTTAACAGGGCGTGGATAAAACGTTGAATTCAAAAAAAATAGTATTAAGCCTGCTGGCCATGAGTGTATTGGCCGGCTGCAGCAATCCCGAAACCCGAGCGCAGGCAAACCGGGGGTTTGACTACCAGGATGCCAAGCTCAGAACCACGCCCTTGCTGATCCCGGCCGGACTGGAAGCACCGGAATTCAACAGCGAATACGTGATTCCGGCTCCGACCCAGGGCGTGATTGGCGGCGTGACCGGCAAGGCGGTAGACGTGCGGCCCCCGACTCAGGTGCTGCCACTGGTACGTGGTACCGAAGCCATGGATAGCGATATCGGTAGTGGTCTCTGGTTTTATCAGCAACGGCTGGATCAGCCACTGGAACAAGAGCTGAGCCAGGCGCTGGCCGCCTTCTTCAAGGGGCAGAAAGCCGAATTCAGCCAGACCGCCCAGGGCTGGCGCAGCGATGGTCGGGCCATCGGCAACGAACAGCAGCAATTCAGCTGGCAGCTGGTGCCGGATGCAGTGCGCCGCGCGGTGGCGGTGCAGGTGAGCGCCGAGGGGGCCGATGCCCAGCTGACGCAGGATCGGCAACGAGCGGAAGCGGCCATGTTGAATGCCTTCTCGCTGTCGTATCAGCGTGCGCTGACCAAGCAGCAGGATCTGCTGGATCGCAGCCCGATTCAGCTGACACTGGATCAGGTAGAAGGCCGCTTGCTGACCGACGAAGGCTACGACAGAAGCTGGAAACGGCTGGTTACCCTGTTGCCCAAGCTTGGCTTCGATCTGACCAACCGTCAGCAGGCGCTGGGCTATGTCGATGTGGAATTCGACGGCCTGAGCAAGGGCAAGTGGCGCGATCTGGGGCTGCCGGCACTGGATATTCCCGAGCAGCAATATCGCATTCAGCTCGGTGATCTGGGCGAGCAGAGCAGTATCACCCTGAGCGACAAGAGCAAGGTACCTGTGTCTGCCGACATTCTGAGCCAGCTGGCGCGCACTCTGGGCGATGCCTTTCAGCGCACCGACCTGATCCGCTAAGCCCTACCGACTGTGTCCAATATGACAGGCCCCGTATCGACGGGGCCTGTCATGTTTAACTAAATACCTTCCCCCTCACGCCTCACCCCTCACGTTCCCTTAATGGGTATAATGCCGTCATGACCGAGATCGAGCAGGGCTTTATCCTGACCCGGCACAGCCGTGATCGGGCCGGCAGCACCGAAATCATCTACTGGCTCTGTACCGCACAGGGGCCGGTGCGCTTGCTGCTGTCCGGCGAGCGGCCGCTGCTGATGGTGCCGACCGAGCGGCGGGAGGCGGTGGCACAGAGTCTGGCGCAGGCCGGTATCGGCTATCAATGGGCCGAGCCCGGTTTGCAGACGCTGGAATATCAGCCGGTGGCGGTGCTCTATTTTGCCACCATGGCCGAACACAGGGCCGCGGCGGAGTGCTTGCGTCGTGACGGTATCGGCGTGTTTGAAGACGATCTGCGGCTGCACGAGCGCTTTCTGCTCAGCCGCTTCATCCGGGGCTCGGTCGACTTTATCGGGCAGCCTCAAGCGGCCGCCGGTTATCGGCAGTTCGGTCAGGCCAGGCTCAAACCCGGTGACTGGAGCCCCCGCTTTCGAGTGTTGTCACTCGACATCGAATGCTCGGCCCGGGGCGAGCTGTATTCCATCGGTCTCTACGGCGAGGGGCTGGCGCGAGTGTTGATGATAGGCCAACCTGAGCCCGCAGAGACCGATATGCAGTGGGTGGCGGATGAGCAAGCGCTGTTGAAAGCCCTGGAGCAGGCGCTGAACCGTCACGATCCGGATATTATCATCGGCTGGAATCTGGTCGGCTTCGACTTTAGATTGTTGCTGCAGCGGGCGGCGCTGCACGGGATCAGGCTGCGCTTGGGCCGAGGCGGCGAGGCGGCGTTTCTGCGGGAGTCGACCTATACCGGACAGGTGTTTTTGACTCTGCCGGGGCGGGTGGCGATAGACGGCATCGAGGCGCTCAAGACCGCCTGTTACCAGTTCGACAGCTTCAGCCTGGAATCGGTGTCTCGCCAGTTGCTGGGACGGGGCAAACAGACCGAAGACGTGGAGCACCGGCTGGCGGCCATCACCCGGGACTTTCGCCACAACAAGCCGAAGCTTGCCGCCTACAACCTGGAAGACTGCCGCCTGGTGTGGGACATTTTCGAACACACCCGGTTGCTCGACTTTCTGCGGCTGCGCAGCCAGCTCACCGGGCTGGAGCTGGATCGGGTCGGCGGCTCGGCGGCGGCCTTTACTCAGGTCTATCTGCCGCATCTGCATCGGGCCGGCTTTGTGGCGCCCAATCTGCCCGCCGGTGGCGGCCTGGCCAGCCCCGGCGGTTATGTGATGGACTCCAGGCCCGGGCTCTACCGTCATGTGCTGGTACTGGACTTCAAGAGCCTGTATCCGGCCATTATTCGTACCTTCAGAATCGATCCTCTGGGGCTGGTGTTGGGGCTGAAAGAGGACGATGCCATTCCCGGATTTCGCGGCGCGCGCTTTTCCCGCCGGCGGCACTTTCTGCCGGCCATTATCGAACGATTGTGGCAAGAGCGGGATCAGGCCAAGCGCGAGCGGGACGCACCGCGCTCCCAGGCGATCAAGATACTGATGAATTCCTTCTATGGGGTGCTGGGCTCCGGCGGTTGTCGCTTTTACGATACCCGACTGGCGTCGTCCATTACCCTGCGTGGCCACGAGATCATGCAGCAGACCGCCCGCTGGATAGAGGCCGAGGGCCACGAGGTGATCTACGGCGATACCGACTCGGTGTTTGTACTGTTGACCGGTTATCACGATGAAGATACCGCCAGCGGGGAAGGTGAGCGCCTGGCCACCCTGATGACCGACCGGTGGCGGCAGCAACTGGCCACGGAGCTGCAGCTGGATAGTTGTCTGGAATTGCAGTTCGAACGCTATTATGCCCGTTTTCTGATGCCGACCATTCGCGGTCAGGAGCAGGGCTCGAAAAAACGCTATGCGGGCTTGAGCATCAAAAAGGGTGAAAGCGAGCTGGTGTTCAAGGGGCTGGAGACGGTGCGTTCCGACTGGACGCCGCTGGCGCAGCAGTTTCAGACCGAGCTGTACCGGCTGGTGTTTGATGATCGGGATCCGAGCGATTTCATTCGCCAGACCCTGGCACAGACCCTGGCCGGAGAACGGGATGCCGAGCTGGTGTATCGCAAGCGCCTGCGTCGGCCACTGGCCCAGTATGTGAAGTCACAGCCACCCCAGGTGCGGGCGGCGCGACTGGCGGACGAGCACAATGCCCGACGGGGCGTGCCGTTACGTTATCAGCAGAAGGGGGTGATCCGTTATCTGATCACGGTGAATGGCCCCGAGCCGGTGGAATACCAGACGTCGGCCATCGACTATCAGCATTACGTCGACCGCCAGCTCAAGCCGGTGGCCGACGCCATACTGCCCTTCGCGGGCCTGAGCTTCGATGCGCTGATTGGCCAGCAACTCGGGTTGTTCTAGGGGGAACAGGGATTGGGGATTAGGGAATAGGGATTGGTGGTTGGGGATGGGTGGTTGGGAACTGGCGGTCAATCCCCAGTCCCTAGTCCCTATTCCTTGGTTCCTTTGTCCTTATCATCCTTGTCGTCGGGGTGGTAGCTGCCGGGGGGCACGCCCCAGTCGTCTTTCTTGCTTTCTTCGGTGTCCCAGTCTTTCAGGTTCATCTTGTCGCGGTTTTTCTTCACCGACTTTTCAATCTGCTTGGTGTCCTTGAGCGCGCCGACAAACAGGCCGACGACAAACAATAACGGCAGGGCAATCCAGAGCCAGGTGCTCATGGCTTAATCCTCGGTAGTGGTGATATAACGGGCGAAAATCTCGTCCAGTTGTTTAAGGATATGCTTTTTTCCCGCCACTGGCTGCAGCCGCAAGGCCTCGGCCACCAATGAGGGGGTTAGCTGGCTGGCGCAGGCTTCGGCCAGCGGGCGGTAGCTCAGGTGCCAGGGCTCTATCGCCACGCCGCCGCGGTTCTGGGCAAAGGGCCGGTAAAAGCCGAAGCGGCCCATGTTGGCGGCCAGCCACTGGCTGAGCGGATAAAAGTACCCGTCCGCTTCATATTCCCAGGGCTCGAGCTGCAGCTTTTTATTCAAGGGCAGCAGGGTCGGGTCGTAAATATCCAGATCCGTGCCCCAGTGATGGCGGCTGGTGCCGGGCAGGGCGCTCCAGTGCAGGATGGCGAGTATACGCGCAGGCTCGCTCAGGGCCAGCGCATCCAGCGGTTGGCTGTTGGCATCCAGCAGCGGTCGCTTGCCCTCGAACTTGCCGTTCCAGATGGCCAGCTGGCGCTCGAAGCTGCGAAAGCTCGAGGCCGGCATCAAGTGAAAACCGGCCTCGCTCGCCGCCGCCTGCATGGCCATAAAGGCGTCTCTGGCGTCGGCCTGCAGCCGGTGGCCCGGCTCGTTCAGCGCCACCAGATGGGTATCGCTCAGGCCCAGCAGGCAGAGTGGGTTCATGCCAGCAGACGGTCCAGAATGCCTTCGTACATGTCGGTAAGCAGTTCCAGATCGGCAATTTTCACACATTCGTTGAGCTTGTGAATTGTGGCGTTGACCGGGCCGAGTTCAACGACCTGCGCGCCGGTCTGGGCGATGAAGCGGCCGTCGGAGGTGCCACCGGTGGTGAGCAGGGCCGGCTCCTGATGCTTGACCGCCTTGATGGCCTCCACGGTGGCCTGCACCAGATTCCCCTTGTCGGTGAGGAAGGGCTTGCCGTTGAGCAGCCAGTCGATGTGGTAGTCCAGGCCGTGGGCGTCGAGCAGGCTGTGCACCCGGGCCTTGATGGTGTCTTCGTTCAGCTCGGTGCTGAAGCGGAAGTTGAACTGTACCTTGAACTCGCCCGGAATCACGTTGGAGGCGCCGGTACCAGCCTGCACGTTGGCAATCTGGAAGCTGGTGGGCGGGAAATAGTCGTTGCCGTGATCCCATACGGTGTTGGCCAGCTCGGTCAGGGCCGGGGCCGCCTTGTGCACCGGGTTGTCGGCTAGGTGGGGATAAGCCACATGGCCCTGGGTGCCCTTGACCACCAGATCACCGGTAAGGGAGCCACGACGGCCATTCTTGACCACGTCTCCTACCTCATGGGTGGAGGAAGGCTCGCCCACCAGACACCAGGTGATTTTTTCGTTGCGGGCTTCCAGGGTGTCGATCACCCGGGTAGTGCCGTTGATGAAGGGACCTTCTTCATCGCTGGTGATCAGAAAGGCGATGGAGCCCTGGTGATCCGGGTTCGCGGCAATGAAGCGTTCGGTGGCGACGATCATGGCCGCCAGCGACCCTTTCATGTCGGCGGCGCCCCGGCCGTGCAGGTAACCGTCGATGTCGGTGGCTTCAAACGGCGGTGTGTGCCACTGATCCAGCGGGCCGGGCGGCACCACATCGGTATGACCGGCGAAACAGAACAGCGGCCCTTCGCTGCCCCGGCGGGCCCACAGGTTGGTGGTGTCTTCAAACACCATGGTTTCCAGTTCAAAGCCCAGCGCCTTGAGGCGGGCGCCCATCAGCTCCTGGCAGCCTTCGTCTTCGGGGGTCACGGAGGGGCGGTTAATCAGGTCCCGGGTCAGGGCCAGCACGGCAGAGTCAGTCATTCTAATCCTTGATTACTTATTGAATAGGCGGGAATACAGTTCGGGTTTGAAGCCCAGGTGCAGCTCGTCGTCCAGCACCAGCAGCGGTCGTTTGATCATCGCCGGCTGCGCCTGCAACAGGGCGGCGGCGGTGTCCGGGCCCAGGCTGGCCTTGTCGGCGTCCGACAGGGCGCGATAGCTGGTGCCTCTTTTGTTGAGCACCTGCTCCCAGCCCAGTTGTTCCAGCCAGTGTTGCAGTTCGGCCGGGTCCAGACCGTCGGCTCTGTGATCGACGAAGCGATATTCGATGCCGTGTTGATCCAGCCATTTGCGGGCCTTCTTGACGGTGTCACAGTTTTTGATGCCGTAGAGTTTGATGGTCATGATGAAGTCCTGTTGGGGCATGGGCGGAATTTTGTCACTTAAGCCCGCGCCCTGCAACACGCCACCGGGAAAGAACAAAACTTCAACCGTCTCAATGATTTTTAACCATCGGCAATATAAACTGGCGCCCGGTGCGAGCTTTGGGTACTGTTTGCGTTTTTTGCCATTTCTGTCGTCGTGATGCCGCTGCCGTGCTCGCGCGACCATCGGCGTTACCATCGGCCAGAGCGGCATGGAACGCGTTATTCTGCTTGTTTGCCGTTTAATCATTAAACAAAGAAAAGGGGAAGGGGTTGGAACTCAAGGAATACTGGAGTGATAACTATCACTCTCGGGATTTTAAGCTCATCCGCATCGGTGTGGTTGCCGTTCGCTTTCGCTGGTTGGTGACCCTGCTTATTATCGGCATTGCCGGCTGGATTGCCGTCGACTGGTGGGTACTGGATCCGGCTCATTTCAAGCTGCTGTGGAAGGTGCGATTGATCACCAGCGTGATGCTTACCCCGCTGCTGCCGCTCAGTTACCTGTGCAAGCTCAATCGTCGCTGGATGGTGTTGTCGCTCTTTGCGCTGCTGGGCATTCTGCTGCTGTTCAATCTGGTCAGCCTGTGGAGCTTTCGCGACGGGGTGCCCATTCCGGTCGGCTACATCGCCTTCCCCTATTTTCTGCTGGCCTTGCTGGCGGTGCTGCCGCTGCCGGTACGCTCCGGCCTGCGCGCGGCGGTGGTGGTGATAGTGGCGATACTGGCCACCGATTACTGGCTTGACTCCCGCACCCTGGACAATGGCGAGCTGATCGACCGGGTCTGGCTGTTGCTGTGTTTCAGCCTGTCGATGATCTGGGTGCAGGCCGGGCAGTTGCGCATGTTGCTGGATTTGTACCGGGAGTCGACCCGGGATCCGCTGACCCGGCTGATGAACCGCCGCCTGTTTATGCGTCAACTCGAGGATACCCGTCGGCACAGTCGTCGCGAACAACCCTATACCCTGATCCTGTTCGATCTCGACAAATTCAAACGCATCAATGATGAACATGGTCACCTGATGGGGGACGAGGTGCTGGTCAGCGTGTCCACCACCATCATGGATATCTTCGGTAAGGACGCGACGGTCGCTCGCTATGGCGGTGAGGAGTTCATAGTACTGCTGCCCGAGACCGAGCTGGAGCAGGGGGTACGGCAGGCCGAAACCCTGCGGCTGGCGGTGGAGTCCCAGCCGGTGGAAAATCCGCTGGACGAGAGTGAAGTCATGGTGACCCTGAGTGCCGGTGTGGTGGCAGGGCACAAGGACAGTGATCTCGAGGCGCTGCTGAATCAGGCCGATGAAGCGCTGTATGAAGCCAAAAGCCAGGGTCGCAATTGCGTGGTGGCACATCGGTAGTCTATTGGCCGTATAAGCACGCGCCGATGGTGGTTTGGGAAGGGGGCTTGGCTTATACTGGCCGGCGAGCCCCCTATTATTCAAATCATAACTTTCCCTTCGGGATTTATAACTAAGCGAGATGTCTTATGCCCCAAGAGCATCATGAAAAACGTGCCCTTTATGTACCCTATGCAGGCCCGGCCCTGCTGGAAACCCCGCTGTTGAACAAAGGCGGCGCCTTCTCCAAGGAAGAGCGAATTTCGTTCAATCTGGAAGGGCTGTTGCCCCACAACATCGAGACCATCGAAGAGCAGGCGTCGCGGGCATATAAACAGTACACCTCCTTTCAGAACGATCTCGACAAGCATATTTATCTGCGCAACATTCAGGACACCAACGAGACCCTGTTCTACCGTTTGGTGCACGACCACCTGAGCAAGATGATGCCCATCATCTATACCCCGACCGTGGGCAAGGCGTGTGAAGAGTTTTCCAATATCTATCGTCGCGCCCGGGGGCTGTTCATTTCCTACCCGGACCGGGATCGTATCGACGACATACTGCAGAATGCCACCAAGCAGAACGTCAAGGTCATAGTGGTGACCGACGGCGAACGTATTCTGGGTCTGGGCGATCAGGGCATCGGCGGCATGGGCATTCCCATCGGCAAGCTGTCCCTGTACACCGCCTGTGGCGGTATCTCTCCGGCTTATACCCTGCCGGTGGTACTGGATGCGGGCACCAATAATCCGCAACTGCTGAAAGATCCCATGTACATGGGCTGGCGCAACCCGCGGGTGACCGGCGAAGAATACGAGCAGTTCGTGGATGCCTTTATCGAGGCGGTCAAGCGTCGCTGGCCCAAGGTGCTGCTGCAGTTTGAAGACTTCGCCCAGAAAAATGCCATGCCGGTACTCAACCGTTACAAGGATGAGCTGTGCTGCTTCAACGATGACATTCAGGGCACCGCCGCCGTTACCCTGGGCTCACTGATCGCGGCCTGTCAGGCCAGCGGCAGCAAGCTGTCCGAGAAAAAAGTGGCCTTCCTCGGCTCCGGCTCTGCCGGTTGCGGTATTGCCGAGCAAATCGTGGCGCAGATGAAGGCCGAAGGCCTGAGCGATGCCAAGGCGCGCGAGCGGGTGTTCATGGTGGACCGCTTCGGTCTGATCACCGACAACATGCCCAATCTGGTCGACTTTCAGCGTCCGCTGGCCCAGTCGCTGGAAAACCTGCAGGACTGGACCGTGGCCGGCGAGAATATCTCGCTGCTGGAAGTGATGCAGAACGGCAAGCCCGATATTCTGATCGGGGTATCCGGCCAGCCGGGTCTGTTCACCAAAGAAGTGATCCAGACCATGCACGCCCACTGCGAGCGACCCATCGTATTCCCGCTGTCCAACCCCACCTCCCGGGTAGAAGCCACGCCGGAAGACATCATCAACTGGACCGACGGCAAGGCACTGGTTGCTACCGGCAGCCCCTTCGCGCCGGTGGAGCACAAGGGCAAGCTGTACGAGATTGCCCAGTGCAACAACTCCTACATCTTCCCCGGTATCGGCCTGGGCGTACTGGCCTGTGGCGCCAAGCGCGTGACCGATGCCATGCTGATGTCGTCCAGCCGTGCCCTGGCGGCCTGCTCGCCGCTGGCCATTGATGGCGAAGGCGCCTTGCTGCCGCCGCTGGAAGACATCCAGCAGGTGAGCCGCCAGATCGCCAAGATGGTGGCCAAAACCGCCCAGTTGCAGGGCCAGGCGTTGCAGATTTCCGACGCCGCGTTGGATGAAGCGATTGAAGCCAACTTCTGGCAGCCGGAATACCGCAAATACCGTCGCGTCTCGTTCTAATGTGAGCGACAGTCACGGGTAAAAAAAGGCATGCTGCGGCATGCCTTTTTCATGGCGTGGCAGATAACGACATTTTGTGCGGCCGTTTTCATTGAAAAGCTCGAGTTCGGCCCCATATTGCTTAACCTGAGTCGTAGCGACGCTCGACGCTGCCGGGATGCCCCGTTATAATGCCGCGTCTAATTTGCCGAGAAGACATTTGTCTTCACCAGGATTCAAGGAAGCAGCCCAGGCTGTTTTAAATCAATCACAGGGTCAGCACCACGGTGCTGAAGAAAATTGAGGTAGAAGAATGCAAGTTTCTGTAGAAACGACTCAAGGCCTGGAGCGCCGCCTGACCATTACCGTACCTGCCGACAAGGTAGAAGGCGAAGTAAACAGCCGCCTGCGTCAACTGGCCAAGACTCGCCGCATCGACGGTTTCCGTCCCGGCAAGGCGCCGCTGACCGTTATCAAGAAAATGTTCGGCTCTTCCGTTGAAGCCGACGTGGCCGGCGACCTGATGCAGCGCAACTTCTTCGAAGCGGTGATCAGCGAGAAACTGAACCCGGCCGGCATGCCGACCATGGAGCCTTCCGCGCTGAAAGCCGGTGAAGACTTCACCTTTACCGCGACGTTCGAAGTGTACCCGGAAGTGGAAGTAAAGGGTCTGGACGCCGTCAGCGTTGAAAAGCCCCAGGCTGAAGTGAACGATGCCGATCTGGACAAGATGATCGACACCCTGCGCAAGCAGCACGCCGACTGGGTTGCCGTTGAGCGCGAAGCCACCACCGACGACCGCGTGACCATGAACTTCGTGGGCTCGGTTGACGGCGAAGAATTCGAAGGCGGCGCCGCCGAAGACTTCGTCCTGGTACTGGGCTCCGGCCGTATGATCCCGGGCTTCGAAGAAGGTCTGATGGGCAAGAAAGTCGGTGACGACTTCACCCTGGAAGTGACCTTCCCCGAGGAATATCACGCCGAAAACCTGAAAGGCAAGCCAGCCCAGTTCGCCGTTGCCGTGACCAAGGTTGAAGCCCAGCAGCTGCCCGAGCTGACCGAAGAATTCGTACAGCGTTTCGGCATCGCCGACGGCAACGTTGACGGTCTGAAAGCCGAAGTACGCAAGAACATGGAACGCGAACTGGCTCAGGCCCTGAAAGCGTCCGTGAAAGAGCAGGTTATCGACGGTCTGCTGGAGCAGAACCCGGTTGACGTACCCAAGTCGCTGATCGACAACGAAATCGAAACCCTGCGCAAGCAGGCGCTGCAGCGTTTCGGTGGCATGGATCCCAACAATGCCCCGCAACTGCCGGCCGAGCTGTTCCAGGAACAGGCCGAGCGTCGCGTACGCGTGGGTCTGCTGCTGGGTGAAGTGATCAAAGCCAACGAGATCAAGGCCGACGACGCCAAGGTGCAGGAAATCATCGCCTCCATGTCTGCTGCCTACGAAGATCCGTCCGAAGTGGTTGCCTACTACAACGAAAACCCGGAACTGCTGGAAAACGTACGTAATCTGGCCATCGAAGATCAGGCTATCGAGTTCGTGCTGAGCCAGGCCAAGGTGTCTGACAAGCAGGTCAACTTTGATGACGTGATGAACAAGCCGGGCGCTGGCGCTTAAGAACCATTTGACTTAAGCATCAAGCTCTTGCGTATAATGGCCCCAGTGTGAGTGCACTTGGGCCATTTTATTTTGGGGACAATATCTTATGACAAATAATCATAATTCGATGATGGACGGGCCCCTGGCTGCTCTTATCCCCATGGTGGTAGAGCAGACCGCCAAGGGTGAGCGTTCCTACGATATTTATTCTCGCCTGTTGAAAGAGCGGGTCATTTTTCTGACCGGTCAGGTTGAAGACCACATGGCCAACCTGATCTGCGCCCAGCTGCTGTTTCTGGAGTCGGAAAATCCGGAGAAGGATATCTATCTGTATATCAACTCTCCGGGCGGCTCGGTGACGGCCGGCATGTCGATTTACGACACCATGCAGTTTATCAAGCCGAACGTCAGCACGGTTTGCATGGGGCAAGCCGCTTCCATGGGTGCCTTCCTGTTGGCCGGCGGTGCCGCCGGCAAGCGCTTTGCACTGCCCAACAGCCGGGTGATGATTCATCAGCCGCTGGGTGGCTTTCAGGGCCAGGCGTCGGACATCCAGATCCACGCCAAGGAAATTCTGTATATCAAAGAAAAGCTCAATCGTTTGCTGGCCGAACATACCGGCC
The DNA here is from genome assembly GCF_039539745.1 of Oceanisphaera sediminis. Classification (NCBI taxonomy): domain Bacteria; kingdom Pseudomonadati; phylum Pseudomonadota; class Gammaproteobacteria; order Aeromonadales; family Aeromonadaceae; genus Oceanisphaera; species Oceanisphaera sediminis. The sequence goes on from NZ_BAABDS010000042.1 coordinate 57,911, forward strand.
AGGAACTGTCGATTATCGAGCGCGATACCGACCGTGACAACTTCATGTCCGCCGAACAGGCCAAAGAATATGGTCTGGTCGACGAGGTGCTGTTCAAGCGCGATTGAGCAAAGCGGGGTGGGGTGCTGTACACTCTTTGAACAAGAGGCAAGTAGGCACTCCTCAGCCTGTACGCATACGAGGTGACTGAATGACAGACAAACGCAAGGGCGAAGGGGATGGCGGCAAGTTGCTGTACTGTTCTTTTTGCGGTAAAAGCCAACACGAAGTACGCAAGCTCATTGCCGGCCCTTCCGTCTACATTTGTGACGAATGTGTCGAGCTGTGCGAAGACATCATTCGGGAAGAGATCAAGGATATTTCGCCGAAGCGGGAAGGCGATGCCTTGCCGACGCCGCACGAAATCCGTGCCAACCTGGATGACTATGTCATTGGTCAGGATCATGCCAAGAAAGTGCTGGCCGTGGCGGTGTACAACCACTACAAGCGACTGCACAACGCGGGTGCGACTGAAGGCGTTGAACTGGGCAAGTCCAATATTCTGCTGATCGGCCCGACCGGTTGCGGCAAGACATTGCTGGCCGAAACGCTGGCGCGCTTGCTGGATGTGCCTTTCACCATGGCGGATGCCACCACCCTGACCGAAGCCGGTTACGTGGGGGAAGATGTCGAGAACATCATCCAGAAGCTGCTGCAAAAGTGCGACTACGATGTGGAAAAAGCCCAGCGTGGCATCGTCTATATCGATGAAATCGACAAGATTTCCCGCAAGTCCGACAATCCCTCCATCACCCGTGACGTATCGGGCGAAGGGGTGCAGCAGGCCCTGCTGAAGCTGATTGAAGGTACGGTGGCATCGGTACCGCCCCAGGGCGGTCGCAAGCACCCGCAGCAGGAGTTTCTGCAGGTCGATACCTCCAAGATCCTCTTTATCTGCGGCGGCGCCTTTGCCGGCCTGGACAAGGTGATTGAGCAGCGTATGGACAAGGGCACCGGCATCGGTTTTGGTGCCGAGGTGAAAGCCAAGGACGATCGCTCTTCCCTGAGTGAGATTTTCACCCGGGTCGAGCCCGAGGACCTGGTCAAATATGGCCTGATCCCCGAGTTTATCGGTCGTCTGCCGGTGGTCGCTACCCTGACCGAACTGGATGAAGCTGCCCTGGTACAGATCCTGTCCGAACCCAAGAACGCACTGACCAAGCAGTATGGTGCCCTGTTCGCACTGGAAGACGTAGAGCTGGAATTCCGTGACGATGCCTTGCGGGCGATCGCCCACAAGGCGATGGAACGTAAAACCGGCGCTCGTGGTCTGCGCTCCATCGTGGAAGCGGTGTTGCTCGATACCATGTACGATCTGCCGACCCAGAACGAGGTCACCAAGGTGGTGGTCGATGAAACCGTGATCAAGGGTGAGTCTGCGCCTCTGCTTATTTACGAGAAAGGCGAAACCCAGGCGGCGTCCGGCGACTGAGATTGCCGATGAGCCATCGAAGGGAGGTCATGACGGCTCCCTTTGCCAAGGTGCGTTATTTTTGACCGGATTAAAGGGGCTTTATGCCCCTTTTTCTGTTTTTGCGTGCCGGGTGATTGAATCTGATGATCTCGCCCCCATATACTGCCCAAGCGCTAATAATTGCATCAAGCCGAGAGGACACTATGACCCTAGAGCGTTCCGAACGCATCGAAACCCCTGTTCTGCCTCTCCGTGACGTGGTGGTATACCCTCATATGGTTATTCCGCTGTTTGTGGGACGGGAAAAGTCCATCCGCTGTCTTGAGGCAGCGATGGAGCAGGACAAGAAGGTACTGCTGATCGCACAGAAAGAAGCAGCCACCGACGATCCACTGGCCGATGACCTTTATCAGGTCGGTACCATCGCCAACATACTGCAACTGCTGAAACTGCCCGACGGCACCGTCAAGGTGCTGGTGGAAGGCGGCCAGCGTGCCCGCATGGAGGATCTGCGCGAGCAGGACGGTTACTTCGTCGCCGAGGCCCAGTATCTGGAGACCGCGGCGCTCGAAGAGCGCGAGCAGGAAGTTCTGGTTCGCTCGGCCATTACCCAGTTTGAAAGCTACATCAAACTCAACAAGAAAATTCCGCCCGAAGTACTGACTTCACTGTCTGCCATCGAAGACGCGGCACGGCTGGCCGATACCATGGCCGCGCACATGCCGCTGAAGCTGGAAGACAAGCAGAAGGTGCTGGAAATTGCCGAGGTCGGCGAGCGACTCGAATACCTGATGGCGATGATGGAGTCGGAGATCGACGTGCTGCAGGTGGAGCGCCGTATTCGCGCCCGCGTCAAGAAGCAGATGGAAAAGAGCCAGCGCGAGTACTATCTCAACGAGCAGATGAAGGCGATTCAGAAAGAGCTGGGCGAGATGGACGACGTGCCCGATGAATTCGAGGCGCTGCAGCAGAAGGTTGAAGACGCCGGCATGACCGAGGAGGCGCGGCAGAAAACCGACGCCGAGCTGGCCAAGCTGAAGATGATGTCGCCGATGTCGGCGGAAGCCACGGTGGTGCGTGGCTACATCGACTGGATGGTCGCGGTGCCCTGGAAGAAAAAGTCCAAGGTGAAGAAGGATCTGGCCAAGGCGGAAGAGACCCTGGATGCGGATCACTATGGCCTGGAAAAGGTCAAGGAACGCATTATCGAGTATCTGGCGGTGCAGAGCCGCACCAGCAAGCTCAAAGGGCCCATTCTGTGTCTGGTGGGGCCGCCCGGCGTGGGTAAAACCTCGCTCGGCCAGTCCATCGCCAAGGCAACCGGCCGCAAGTATGTGCGCATGGCGCTCGGCGGCGTGCGCGACGAGGCGGAAATTCGCGGCCATCGCCGCACCTATATCGGCTCCATGCCCGGCAAACTGATCCAGAAAATGGCCAAGGTCGGGGTGCGCAACCCGCTGTTCCTGCTCGATGAAATCGACAAGATGTCGTCCGACATGCGTGGCGATCCGGCCTCGGCGCTGCTGGAAGTGCTGGATCCGGAGCAGAACCACAGCTTCAACGATCATTATCTGGAAGTGGATTATGATCTGTCGGACGTGATGTTCGTGGCCACCTCCAACTCCATGCATATTCCGGGTCCGCTGCTGGACCGGATGGAAGTGATTCGGCTGTCCGGTTATACCGAAGACGAAAAGCTCAACATCGCCAAGAACCACCTGCTGTCCAAGCAAATCAGCCGCAACGGGCTGAAGGAAAGCGAAATTGTGGTGGAAGACTCGGCGATTATCGGCATTATCCGCTATTACACCCGGGAAGCCGGGGTCCGTAGCCTGGAGCGCGATATCTCCAAGCTGTGCCGCAAGGCGGTGAAGGAAATTCTGCTCAATAAAGAAGTCAAGCAGGTCGTCATCAACCAGGACAACCTGAAAAACTACCTGGGTGTGCGTCGCTTCGATTACGGCAAGGCCGAAGAGCACAACCAGATAGGTCAGGTGACCGGCCTGGCGTGGACCGAAGTGGGCGGTGAGCTGCTGACCATCGAAGTGGCCAACGTGCCCGGCAAGGGCAAGCTGTCTTATACCGGCTCCCTCGGCGACGTCATGAAAGAGTCGGTGCAGGCGGCGATGACGGTGGTACGTTCCCGTGCCGATAAGTGGCGTATCAACAACGACTTCTATGAGAAGCGTGATATTCATGTGCACGTGCCGGAAGGGGCGACCCCGAAAGACGGCCCCAGTGCGGGGGTGGCGATGTGTACGGCGCTGGTGTCCAGCCTCACCGGTAATCCGGTGCGCGCCGATGTGGCCATGACCGGCGAGATCACCCTGCGCGGCGAAGTGCTGCCCATCGGTGGCCTCAAGGAAAAGCTGCTGGCCGCGCGCCGTGGCGGTATCAAGCGGGTGCTGATCCCGAAGGAAAACGAGCGCGATCTGGAAGAAATTCCCGACAACATCAAGCAGCATCTGTCCATCCATCCGGTGCGCTGGATAGAGGAAGTGCTGGAATTGGCGCTGGAACAGCCGCCGGAAGGCTTTTCTGTGGCCTCTGCCTGAGCTTTTTCGCCGTAACTCACGGTTTCAGGCTTGTCAGCGGCCCTGACTCGCAGTAGCCTTGGATGAAATTATGTGGCCGGCCACCGACATGGACGATGCCGGTGGCCGGAAACGCAGTGCTTGATAGATCCATGAGCGCTGTCATCCATCAATAACAATATCGAAGTTAAGCTTGTGTCGGCTGCTCAATGTCAGCCGGCCAACGTAAAAACGACAAGGGGAATGACTGTGAATAAATCTCAACTGATCGACAAGATTGCCGACGGCGCCGACATCACCAAGGCCTCTGCCGGCCGTGCGCTGGACGCCTTTGTTGAGGCGGTGACCGAGTCACTGCAAGAAGGTGATCAGGTGTCTCTGGTTGGGTTTGGTACCTTTGCCGTGCGTGAACGTGCTGCCCGTACCGGCCGCAACCCGCAAACCGGTGCAGCCATCGAAATTGCCGCCGCCAAGACGCCGGCTTTCAAGGCGGGTAAAGCACTGAAAGACGCGGTTAATTAAGCGACGCCTTTACTGGACTTTTGGGTCCGAAAGGTCATGGCTCGAAAGGCGCATCAAAGGGTGCGCTTTTTTTTCGGGTAAGACGGCACCTCCGTCTATCGGGAGTAACGACAGCTTATGTTTTTTGACAAATTAAGAGCGGGTGCCCAGGGCACCGTCTCCAAAGTCATTCTGATATTGATTATTTTATCTTTTGCGCTGGCCGGGGTAGGCAGTTATGTCACTCAGCCCACGGCGGAAGTGGCCGCCGTGGTCAACGGCGATGAGATTGGTGCTCAGGCACTGGAAAATGCCTATCGCAACGAGCGGACCCGGCTGGAAAACCAGCTTGGTCCCCAGTTCAGCCAACTGCTGGGCGATCCCCAGTATGTGGCGCAGATCCGCCGTTCGGTACTGGAGCAAATGGTGGAACAGCGTTTGATTGACCAGAAGGTGCAGGAGCTGGGTCTGTACGCCAGCGACGACCAGGTCCGCAACGCCATTCGTGCTCTGCCGGAGTTTCAGCAGGACGGCCGTTTCGATAACGAACGCTACCAGCAACTGCTGGCCCGCAGCGGCATGAGTGCCGAACAGCTGCGTGACAGCGTGCGGCAGGATCTGAGCCGCCAGCTGTTGTTGAATGCGCTGGTTGGCTCGGGTTTTACTCTGGAAGCCGAAGCCGGCTGGCTGGACCGGTTAAGCCGTCAGCAGCGGGATGCCGAACTGGTACGTTTGCCGCTGGCCGACTTCAGTGCCCGGGTCGAGCTGACCGATGACGAGGTGAAAGCCTACTATCAGCAACAACCGCAGCAGTTCCAACGGCCCGAGCAGGTGAAAGTGAATTACCTGCTGCTGGATGCCAATGCGGTTGATGCCTCCGATATCGACGAGCAGACCATCGAAGCCGAATACCAGGCCAACCTGAGCAACTACAGCCAGCCCGAGCAGCGCAAAGTGGCCCACATCATGATCAACAAGGATGATGATGCCGAGCAGACCATCACGGCCATCGGCGAGCGTCTTGCCGCCGGTGAGTCCTTTGCCGAGCTGGCCCAGGCCGAGTCGGATGACGTCTTCTCCGGTGCCAAGGGCGGCGAGCTGGAATGGATGGAGCAGGGAACCCTGGATCCGACGTTCGACCAGGCGGCTTTTGCCCTGACCGACATCGGTGACATTTCTCCGGTGGTCGAGAGCGAGTTCGGCCTGCATCTGATCACCCTGCTGGACAAGCGCGAGAGCAAGATCAAACCGCTGGCAGAAGTGCGCGACACCATTGCCGAGCGTCTGGCCCAGGAAGAGGCGGCAAACGCTTTTTACGAGCAGGAGCAGCGTCTGGCCGAACTGGCCTTCGAGTTTCCCGACTCGCTGGACATGGCGGCCCGGGAACTGGGTCTTAACGTGACGTCGACCGACTACTTCTCTGCCGAGGATGCGCCGGCCAAGCTGCAGGACCCTCGAGTGCTGACGCAGGCGTTCTCCGAGGAGCTGCGTGAGCAGGGTATGAACTCCGAGCTGATCGAGCTGGGCAGTAACAAGGCGGTGGTGATTCATGTGACCGAATACCGTCCTGCCGCTGTACGCGACTTTGACGAGGTGCAAGAACTGGCGCGGGAGCAGGCGGTGGCCGCCAAGGCCATTGAGCTGACCGAGCAGGCGGCGGTTGAACTGCAGCAGGCCTGGGCGGCCGGCGAGCAGCAGGCCTGGCTGGAACAGCATGGCCTGACCGTGACCGAGCTTGAGGATGTGACCCGCGAAAGCGAGCAGGATCCGGCGGTGCTGGACGCCCTGTTTGCCATGCCGGCCCCGACAGACCAGCCCAGCCTGCATGGGGTAGCGCTGGCCGGTGGCGACCAGGTGGTGCTCAAGCTGAATGCGGTCAGTACCCCGGAAGCGCCCTCCGAGTTGCTGGCACAAATTCGCCAGGGGCAGAGCGGCCTGCAGGGGCAGCGTGAATATCTGAGCCTGATTGGTGCGCTCAAGGCCTCGGCCGACATCGAGTATCGTCAGCCCACTTTGCAGAATGACAACTTCTGATAATGCTTAATAAAAAAGGCGCTTCGGCGCCTTTTTTTTCGTTCACCGCGGCCGCTGTATTACACCTCTTTATTGCCAATATCTATTTGATTTGATAATAAAGATGGCAGATACATACGATGGCGAATGTTTTATTTTCGTTGGCATCTTCGCTATGATGCCAAGCTTGGGTGAAAGTGTTATATGATAAGCATGTTAACGCAGTCGGAGAGCATCTTTTGATTAACGTATTCCTGGTTGATGACCATGAGTTAGTGCGCACAGGGATCCGACGCATATTAGAAGACGTCAAGGGAATGAAGGTGCTGGGTGAAGCCAAAAGCGGCGAAGAGGCCGTGCAATGGTGTAGAGAGCAGCATCCGGACGTCGTATTGATGGACATGAACATGCCGGGTATCGGTGGCCTGGAAGCCACCCGCAAGATTTTGCGTTTCAACCCGGATATAAAAATCATCGTCCTGACCATTCACACCGAAAACCCGTTTCCCACCAAGGTCATGCAGGCGGGAGCCAGCGGTTATCTGACCAAGGGGGCCGGGCCGGAAGAAATGATCAACGCCATACGCCTGGTGCACAGTGGCCAGCGTTATATTTCGCCGGAAATTGCCCAGCGCATGGCGCTGAGTCAGTTTTCCAACGAAGAAAACCCGTTCAAGCAGTTATCCGAACGAGAGCTGCAGATCATGTTGATGATTACTCGGGGCCAGCGGGTTACCGATATATCCGAGCAGCTTAATCTGAGCCCTAAAACGGTTAACAGTTACCGTTATCGGTTGTTCAGCAAACTGGATATCAACGGTGACGTAGAGCTGACCCATCTGGCAATCCGTTACGGCATGCTGGACGCAGAAAAGATTTAATGGCGTATGAGCCAGCCCTTTGATGCCAAGGCCTTTCTCAAGGCGGTCACGGATCACCCCGGCGTTTATCTGATGTTTGATGAAGCCGGGGTGATTATTTATGCCGGCAAAGCCAAAAACCTGAAAAAACGGTTGTCTTCCTATTTCCGCACCAACGTCAGCGGCGAGAAGACCCGATCTCTGGTGCGCCAGATTTGTGATGTGCAGGTCACGGTGACCCACACCGAAACCGAAGCGCTGATCCTCGAGCACAACCTGATCAAGCAGCATCTGCCCCGTTACAACGTGCTGCTGCGCGACGACAAATCCTACCCCTACATCATCATTACCGATCATCGCCATCCGCGTATCGGTCTGCATCGGGGGGCCCGCAAGAAAAAGGGCGAATACTTCGGCCCTTATCCCAACGGGGCGGCGGTGCGTGAAAGCCTGCACCTGATGCAAAAGCTGTTTCCGGTGCGCCAGTGTGAAGACAGCGTCTATGCCAACCGCTCTCGCCCCTGCCTCATGTACCAGCTCAAGCGCTGTGCCGGCCCCTGTGTCAGCGGCCTGGTCAGCGACGAGGAATACAGGCATCAGTTGCAACTGGCGCGCCTGTTTCTGCAGGGCAAGAACCAGCAGGTGTTGACCAACCTGGCCGACAGCATGGAGCAGGCGAGTACAGAGCTGCGCTTTGAAGACGCGGCCCGGTTTCGGGATCAGCTACAGGCGCTGCGCCGAGTGCAGGAGCAGCAGTTTGTCAGCGGTAATGTACTGGACGATCTCGACGTGATCGGGCTGGCGGTATCCCGCAGTCAGGCCTGTGTACAGGTGCTGTTTATTCGCCAGGGCAAGGTGCTGGGCAGCCGCAGCTATTTTCCCAAGATGCCGCCGGACACCGACGCCGAAGAAATACTGCAGAGCTTTGTGCTGCAGTTTTATCTGGCCGGCATTGGTGGCAGAGAAGCACCCGCCGAAATTCTGCTCGACCACAGCCTGCCGGATGAAGAGGTACTGAGCGAGACCCTGAGCCAGCATTATGGCCGCCGCATCAAGTTGCGCAGTCGTACCCGCTCCGAGCGGGCGCGCTTTATCAAGCTGGCCAGCACCAATGCCGAAACCGCCCTGGCCAGCCGGCTGGCGCACAAGAGCACTCAACGGCAACGGTTGCTGCAGCTGGAAGAAGCGCTGTCCTGCCCGCCGATTACTCGCATGGAATGTTTTGATATTTCCCACACCATGGGCGAGAAAACCGTCGCCTCCTGCGTGGTGTTCAATCAGGAAGGGCCGCAGAAAAGCGAGTATCGCCGTTTCAACATTAACGGCATTACTCCCGGCGACGACTACGCCGCCATGGAGCAGGCGTTGAGCCGACGCTTTCATCAGGCCGACATCGATAAACTGCCCGATATTCTGTTTATCGACGGTGGCCTGGGACAACTGGCCAGAGCCGAAGAGGTGATAGCTCGTGAGCTGGCCGACAGCCCGCGTCAGCCGCTGCTGATAGGGGTAGCCAAGGGCGTCACCCGCAAGGCGGGGCTGGAGACCTTGGTAATGGGCGGCAGCCATGAAGAGCGGCACCTGCCGGCAGACATGCCGGCATTGCACCTTATTCAGCATATTCGCGATGAGTCGCACCGGTTCGCCATTACCGGTCACCGGGCGCAGCGAGGCAAGGCGCGTACCACCAGCACCCTGGAGACCATTCCCGGCGTCGGCGCCAAGCGGCGACAGTCACTGCTGAAATATCTGGGTGGTATTCAGGAAGTAAAACGGGCCAGTGTGGATGAGCTGGCCAAGGTGCCGGGCATAAGCCAGGCACTGGCAGAAAAAATTCACGATGCGTTGCATCACTGACCCGCATCATGCACCATGTAGCGGCATGATCCACTGGCCTGAAAATAATGATAAATATACCTAATTCCCTGACTTTTTTCCGATTGCTGCTGATCCCGGTATTCATAGTGCTGTTTTATCTGCCGGTGGAAGGCGCCTATCTGTGGGCGGCGGCGGTGTTTACCCTGGCGGCGATAACAGACTGGTTTGACGGCTTTCTGGCCCGCAAGCTTGAACAGAGCACTCCCTTTGGTGCCTTTCTCGATCCGGTGGCCGACAAGGTCATGGTGGCGGCCGCCCTGGTGATCATCGTCGAAGATTACAGCAGCCCGCTGGTCACCATTCCGGCCATGATCATGATAGGGCGCGAGATCATCATTTCTGCCCTGCGCGAGTGGATGGCCGAAATTGGCCAGCGCTCTCAGGTAGCGGTGAGCTGGATTGGCAAATGGAAAACCACCATACAGATGCTGGCGCTGATAGGCCTTATCTGGCAGCAGAGTCTGTACATGATTTGGGGCAGCTATGCGCTCTTGTATGTTGCCACCGGCCTGACTCTGTATTCGGCGTACGATTATCTTAAAGCCGCCTGGGGCGACCTGACCCGCTCGGCCTGAAACGGCATTCGCTGCCCGAGTCTGAATGGGCGAGGGCAGCAGGATGAATAAGCAAAAGCTGCGGTAAAACAGGGTTCTGCGCATAAAAAATGTGCGAACGAAACAAAAAATACAGATTAAAGTTGACTGAGCGACGGCCATCATTAGAATGCGAAGTCATCTGAAAGACCTCTTTTATGGCGCGTTAGCAAAGCGGTTATGCAGCGGATTGCAAATCCGTTCAGTCCGGTTCGACTCCGGAACGCGCCTCCATTTCTTCTGCAAGAAGCATCTACTGCCCGGATGGTGAAATCGGTAGACACAAGGGATTTAAAATCCCTCGCTCGTAAGGGCGTGCCGGTTCAAGTCCGGCTCCGGGCACCATATTCAACAAAAAAGCCGTTCCAACAGCGAACGGCTTTTTTGTGCCCGACGTTCTGGTTGTCGGCCGACACTCTTGCTCGACATCCCGGAATGGCCGGTCACAGCGCCAAGCGTTCGGGACGGACATCATTCAGCTATAGAGCTGCATCTCCAGTACGCTGGTGATAGAACTGCCATTCCAGCAGTATTCAAAATGCTTGGCTTGGTAGAGTTCGGTGATAAGTCTTGGCTTGAAAAGCACAAAACAGTCATTTTCGGCATGCCTGACCGAGCGGTATTTTAATCCATCGGCACCATTACTACGATGCTCGCTCGCGAACGCCTGGCTGTGGCTGTAATCGGTTGGGTGGTAGAGGCTGGAAGACAAATGCTGCGTATCGGTAATGTCTACCAGGCCGGCATTGAAGCGAGCGAAAAGAGATCGCATTTGAATGCGTTGAGCCGGCTCATTGGTATACCCATACAACCGTTCTTGATGATACAAGGTCTCTTTAATCGCCGTATCGAGCGAGGGGGCACAGTAGTAGCCACCAAAGTCGCCCGTGGTAAACCGAGCGCCTTCCGGATTGATATGGGTGAACGCGGCCATGGCATAACTGGCATGAGGTATCCCAACCAGCCAATCCCCTTTGGGCACCAGATTAAGATCGCCGGCTTCTTCTTGTAGCCTCGGATTGGTCATGGCTTCAACCGCATACACGGCTTCCAGTTCGTCGACAGTAGCCACGTCTTCATAAAGATCTATCGGTGGATACTTGCTGGGTATCAGCCGGTAGCATTCCTGCCCTTGAAGTTGTGCCACCTGAGGTTCTTCGCTCAAGCCATTCCTCCACGCCAGGCACTCAGTCTTTTAGACACTTCATACAGGTCGGCAACCCGGCCATGAGTCATCACCTCCATCGCGCTTTTGCCTGCAAAGAAGGGGTGCTGGTTGGGCTTGCGTACCCATCCGTAAACACTGTCTTCGGCAGTGAACAGGATACGCAGACTCTTATGGATGTTGAGGATGTAGCTCATACGCTCCAGTGTGTCCGGGCTTAGACGAATACCGCCATGTTTTGCCTTGTATTTGTTCAATGTTGAACGGGAGTGAATGCCCAGTAGAGCCAGCTGCTCCTGGGTGGAACAGTGCCATTTGTCTAAAATCTTGAACACGACCGGAAGCGCTTTGCTCAGGTCTGGTCCTTGCTTTGATTGGGCTGGTAACACTTGTGACATCATACCACCCTCCTGTTATGTGTAACGCCCGAGGCGATAGCCTTGAGCGCTGTAGTGTTGGTCAACTTAGGTTTACTTTAGTTTATTTGTACATAAATGAACAGTTTTGTTCCGGGTGACCGCTTATATATCCGGCGACTTTGTCCAGTGCTGATCAGGAATGTTGACTAGACATTGCTCAAGTGCGCCGTCATTAGTCAGCAGAGTTCATGTCTCACTGCAGCCCGGGCTTTCTGGCGCAACCCGCTATTGTGTATGACCGAGAGTTCACTAAAGCGGTCAATAGTGACCACGGATGTGTCGAAATGGGTAGCTATTTGAGTCATAATCGACACCTATTGCGTGTATGTATTGCGGCTGAACGGCGCACTGCTGGTTAAACGCCTGCAGTCCGACCTGATGCGGCCTCTACATCAAGAGCGACAACCCGGCCTACCGCGAGATCCACATATCGCCCAGCAACAAACCCGACGATATACGCATCATCGCCAAGTGGACGGGTAAAAAAAATTTAGTGCGTATATGCGCATGCGCAGTATTAAAATGTTATGAAATAAAACTCATTAATATCATGCAGTTATAAGCTATTGGTGATATTTCTGATATGGTTAGATAAGGATTGGCGGCCTGTAACGCTCGGGCGGTAGCGTGCCTTTATGACTTTTTTATAAAATGAATTACACAGAGATTACTTATGAAGTTAGTTGTAAATAATTTTTTAGCTATAAAAAAAGCTGAGTTAAATTTCAATCGATTTAACGTTGTTATTGGAGAGCAAGCTCAGGGAAAGAGTGTGCTCGCAAAGCTAGGCTTCTTTTTCCAAAAGATATTTCTTGCTGAATTAAGGAAAAGTATATTTAACTCAGAGACGGAAAGGGAGTTAAGTGATAGATTGGTTCGTAATTTTCTAACTATATTTCCAAGCTATTATTGGAAGAGTAGTAAGTTTGAGATTTCCTTTTACATGGGGACGACTAGCGTTAAGTTAATTAATGAAAAGAATGCTGGGGAGTATAAAACTAATTTTGAATTTGGCGAGAATCTTTGCTTGATTCATAAAGAGCTTGGTGAGTTTGTAAGAAGTAGAAAAGATAGTATAACATCAAATTTTAGTGATGACGGTGTGAGCCAGGGCCCTGGCGAGCTTCTATCTGAAGTTGGATCTTCTTTTGAAGAAAAAATGAGTTTAATTGGTGTTAATGTTAATGGTTTCTTTTTTATACCTGCGTCTCGAGCATTCTTTTCCACGGTGGCTAGGAATGTTTTTTCTCTTATGGCTGAGAAAATTGAACTTGATCCGTTAATAATGCAGTTTGGTGCTCAGTATGAGACGGTCAGGAAAGCATTTTATAGTAGTGAAGGAAATCCTGCATTTAGAGATATAGTTAGAAAACATCCATCATCTTTGAAAATATCTAGGTTGGTTAACAAGGTGGCTCTTGGTGATTACAAGTTAGAAGATGGTGTGGATTGGTTAGTTCAAGGTAATCGTAAGGTGAAACTAAATCATTCATCTTCAGGCCAACAAGAAGCATTGCCAATGTTGCTGACTCTTTCTAGCTTGGCTATATTGTCGAATAGAGATAAGCGATTTTATATAGAAGAGCCTGAAGCTCATTTATTTCCGAGTTCTCAGAAAAATGTCGTTTCGATAATAGCCACGTTATACAATAACTTTAATGCATCTTTTTTTATTACTACCCATAGTCCTTACATTTTAACAGCTATAAATAACTTGATAGCAGCAAATGATGTGTATCACCAGTCCAAGGTAGCTGAGGATAAAGTCAAAGCGCTTGTTGATAAAGATGAGCTTATAAAATATGAGGATGTTAATGCTTATACTTTAGTTGATGGCGTTCTTAAATCTATTAATGATGATGAAGTAAGGCTGATTGGGGCTAGCATTTTAGACTCGGTCTCTGATGATTTCGATAAGGTATTCGATGGCTTAATGAATATTATGTATGGCAATTAAAATGGATTTTATAAAAACAGAAGAGAAAGAGAGCGGGAGTGTTGTTTCAAGGAGAGAAAAGGGGAAAAGCTTTTCTTTGATTAATAAAGGTAGAAAGGATGTCTCCGTATTTCAGGTTGATGGTGGGTTGATTTGTGATGGCAGTAAGAAAAGGTGTGATTATTTATTTGAAGCTAACGCTATAGCAAAAGCGTTTTATGTGGAATTGAAAGGGTGTAATATAGAGGATGCCATTACTCAGTTAAAAGCTACGCTAGCTTACAGAGAAATGATTGATAGGCATAATGATAAAACTAGAGTATGCCATGTGGTAGCCAATCGTGTTCCTAAATCAGGCCCTAGTTTACAAGTTTTAAAGAAAAAATTTCTATCTGAAACAAAGGTTCAGTTATTTGTTAATACTAGGCAGCATAGTGAGGAAATATAGAGTTATTAAGTTGGCTAGTAATTTTTCCTGTGAATAATGTATATTGATTTTCTTACCAGCCTTCAACTTTTATATTAGGCTACTGCCGTGGTTTGAAGTTTTTTGGTAATACTGAGTGATTCTCGGTACTCAGCCGCTTCTGCTTTCATGGTCCAATGCACTTCATTGATACCTTGTTGCTCCACAGCCTGGCGAATTTCGGCCAGGTTCAGGCTGAAGAACTCTTTGCGTGGGTTCACTTTGTTGACGGAAGCATCGTCAAAGCGGCGGTGCAGTTCTTTTTCCAGCGTTGGGGCATCGTCGCTGTAGATCATGGCATGCACATCAAAGTCGAAGGGCACTGAGGCGTCGCCCAGTTCTTTCACCCGATCCAGTGGCTCCAACCTGCGAGTCATGCCGATTTTGAATACCTCTTCACCAAAGCTGCCGATGTTGCTGATCACATAAACGTGGCCACGGCGGGTTTGCTGTGCCATAGAAATGGCGCGTTGGCCCTTAGCCTCGGCATCGTGCAGCTTGGCTTCCAGCTCTGCCAGTTGGGCTTCAAACTGCTGGCGTTGCTCATCGTTGGCTCCGGCCAGTTCTTTGCGTGCTGCTTCCAGTGCCTTCTGCAACATCCTCTCTTCTTTCTCGGCCTCCTTGATGGCCTTTTCCATATCCCGGCGGGCTTTTTCTTCTTCGCGCATCTGTTCACGAATTTCGCGCTGTTCTTCCAGCTCAATCTGGCGTAGCTCGTGGGTGGCTACGGCCCATTTCAGTTCGTCCAGGCGGGCATCCAGATACTCGCGTTTAATACGGGCATTACGGAAAGCCAGGCCGTTGTGGTTAACCAAAGCAAACGCGTCCAGAATCTCCTGCTTAATTTTGCCGTAATTGTCTTTTTTCACCTTAGCCAGAGCCGAGTCGACCTTGCCGTTGAAGGCATCTACGGCAAAGTGAATGGCATAGGCCCGGCGGTTGGCTTCAGCATAGTCGCAGTCACCGGCGTGGCCATTTTTGACCATGTCGCGCATACGCTTACGCGCTTGCTTTAACTGCTCGCCTGCTTCTTTATGGCTGTACTCTTCGGCCAGTTCGTCCAGCACGGCATGGTTAGGAACGATGTAGTCGTCCTTATAACCTTCTATGGTATTGCGCATGGCTCGAACAGTGGCTTCATAGAGATCAAACTTTCCTTTGGCTTCCAGGGCATCTCCTGCTATTTCTTCGGCACGCTTCTTGGCAAATTCAAGAACATTATTTGCCTCTGAGCGGGCTTGCTGTTCTAGCTGCTCGGCCTTTTGGCGAGCAGTATTCATTCGATTGCGCGCTTCGGCTCTCAGGCTGGTCGCTTCTTCCTTCAGTGCATTGTGTAGTGGTCAACAAAAAGTGGCCACGGTTTTAGAGCTTTTCCAGAACCGCCGTTCAGACTCGTTTGGTG
>NZ_BAABDS010000043.1:0-191 GCF_039539745.1 Oceanisphaera sediminis
GTGTCTCAGTCCCAGTGTGGCTGGTCATCCTCTCAAACCAGCTAGAGATCGTCGCCTTGGTGAGCCATTACCCCACCAACTAGCTAATCTCACTTGGGCTCATCCAATCGCGAAAGGTCCGAAGATCCCCTCCTTTCCCCCGTAGGGCGTATGCGGTATTAGCCATCGTTTCCAATGGTTATCCCCCACGA
>NZ_BAABDS010000043.1:242-113840 GCF_039539745.1 Oceanisphaera sediminis
TGAGCCATGATCAAACTCTTCAATTAAAGACTTGATGCTCAATGAATTACTGAAGTTTTGCTATTTCTAGTGCACTTCGACAAGACATTGAAAAACAATATTTTTTTGCTTCCCAACTGCCTGCGAGTGCCCACACAGTTTGCTTGATATATTGTTAAAGAGCGTTGACCTTGCTCAGGTCAGGGATGCGTATTCTACGCATTCCGGTTTGTTCGTCAAGCGTTGAATCAAACTTTGTTTTGTTCGTTTCAAACCCTTGTGACCGTTGGCGTGTTGCCCCGTGTCAGTGGATGCGCATTATAGGGAACCGCTGATTTTGCGCAAGGGCTTTTTTGATAAATAAAACCACCTGCTCACATATCAAACAATCCGCTTGTTTTTGTCGCTTTGCTATCTATATAGATGGCTTTCTCGCTTCTATTCTTAGCCTCAGGCTTATCGAGGACGCTTTGACGGATGCGCCCTTTGTGGGCTTGGGGTAAGATAGCGCCCCTTTTTTATTCCCCCTCTTCAGCTTGGAGAATTGAATGCCTTTTTCCCTCGGCCAACGTTGGATTAGTGATACAGAAACCGATCTTGGACTGGGCGCCATCGTCGCTATCGATGTGCGTATGGTGACCATGCTTTTTCCTGCCTGTGGTGAAAACCGCATGTATGCCAAGGACGATGCCCCTATTACCCGGGTGATGTTCAACCCCGGCGATAGCATCAGCAGCCACGAAGACTGGGAGCTGGAAGTGGCTTCCGTCACTGAAGACAAGGGTCTGTTAACCTACCACGGCACTCGCCTGGATACCGGCGAGCCTGCCAGCCTGCGGGAAACCTTTCTCAACCACTTTATCAAGCTGAACAAACCCCAGGAACGGCTGTTCGCCGGCCAGATTGACAAGATAGGTCGCTATAACCTGCGCTATCAGGCGCTGATGCACCAGTTCACCCAGCGCCGTTCGCCTCTGCGCGGACTGGCCAGCGGCAAGGTCAGCCTGATCCCGCACCAGCTGCATATCGCCAAGGAAGTGGGTAGCCGTTATGCCCCGCGCGTTCTGCTGGCGGATGAAGTCGGCCTGGGTAAAACCATCGAAGCCGGCATGATTATTCAGCAGCAATGGCTGTCGGGTCGCGCCAGCCGCATTCTGATCCTGGTACCGGACGCGCTGATCCATCAGTGGCTGATCGAAATGATGCGCCGCTTTAACCTGCATTTCGCGCTATTCGATGAAGAACGCTGCGTCGAGGCCTTTGCCGATGCGGCCAACCCATTCGACACCGAACAACTGGTGCTGTGCAGCCTCGATTTCATTACCAAGAAGCGCAAGCGTTTCGAGCAGTTGCATGAAAGCGACTGGGACCTGCTGGTGGTAGATGAAGCCCATCACCTGATTTGGGATGCCGAGCAACCCAGCCGCGCCTATGAAGTAGTGGAAGCACTGGCCGAAGATACCGCCGGTGTCTTGCTGCTGACGGCAACACCGGATCAACAGGGCCACGAGAGTCATTTTGCCCGTCTGCGCCTGCTCGATCCTGAGCGCTTCTATGATTACAACGCCTTTCTGGCCGAAGAAGAAGAATATCAGCCACTGGCCGCCGCCGCGGAAGCCCTGCTTTCCGACGCGCCACTGGATGAAACGGCAAAAGCCCGTCTGGCTCCCTTTATGGATGGCCAGGATGACGGCAGCCTGAGCGATCCGACCGCCCGCCAGCAATTGCTGGCTCAGCTGCTCGACCGTCACGGTACCGGCCGCCTGCTGTTCCGTAATACCCGTCAGGCCATCAAGGGTTTTCCCGCTCGTCAGTTGCATGTGCACCCCTTGCCGCTGCCAACCCAGTATAAAACCGCCATTCGCGTGGCCGGCATGATGGGCCGTCGACTGGACGATGCCAGCCAAGCGTTGCAGGCGCTGTATCCGGAGGAGATTTATCGCCAGTTTGAAGGTGGCGACAGTTCCTGGACCCAGTTCGACAGCCGGGTCGATTGGCTGCTGGAATATACCAAGGCCAGACGCAACGACAAGATTCTGATCATCACCGCCAAGGCCGGCGTGGCGCTGGCACTGGAAGAAGTGCTGCGGGTCAAGGAAGGCATTCGCGGGACCGTCTTCCACGAAGGCATGTCATTGCTGGAACGCGACAAGGCGGCCGCCTACTTTGCCCAGCAGGAAGGTGGCGCCCAGGTGATGATCTGCTCGGAAATCGGCTCCGAAGGCCGCAACTTCCAGTTCTCGCATCAGCTGGTGTTGTTCGATTTGCCGCTCAATCCGGATCTGCTGGAACAGCGCATCGGTCGCCTCGACCGTATCGGCCAGCAACACAACATCGACATTCATGTGCCTTATCTGGAAGGTACCGCCCAGCAGGCACTGACCCTCTGGTATCAACAGGGTATGGATGCCTTCAGCAAGCCCAATGCGGTTGGCCAGCCGGTCTATCAGCAAGTCGGCGAGCGACTGTTGGCGCTGCTGGCCGAACACGGTCAGGACGAAGCGGCACTGGAGCAGTTGATTGCCGATACCCGCATCCTCACCCGGGAACTCAACAGCCAGATGGAACAGGGCCGGGATCGTCTGCTGGAGCTGAACTCCAGCGGCGTGATTCTCGACCGGGATCTGGCGGCAGAGCTGACCGAGATTGACGAAGATCCGACGCTGGCCATCTTCGCCATCAAACTGTTTGATGAAGTGGGCGTGCATCAGGACGATCGCGGTGAAAACGCCATCGTGTTGCGTCCCACCGAGCAGATGCTGATCCCGAGCTTTCCCGGGTTGCCGGAAGACGGCGCCAGCATCACCTTCGACCGGGACACCGCCCTCAGCCGGGATGACTTGCACCTGCTGACCTGGGATCACCCGATGATCCGCGGCGGTATCGATCTGGTACTGGGCTCGGAAATCGGCACCACCTCGGTGGCCATTCTCAAGAACAAGGCACTGCCGGTCGGCACCCAGTTTCTGGAGCTGATTTTCGTGGCCGAATCGGCCCATCATGCCCAGCTGTATCGCTTTCTGCCACCCGCTCCTATTCGCTTGTTACTGGATAAAAACGGTAATGATCTGGCCGACAAGGTCAGCTTCGAGTCGTTCGACCGACAGCTCAGCCCGGTCAACCGTCATCTGGCCAGCAAGCTGGTGAATGCCTCGCAGACCATCATTCATCATCTGCTGCAACAGGCTCAGCCGGTGGCAGAAGCACAGATGCATGTGCTGGTCGAGCAGGCTCGTTCTCGCATGCAGGCGTCTATCGGCCAGGAATTACAGCGCCTGCAGCAGTTGGCCAAGGTCAATCCCAATGTGCGAGCCAGCGAGATTTCCCATGTGCAGGAGCTGCGGGACGAGATCGACAGCCTGCTTAGCCATACCCGCTTAAAACTGGACGCGATTCGGTATATCGTCGTCAGCCACCAATAAGGAAATAGCACCATGGTTTTGCTGCGTTACGATCCCCCGATGGATCCCCCGTTTGACGTGCTGTACCAGGATGACAGCCTGATCGTGCTGAACAAGCCCAGCGGCCTGCTCAGCGTACCCGGCCGGGATCCTGTTCATTACGACAGCCTGTCCTCTCGGGTAGCCCGCGTTTATCCCACGGTTCAGGTGGTCCACCGGCTGGACATGGCCACCTCGGGCGTGATCGTAATGGCACTGCACCCCAAGGCACACCGAGAGCTGAGTCGCCAGTTTCGCGAGCGTGAAACCGCCAAGTGCTATTACGCCTGGGTGTATGGTAATCCCAAACAAAGTGCGGGCAGTATCGATCTGCCCCTGTGCTGTGACTGGCCCAATCGACCACGGCACATGGTGGATCATAAAAACGGCAAGGCGGCGCTGACCCACTGGCGCTGTCTGCGCCGGCTGGAAGACCGCAGCCTGATCAAGCTGACGCCGATCACCGGCCGGTCACACCAGTTGCGGGTACATATGCTGAGCATCGGTCATCCCATTCTGGGCGACAATCTGTATGCCGAGGGAGAGGCACTGGAAATGGCGCCGCATCTGCAACTGCATGCCGCCGAGCTGGAGTTTCGCCACCCCCGAAGCAAGGAGTGGCTGAGCTTCACCGCCCCCGCCCCGTTCGACATGACATAATGGCGTTTCGGCCAAGGTGGTGGGCAGCATCTTTCCTGGCAGCCTGGCTGGTCGCACCGGTCAGCCAGGCTCGGCTCGACTGGGCGGCCTTCGAGCAATATCAGCCGGCCGCCCAGCTGCTGCGCTTCAACACCGCCAGCGCCAGTACCGCCGGCACCCTGATGATCTGGCCCGAACAGGGCCAGACTCATTATTGGCTGCCGATGGCCACATACTGGCAACAACGAGGCTGGGATTTCATTGTGCTGCAGCCCGATCCGGCTCAGCAGTCCTTCAATCCCGCCAGTGAGCAGCCCACCGCTCAACAGCGGCAATGGCAAGAGCAGACCGCGACTCGCCTGAGCGACGTGCTGGCCGGGCTGGAGTCATCCCCTCCCTTACTGGTGGTCGCACAAGGCAGCGCCGCACTCTGGTATCAACAGCTGGTCGACAGCACAGCACTGCCGCCGCCACAGGCACTGGTACTGCTGGATGCCTTGCCGGTTCCCTCTGCCGAACAGCAAATGCTGGCCATGAGCCTGGCCCGCAGCCCCTACCCGGTGCTGGATATCTATAGTCGACCTGACAGCCCATTAGCCTGGCACAATCAGCGGCGGCGCCGGCAACAGCTTGGTAGCAGGGGAAAAACCGATTATTTGGTGCAACACTTTGCCGCACCAGGCATGCTGGAAAAACAAATGGCCAGCTGGCTGATCCGTCTGGGTTGGTTACCCTTCCCCCCCAGCGCACCGGACTACTTGAAAGAACAATTAAAGGAACAACGCCATGAAACTGGTATTTCTGGATCGCAAAACCCTGGCACCGGAGATAACACTGCGCGCCCCGGCCTTCGAGCACCGCTGGCAAAGCCATGAAGAAACCGAACCCCATCAGGTACTGGAACGGCTGCAGGATGCGGATATTGCCATCGTCAACAAGGTGCGGCTCGGTGCCGACATACTGGCGCAACTGCCCCGGTTAAAACTGGTGGTGATTGCCGCCACCGGCAGCGACAACGTCGATCTGGACGCCTGCCGCCAGGCCGGTATTGCCGTGTGCAATATTCAGGACTATTCGAAAAACTCGGTGCCGGAACATGCACTGGCCATGATCATGGCGCTGAACCGCAGCCTCAATGCCTATCATGCCTCCGTGGTTGCCGGACGCTGGCAACAAAGCGGCCAGTTCTGTTATTTCGACTACCCGGTGCGGGATCTGGCCGACCAGACTCTGGGGCTGATCGGCTACGGCACCATCGCCAAAGACCTGGAAAAACTGGCCACGGCGCTGGGCATGAAGGTAATAGTAGGAGCACGCAAGGGACAGCCCGCCGGCAAAGGTCGGGTCGGCTTTGAACAACTGCTGAAGGAAGCCGATGTAATCAGCCTGCATTGCCCGCTGACTCCCGAGACCCGTCATCTGATCGGGGAGCGCGAACTGACACTGATGAAGGACGATGCCCTGCTTGTCAACGTGGGCCGCGGTGGCCTGGTGGACGAGGCGGCCTTGCTGGCGGCGCTGGCGCAAAAGCGCATCGGCGGTGCCGGGGTTGACGTAGTAAGCCAGGAGCCACCGGCACCGGATAACCCCTTGATGCAGGCGCTGCAGTATCCCAATTTCATACTGACGCCACATGTCGCCTGGGCCAGCCACAATGCCATGCAGCGACTGGCGGATCAGCTGATCGACAATATCGAGGCCTTTGCAGCAGGTCGGGAACAAAACCGGCTGGTCTAAAAACCGGGGACTCGGGATTGGGGATTAGGGAAGTAACGAATCCCTGCTCCCCGGTCCCCAATCCCGGTCTTTCAGCGGATCTTGCGCACCGCCTTGATGGTTTCCCACGCCTGCTGAATGTCCTGGGCTTTTTCCTTGGCCATGTCCATCATCTCCTTGGGCAGGCCCTGAGCCGCCAGCTTGTCCGGATGATGCTTGGACATCTGTCGCCGATAGGCGCGTTTCACCGTGCTGTCGTCGGCTCCCTCTTCCACTTCGAGAATACGATAGGCGTCACGTAGTCGCTCTGCTGGCGGTTGCGTATGGCCGGCCGAGCCATGACCCTGCCCCTGATGAAACCCGTGCAACTGGGCCTCGGCAAAGGCCAGCAACTGCTCCAGCTCGACTTCGGAAAAACCCAGTTCAACGGCAATGGTCAGCAACAGGCGACGTTCCTCCGGGTGCAACTCACCGTCGGCAAAGGCCAGCTGCAGCTGTACTTCCATGAAGAAGCGCAACAGGTTACGGCTGTCTTTGACTCGCGTGCGAAAACGGCGCAGGGTTTCGGTTAGCGGAAAATCGGCACTTTTACCCTCGCGAAAGGCGTTCTGGGCCTGCGCTCGTTGTTCGCCCTGTAACCGCATCTGGGTCATCAGCTGATCGGCCAGACGAATCTCTTCGCTCGATACCTGGCCACTGGACTTGGCCACATGGCCCATGGTGGCAAAGGTGGTATAGAGAAACTCGGCCTGAGCGCCCTTGTTGAACAGCCAGGCATTGGCCAGTTTCTTGTCGACCAGGTGCCCGAGCCATAACCCAAGCAGGGCGCCCGGAATATTGCCAATCAACAGGCCGAAGAAAAAGCCAATCAACTTGCCTTTTATATGTGCCAGCATTTATCCAGCCTCCGGGGCAGTCACTTGCAAAACGTGCCGAACGGCAACAGCAGTGCGCATCGGGAGCAAAAACCAATGGGGAACGGCTAACTTCATGAACGGGATCCTGGATGAAAAAATGACGCTAAAGCAGGGCCATAGTGCTGACCGCAAGAATGCTTTATCATAGCCCGCTACCATAAAGTAATGACACCAAAAGCTCAACCAGCCTCCAAGGGACGGTGTCGCCACGACAGGAATGCGAGCGTAAACCCATGAGAATACGGATTATCGGCTTTCCCCTGCTGCTTGTCTCAAGCCTGGCTCAGGCTCAGACCACAACTGAAACCACCGCAGAAGCGTCCCCGCTCCCTCTTAACTTCAGCCGTTGTTTCAGCCATGTTCCGCTGCGGGTGGACGCCACTCAGGGTGATCCCAACGCACCCATTACCGTCACCGCCGAGGTACTGAATGCCACGCGGGACGGCAAGATTCTGTATCGTGGCGATGTACAGGTCGCCCAGGAGCAACGTCGGTTCAGTGCCGATTACGTCGAGCTGGAACAGCTTAGCCGCGATGTGCTGGCCGAGGGCAACATCCACTTCACCGACGGCACCATCAGCGTAGACAGCGATGAGCGCCTGACCGGTAACCTCACCACCAGGGATACCGAGCTGGACGAGGCCAATTACCAGTTTCATGGCGAGAAGGGGCGAGGTCAGGCCAAACGGGTACAGCTGAGCGATAACGCCAACCAGGTTGAATTACAGGGCGCCAGCTACACCACCTGCCCGCCCGGCGAAGAAGTGTGGCAGCTCAAGGCCAGCTCGGTGCAGGTAGAACAGGATCAAGTGTTCGGCGAAGCCTGGAATGCGGTGCTCTGGCTGGGCGAAATGCCGGTGTTCTACTTTCCCTACATCAAGTTTCCGGTCAAGGACGAACGGCAAAGCGGCCTGCTCTACCCGACTATCGAGCTTGGTGGTTCAAACGGAAATGACTTCAGCTTACCTTATTACTGGAATATCGCACCCAACTACGATGCCACCCTGACGCCCCGTATCATGAGCAAGCGTGGCACCATGAGCCAGCTCGAATTCCGCTACCTGCCGGTAGAAGGACAAAGCGGCACCCTCTATGGCGAATATCTGTCTAGCGACGATCAGCTGGCCGACACCCAATGGCAGGATGACGCCCGCTGGCTATTCAACTGGCGCCATAACGCCCGCTTCGATGCCGATGGTCACTGGCGCGGCAACATCGACTACACCAAGGTCGCCGGCTGGGATTTCGCTTATTTTGACGATTTCTCGCCACCGGTCGGGCAACTGGTCGATAACCAGCTGATGCAATCGTTTCGCGGTGGCTATTATGACCGACACTGGCAGCTGACCACCGAGGTGCGGGATTACCAGATCCTCAGAGCCAATCAGCAGACCATGCCCTTCCAGCTGGCACCCAGCCTGGCGCTGACCAGCTATCGCGGCTTTGGTGAGTTCGATCTGGGGCTGGATTCCGAGCTGACCCGGTTCAACAACGACAACAACAATGCCTACCAGGCGACCCGTTTTCATGCGGAGCCCAAACTGGTGTATTCCGTCGTCAACCAGCCGGGAGCAAAACTCACCGCCGATGTGGGTGCATATTACACCCATTACGAGCAGGATATTCCAGACACGCTGGCTCCCTATTACCGTAACGTTCAGGGCTTTACCGCCGACAGTCTGGACTCCAGCGTCGACCGGCTGCTGCCCCGCCTGCGACTCAACGGCACCCTGGTGTTCGACCGGGAAGCCCAATGGTTTGAGCAGGACTTTACCCAGACCCTGGAGCCGCAACTGCAGTACCTGTATGTGCCGTTCAAGGAGCAGGATAATATCGGCCTGTACGACACCACCGATATGCGCCAGGACTACTACAGCCTGTTCAGCGACCGCCGCTTTGCCGGTCTGGATCGGATCAGTGACGCCAACCAGCTGACCGCCGGCTTCACCAGTCGCATCTACGATGCTGACAGCGTCGAACGGTTGCGCCTGGCCCTGGCCCAGACCTATAACTTTACCTCACCCCGTGTACGGCTGTTTCCCAGTGAGGAGCCCAGCGATTTCAAGCGATCCTTCCTGACTTTCGAGGGTGACCTGAACATCGACGGCAGCTGGTTTGTACATACCGAGGCCCAGCAGGACACCACCAATAGCCGGCTCGCCGCCGGCAATATCACCCTCGAATACAACGACGAGGGCAAGCTGGCCCAGCTTGGCTTTCGCCACCTGAACCAGACCTATTTTACGGATGCCAGCCTGGGCAATGATCTCAACCAGCTGGGGGGCACCTTCTCCTGGCCACTGGATCCGCAGTGGCGGCTGATTGGCGGTCATTACCGGGATATTGAACTAAGTCGCAATATCGATACTCTGATAGGGCTGCGTTACGACTCCTGCTGCTGGGCCGTCAGCCTGGTGTGGGAACAATCACAAAAAGAAGACTCGCTGCTCAGTCCGACCGAAACACAGCAGGAAACGCTGATCGGACTGCGCTTCGAACTGAAAGGCTTCAGCTCATTTGGCACCGGCAGCGGTGACTTTTCGCCGGGTACCAGCTTGTTGCCCTATTATCGCCCCTTTAATCTCAATAACTGATTTTCATTGCGCACAGGACTTGTCATGAATAATAGATGTAAACAACTGCTGATTGCCGCCGGTCTGGGCCTGATATCGGCCACCAGCCAGGCGGCGGAGCTGCTCGATAAAGTCGTTGCCGTCGTCAACCAGGATGTGGTGCTGGAAAGCCAGCTCGAAGGCCTGGTCACTCAGGTAAAACAAAGTGCGGCCACCGCCGGGCAGCCACTGCCGGATGAACAGTCACTGCGTCGACAGGCGCTGGATCGACTGGTACTCGAAAGCCTGCAACGGCAACTGGCCGAACGGCTGGGGCTGCGCATCACCGATACTCAGCTTGAACAAGCCATTACCAACATCGCCCGCAGCGAAGGCAAGACGCCCGAGCAATTGCGCGCCGGCATCAAGGCCGACGGCCTGACCTACGCCCGGTTTCGCGAGCAGGTACGCAACGAAATTCTGCTGAGTGAACTGGCGCGCAATCAGGTGCGCCGTCGCATCAATATTTCCGATCAGGAAGTCAAACAGGTGGTGCAGATGATCAAGGAGCAGGGCCAGAACCAGACTCGCTACCGGGTCGGTAATATACTGCTGCCGCTGCCCGCCACTCCCGACACCGAACAGTTGCGCCAGGCCAGCCGCCAGGCGGAAAAGCTGCTCAAGCAACTGGAGCAAGGGGCCGATTTCCGCAAGCTGGCCATTGCCCACAGTGCCGGTCCCAAGGCGCTTGAAGGCGGTGACTGGGGCATGCTGGGCATCAACGAAATGCCCTCCCTGTTCAGCGAAGCCGTGAAGAATAACCGCAAGGGTGATATCATCGGCCCAATTCGCTCCGGTGCCGGCCTGCATATTCTTACGGTGTTTGATACCCAGGGCAGCACAGCCAAAACCGTGCAGGCGGTTGAAGTCAGAGCCCGCCATATCCTGCTCAAGCCTTCCATCATTCTGAGTGAAGAAAAAGCCCAGTCCCGACTGGCCGGCTTTGCCCGCTCCATTCGTGTCGGTGAGGCCGGCATGGCCCAGCTGGCGGAGCAGTTTTCCGAAGATCCGGGCTCGGCCATCAATGGCGGTGACCTGGGCTGGGCGGCCCCGGAAATGTATGTCAGCAGCTTTCGTGACACCGTCAACCAGCTTGAGGTGGGCCAGCTCAGTGAGCCGTTCCGCTCCGAGCATGGCTGGCACCTGGTGCAGCTGGAGGACAAGCGTGTGATGGATGCCACCGAGCAGGCCACCGAGCAAAGAGCCTACCAGCTTATTTTCAACCGTCGCTTTACCGAAGAAGTGCAGACCTGGCTCGATGAGCTGAAAGATGAAGCCTATATCCGTATTGTCGACACTCATTTATCGAACGGTGAACTGTGATTTGTCAACGTATCGCAATAACGCCCGGTGAGCCCGCCGGCATCGGCCCCGAGCTGATGCTGGCCCTCGCCGAGCAAGACTGGCCGGCAGAGCTGGTGGTGATCGCCGATCCGGAGCTGATCCAGAGCCGGGCGGATGCCCTGGGCAAACAACTGACCCTGCAACCCTACCGGCCCGATCTGCCCCCTCGGCCCCAACGGGCCGGTACCCTGACCATAGCACCGGTCAAACTGGCCAAGCCGGCCTTGCCCGGCGTGCTAGACGAAGCCAATGGTCTCTATGTACTGGAAACCCTGAAACGCGCCTCCGACGGTAACATGAACGGCGAGTTTGCCGCCGTGGTAACCGGTCCCGTGCACAAGGGCATCATCAACAAGGCCGGGGTCTCGTTCAGCGGCCATACCGAATTTTTTGCCCAGCAGGCCAATGTGCCGGATGTGGTGATGTTGCTGGCCGCGCCGGGACTGCGTGTGGCTCAGGTCACCACCCACATACCGCTGGCCTATGTGGCCAAGGCCATCACCGAAGACCGGCTCAGCAAAATCATTCGTATTCTGCACGCCGAGCTGAAGACCAAATTCGCCCTGCCCAGCCCGCGTATCTATGTTTGCGGGCTGAACCCCCATGCGGGCGAAGATGGCCACCTGGGACGGGAAGAGCTGGATATCATCATTCCCACCCTCGAGACGCTCAGAGCCGAGGGCATGGATCTGGTGGGCCCCCTGTCGTCCGATACGGTGTTCCAGCAAAAATACATGCAGGATGCGGATGCCTTCCTGGCCATGTACCATGACCAGGGATTACCGGTACTGAAATATATCGGCTTCGGCAAGGCGGTCAATATCACTCTGGGGCTGCCCTTTATCCGCACCTCGGTGGATCACGGCACCGCCCTCGAACTGGCCGGAACCAATAAAATCGATGCGGGCAGCATGCTGTGCGCGCTTAATCAAGCCATTGAAATGATAGAAAAACGCGATGAATAGTAAGGTTCACCAGGGTCACAAGGCTCGTAAACGTTTCGGTCAGAATTTTCTGCATGATGACTACATCATCGATCAGATAGTCGATGCCATTCATCCCAGCGATGACTTTACCATGGTCGAAATCGGCCCCGGACTCGGCGCCCTCACCGGCCCGGTCTGTGATCGCATCCAGCGGCTCAACGTGGTCGAGCTGGATCGGGATCTGGCCGCTCGACTGGCCGAGCATCCCTTTCTGAAGGACAAGCTCAGCATCCATCAGGCCGATGCCATGAAGTTTGACTTCACTCAGCTGCAGGAGCCGGGCAAAAAACTGAAAATTTTCGGTAACCTGCCGTATAACATATCCACTCAGCTGATGTTTCACCTGTTCGAGTTTGCCGCGCACGTGGAAGACATGCACTTCATGCTGCAGAAAGAAGTGGTCAACCGGCTGGCTGCCGGTCCCGGCAGCAAGGCCTATGGTCGGCTGAGTGTGATGGCACAGTATTATTGCCAGGTGGTACCGGTACTGGAAGTCGGTCCCGACGCCTTCCGGCCCGCCCCCAAGGTAGACTCGGCCGTGGTCAAGCTGCTGCCTTACGAAGTACCGCCTTATCCGGCACAGGATATCGCCTGCCTGTCCCGTGTGGCCGCCGATGCCTTCGGCAAACGACGCAAGACCATTCGCAACAGCCTGAGCCATTTGTTCAGCGCCGACCAGCTCACCGCACTGGGGCTGGATCCGACCGCTCGGCCCGAGCAGCTGTCTCTGGTGCAGTACGTGACCCTGGCCAACGCCCTGGCCCAACGTAAGGAATAATTATGACCCCCGGCGCGATTCATATCATCACACAACCCCGTTATCTGGCCGACCGCTCCGCTCCCGATGAGCAGCATTATGTGTTTGCCTACACCATTACCATTCGTAACCGTGGTGATGAAAGGGTCAAGCTGATCAGTCGTCGCTGGGTGATCACCGATGCCAACGGCAAGGTCATCGAAGTGGAAGGCAGCGGTGTGGTGGGTGAGCAACCGAACATAGCGCCGGGGGAAGAATATACCTACACCAGTGGTGTCAGCCTGGAAACACCGGTGGGCGTCATGGAAGGCAGCTATACCATGACCCGGGAAGACGGTGGCGAATTCGAGGCGCCGATAGATGCCTTTCGTCTCGCCCAGCCCAACCTGATCAACTGATGGCCACCTACCTTATTGGCGATCTGCAGGGTTGCCTGGTCGAGCTGAATCAACTGCTGGCCGAAGTGGCCTTCAATCCGTCCCGTGACCAGCTCTGGCTGACCGGCGATCTGGTGGCGCGCGGGCCGGACTCACTGGGCTGCCTGCGCCGGATCATCGCCCTTGGCGATGCCGCCACTACCGTGCTGGGCAATCACGATCTGCATCTGCTGGCGGTGGCCCACGGCATCCGCAAGCCCAAGGCCGCCGACCGGATTGACGAGATATTACAGGCAGCCGACCGGGCCGATCTGCTGTACTGGCTGCGCCATCGACCGCTGCTGGCCGAACATGAACAGCACGGCTTTGCCATCAGTCATGCCGGCATACCACCACAGTGGTGTCTGGAGCAGGCTCGTACCTCGGCGCGCATGGCCGAAGCCGAGCTGCAGTCGCCTCATTACCGGGAGCGACTGCAACAGATGTATGGCAATCAGCCGGATTTCTGGCAGCCGACGCTGTCCGATACAGAGCGGCTACGCTATACCGTCAATGCCTTTACCCGCATGCGACTGTGCCACCCGGATGGTCGTCTCGACTTCGAGCACAAGGCCGCCCTGGCCGATGCGCCATCGACACTGGTACCCTGGTTCACATTACGCCAGGATCGCCAGGATCCACCGCTGATCTTCGGTCATTGGGCCGCACTGGAAGGCCGATGTGATGCCACCGATATCCATGCACTCGACACCGGTTGTGTCTGGGGCGGAAGCCTGACCATGTTGCACTGGGAAAGCGGAGAGCGTATCGCCACTCCCTGCCCGGTTTATGCTTGAAAGCCGTAAAGTGTGAGGTATAAAAAAGCCCGGCTCATCGCCGGGCTTTTTTATACCAATCTGGAAAACTAACTGGTCTCTTTAGCTGCCCTGTAAAGGTCGAACGAAGGGGCTACTCCACCGACACGCTAAACCGCATCCCTGCGACGCTCAGCACATGACGTCCTGTCATGTGATGGCCGCTGGAGTAGAACCCTTCATCCGCCCTCTGCTACGGAGTCACCTGCAGGGGCGACCTACAGACAACTCGGTGCTCGAGAAGAGGCAACAGAGATCGACTGCCACGACCGTGAAATGCCATGGACGGCATTTCCCGAGCCCTCAGGGATGAGTTTATGGCGTGTCGTGGGAGGCGGCTGTGTTGCCTCTGAGCTGAGGCCTTAATATGACCAAATCATTACTGAGATTGGTATAAAAAAGCCCGGCTTATCGCCGGGCTTTTTTACACACTCAGGCTCGCTCCAGCATCTGAAACCGGCAATCGTATCGATTGCGTTCGTCTGCCGGCCGTCGTTGCTCCGATACCAGCTGCCAGTCTGATTCAGCCAGAGGGAAATGGGTATCCCCTTCCAGGCTGGCTTCAATGCGGGTCAGATACAAACGGTGTGCCAACGGCATGAAGGCCGCATAGAGCTGACCGCCACCGATGATCATCACCTCGGCTTCATCCTTTAGCAACGCCAGCGCCTCGTCCGGAGAAGCAACCAGTTCGGTTCCCGCCGGCGCCTCGGCCAGGCGTGTGCTGACGATGACATTACGCCGTCCGGGCAGCGGCTTGCCGATGGAATCGAAGGTATTACGCCCCATCACCACCGGCTTGCCCAGGGTCGTTTGCTTGAAGTAAGCCAGATCTGCCGGCAGGTGCCAGGGCATACGATTATCTTTGCCGATGACCCGCTCTTGGGTCATCGCCACAATCAACGACACCATCATGAATTATTCCCGGGTATAGACAACATGACCATCGTCGTCGTCTTCATCCCAGTCGTCATCATCGTCATCGACCGACTCGGTATTTTCGGCCAGTGTAGCCTGATGATACTCATCCCACTTGAAGTTGACCGGCTCACGGGCTTCTTCCAGCTCTTTCTGGGTACGCGGGTTCTCATCCAGGAAGCTCATCAGCGCCTGAGTCAGCTCCTTGGTGCCTTCTTTACCGATGGCACTGATGCGGAACACGGGGCCTTTCCAGTCCAGTAGCTCGATGACCTTCTGTATGGTGGCTTCGGCTTCGTCTTCCAGTACCAGGTCCAGCTTGTTAAACACCAGCCAGCGCGGTTTGGCGGCCAGGGCATCGCTGTACTGCACCAGTTCATTGACGATAATGTCCGCATTATCCGCCGGATCGGACTCATCCACCGGTAGCACATCGATCATGTGCAGCAAGACCCGGCACCGCTCCAGGTGCTTGAGAAAACGAATGCCCAGACCGGCGCCATCGGCCGCGCCTTCGATCAAGCCGGGAATATCGGCAACTACAAAGCTCTTGTGGCCATCGCAACGCACCACGCCCAGATTAGGCACCAGGGTGGTAAAGGGATAATCGGCCACCTTGGGCTTGGCGGCAGAGACGGCACGGATAAAGGTCGACTTGCCCGCATTGGGCAGGCCCAGCAGACCCACGTCGGCCAGCAACAACAGCTCAAGCAGCAGGTTGCGGATTTCCCCCGGCGTACCGTTGGTCTTCTGCCTTGGCGCCCGGTTTACCGAGCTTTTGAAACGCGCGTTGCCCAGGCCGTGAAAGCCGCCCTTGGCGACCAGCAGTTTCTGGCCATGACGGGTCATATCGCCCAGAATTTCACCGGTCATTTCATCTTTGGCGCGAGTACCTACCGGCACTTTCAGCACCAGATCCTGACCACGCTTGCCGGTACAGTTACTGCTGCGACCATTTTCACCCCGCTCAGCACGGTGAAAACGTTCGAAATGATAGTCGATCAGGGTGTTGAGGTTCTCGTCGGCCAGCATATAAAGATCGCCGCCATCGCCGCCATCGCCGCCGTCGGGGCCCCCATTGGGGATGTATTTCTCACGGCGGAAACTAACGCAACCGTTACCACCGTCACCGGCTTCAACCCGGATTTCCGCTTCATCGACAAACTTCATTGTATTGCTCTCCCATTCGTTTCTGAGCGCAGTATATCCGGCTCAAACGCCGAATGTGCTTTTTGTAAAGCAAAAAGCCCCGCCGGTTGGCGGGGCTTTTTTAGTCCTGCTTGCAGCTTACTCAGCTACAATGCTAACGAACTTGCGGTTCTTGGGACCTTTAATCTCAAACTTCACCTTGCCGTCGGCTTTGGCGAACAGAGTGTGATCTTTACCCAGACCTACGTTGTCGCCGGCGTGGAACTTGGTTCCGCGCTGACGAACGATGATGTTGCCCGCCAGGACATTTTCACCACCAAAACGCTTGACGCCAAGACGTTTGCTTTCTGAATCGCGACCGTTACGAGTTGAGCCGCCTGCTTTTTTATGTGCCATGGAACTTAACTCCCCTCTTAGGCGCTGATACCAGTGATCTTAACTTCAGTGAACCACTGACGATGACCCTGCTGTTTGCGAGAGTGCTTACGACGACGGAACTTGACGATCTTGACTTTTTTGCCACGACCGTGAGCTACGACTTCTGCAACCACTTTGCTACCGTCGATGTAAGGAACACCAACTTTAACGTCTTCACCTTGAGCAACCATCAGCACCTTGTCGAATTCGACAGATGCGCCAGTTTCAACGTCCAGCTTTTCCAGACGAATGACCTGACCTTCGGCTACACGGTGCTGTTTTCCGCCGCTTTGGATTACCGCGTACATGATTATAACTCCGATTTTTGGCACTTTTACCCTCTTCGGGTCGTGCACTAAAACTGTTCTACAATGGTCGCGTATTGTACGCAGATTGATATGCCGAGACAAGTCCGCAACCATAAAAAAATCGGTCGCGCCGGCTTTAATCCCAAAGCCCGGCGGGGTGGCTTTATCCCTTTGACAAATAGTGTAAAATCCCAACATCAATGACTTCAGACTGCATCGTCCGGCTTATAACTTTATGGTAGATATCAACAAGATAAAACAACTGACCGAGCTGGATATGCAATCGGTCAACACACTGATCATGTCACGCCTGCAATCGGATGTGGCCCTGATCAACCAACTTGGCTTCTATATCGTCGGTGCCGGCGGCAAGCGTATGCGGCCCCAACTTACCGTGCTGGCGGCCCGCGCCCTGGGCTATGAGGGCAAGGCCCATATTACCCTCGCGGCCATCATCGAATTCATTCATACCGCCACCCTGTTGCATGACGATGTGGTGGACGAGTCGGATCTGCGTCGAGGCCGGGATACCGCCAATGCGCTGTTTGGCAATGCCGCCAGCGTGCTGGTCGGTGATTTTCTCTATACCCGCGCCTTTCAGATGATGACCGAGCTGGATAACATGAAAATCATGAATATCCTGAGCGACGCCACCAATATCATCGCCGAAGGCGAAGTGCTGCAGTTGATGAACTGCAACGACCCGGATACCACCGAAGACAGCTACATGCAGGTGATTTACTGCAAGACCGCCAAGCTGTTCGAGGCCGCTACCCGGCTGGCCGCCGTACTCACCCATCAGCCGCCCGAGATCGAGCAGGCCATGCTCGACTACGGTAAATACCTGGGTACCGCCTTCCAGCTGGTGGACGACATCATGGACTACAGCTCGGATAGCCACGACATGGGCAAGAACGTGGGTGACGATCTGGCCGAAGGCAAGCCGACGCTGCCGCTGCTTCGCGCCATGGCCGTGGGTAACCATGCCCAACGCGAGCGTATCCGTGACGCCATCGCCAACCGCACCGGCATGGAGCACCTCGAGGAGATCATGGCCATTCTGGCCGATACCAAGGCGCTGGAATACAGCCAGCAACGGGCTCAGGATGAGGCCCAGAAAGCCATCGACAGCCTGAACATACTGCCCGACTCAGAGCACAAGTCGGCCCTGGTTGCTCTGGCCCATATGGCGGTAGAGCGCAGCAGATAAGAAATGTGAGGGGTGAGGACGTGAAAACGCCAGCCCCTTGAGGCTGGCGTTTTTCATAAGCGCTGAGCGTTACGATCAAGCGTCGAAGGGGTGACGCAGAATCATGGTCTCATCACGATCCGGACCGGTAGAAATAATATCTATCGGCACACCGGTCAGTGTTTCAATACGCTTGATATAGTTACGGGCCGCCTGAGGCAGGCCTTCAACGGTAACAACACCAAACGTCTTCTCGCTCCAGCCGGGCATAGTCTCGTAGACCGGCGTCACGGTTTCGTAGTCTTCGGCGGCCATCGGTGGCACATCCTTGACCGAACCGTCGGGCATTTTATAGCCCACACAAATCTTGATCTCTTCAAGACCGTCCAGTACGTCCAGCTTGGTCAGACAGAAACCGGAAATGGAGTTCACCTGAATGGCGCGCTTCATGGCCACGATATCCAACCAGCCGGTACGACGCAAACGACCGGTAGTCGCACCAAATTCATGGCCCACAGTACCCAGGTGTTTACCGTCTGCATCCAGCTTCTCTTGACCGTCATAAAGCTCGGTAGGGAAAGGACCGGAGCCAACACGCGTGGTATAGGCCTTGATGATACCCAGCACATAGTCCAGATAGCAGGGACCAAAGCCGGAGCCGGTGGCCACGCCACCGGCGGTGGTGTTGGAGGAAGTCACGTAGGGATAGGTACCGTGGTCGATGTCCAGCAGCGTGCCCTGGGCACCTTCGAACATGATCTTGTCGCCCTTGATACGAGCCTTGTCCAGCACGTCGGTTACGTCCACCACCATGCTGGTCAGCAGCTCGGCATAGCCCTTGGCCTGCTCCAGCACGTCCTCATAAGAGACAGCTTCAGCACCATAAAAACCGGTGAGCTGGAAGTTGTAGTATTCAACAATTTCTTTCAGCTTAACGGCAAAGGCGTCCATGTTGGACAAATCGCCAACGCGCAAACCGCGACGGGCAACCTTGTCTTCATAGGCCGGGCCAATGCCGCGACCTGTGGTGCCGATGGCCTTGGCGCCACGGGCTTCTTCCCGGGCCACATCCATCGCCACATGATACTGAAGGATCAACGGGCACGCTTCGCTCAGCACCAGGCGCTCGCGCACCGGTACACCGCTGGCTTCCAGACCGGCCATTTCCTTCAGCAGCGCTTCCGGTGACAACACCACACCATTGGCAATGATGCAGGTACAGTTGTCACGCAGAATGCCTGATGGGATAAGATGGAGAACGGTTTTTTTACCATCGATGACCAGAGTATGACCGGCATTGTGTCCGCCTTGATAGCGCACAACATAACGGGCCTTGTCGGTAAGGAGGTCTACGACCTTGCCCTTGCCTTCGTCACCCCATTGGGTGCCAAGTACAACAACGTTTTGTCCCATTTTTCCTTTCACTAACTGTTAAGTTATTAAAAATGGAGTCTATCAAATTTTGACCAAGGTCGGAACATGATAAACCCGGCTTTAGGGAATATGTCAGGCAGAAAAAAGCCCGGTTTCCCGGGCTTTTTTTACTGCGGTTGTCCCGAAGGATTTTTTAGGTAGCGGAAGAAATCGCCCTCCGGCTTGAGGATCATCATGTCCCCCCCCTGCTCGAAGCTCTTGCGATAGGCTTCGAGGCTGCGGATAAAGCTGAAAAATTCCGGATCCGCCGAGTAGGCATCAGAATAGATGTTCGCAGCCAGTGCATCTCCCTGACCTCGCAGGGTACGGGAGTTACGCTGAGCTTCGGCGATCATCACCGTCACCAGTCGATCCGCTTCGGCCTTGATGATCTCGGCCTGCTCACGGCCTTCGGATCTGTGCTCTCGGGCCACCGCGGTACGCTCGGCTCTCATGCGCTGATAGATGGAATTGGATACTTCGGTCGGCAGGTTGATCTGCTTGATCCGCACATCCAGCACCTTGATCCCCAGCTCGGAAGACGACTCCAGCAAGCCACGCAGCGCACTTTCCATCACGTCGCCCCGCTCACCGGACACGATGTCGCGAATGGTGCGGCTACCGATCTCGGAACGCAGGCTGTTGTTGATCCGCCGACGCAGCAGGCTTTCGGCCTGCAAACGATTACCGCCGCCGGTCGCCAGATAGTAGTTGGCAAAGTTATCGATGCGCCACTTGACGTAGGAGTCGATGATCAAGTCTTTCTTCTCCGAGGTCACGAAGCGATCCACCTGATCGTCCAGGGTTTGAATGCGCGCATCCAGCTTGCGTACCTGATCGATCATCGGCACCTTGAAGTGCAGACCCGGCTCATAGACGGTGGGCAGATCGGAGCCTTGCTCCCGCTTCACCTTGCCGAATTGCAGCACTATGCCCCGCTCGCCTTCTACCACCACAAATACCGAGGAGTAGAGCACAATGACAATCAGGGCAAGAACCACGATTAATACTCTTTTCATCGCTTAGTTTCTCCCTGTTGGACGAATGGAACCGCTATCGGAGCCGGATCTGAGCTGTCCGCTGTCCGAACCGGCTTGCTTTTGTAAGCCGTTAATATAATCCGACGTGATGACATTGGGATCAACCCGGGCAGGACGGTTGGCATTCTGCTCGGCCAGTTTGTCCAGCGGCAGATAAAGCAGGCTGTTATTGCCTTCCGGCGTATCCACGATCACCTTGTTGACCTTGCTGTAGATCTCTTCCATGGTTTCCAGATAGATACGGTCACGGGTCAACTCGGGCTGCTGCCGATACTGAGGCAGCAGTTCACGGAAACGAGCCACTTCACCTTCTGCACGCAGTGAAACCTGTTCTTTGTAAGCTTCGGCTTCCTGCAGCAGGCGCTGTACCTGACCCCGGGCCTTGGGCTCGATTTCTCGGGCATAGGCTTCGGCTTCACGAATAAAGCGCTGTTCGTCTTCCTGCGCCGCAATGGCATCATCGAAGGCATCTTTCACTTCTTCCGGCGGACGCGCCGGCAGGAAGTTGAGATCCAGCACCGCCAGACCCAGCTGGTAAGGTTCGATGATCTGCTCAAGCAACTCACGCGTTTCCTGACGCACTCGCTCACGACCCACCGTCAGTACATCGTCCATGGTGCTATGACCCACCACATAGCGCAGCGCACTGTCGAGTGCCTGTCGCAGGCTGTCGTCGGCATTGGTTACGTTAAACAGGTAGTCACGAGGCTCAAGCACACGATACTGAACATCCATTTCGACGCGGACCAGGTTTTCATCCTTGGTCAGCATAAAACCGGATGCCGGTAGCGAGCGTACGGTTTCCACATCAACCGGAAACACTCGATCGATAAAGGTCGCCTTCCAGCTCAGGCCCGGCTCCACGCTTTGGTAGTAGTTACCAAATCGCAGCACCACGCCACGCTGGGCTTCGCCGATGGTATAGAAACCACTGACCACCCAGACCACCAGCGCGAGCACCAGCCCCACCACAATGCCGAAGGAGCCAATGCCACCACCACCGCCGCCGGAGCCGCGACGGCCCAGCAAGCCACCTAATTTACTACTCAGGTTACGAATAACCTGATCCAGATCCGGCGGGCCACCTTGTTGCTTGCCGTTATTTCCCCAGGGATCACGGTCTTTGCCACCATTTCCAGGCTCATTCCAAGCCATTTGTCTCTCCGTCTGTCTGGTTTATAAAAGTAACTTTACCAAGCAATCAATCGCTTATAAAGCGTGCTAGCTGTTCACCTTCCTGTTTAAGCAGACGATGCCAATCGGCCTGCTGCAACCGGATATCAACCACAAACTCTCCCTGCTCCCCAAACGCTTCATTCACGATTCCGTTCATGGCGTACAGTCGACTGCGCAGCCTGGACGCCGATGGCGGCAGAATCAGCCGATGTTCAACCAGCACCCCCGCCAGCAATTGATTGAGCGCCTCCAGCAGCCCCTCGATGCCCAGATCTTCCTGCGCCGACAGCCAGACGGCACGGGGCTTGCCCTCTTCATTCAGCTCGACCCGGCTACTGGGCTGCTCCAGCTTGTCTATCTTGTTGAATACCATCAACACCGGTACTTCGTCGGCATCAATCTGCTCGAGCACCGAATCGACTTCGTCGATATTTTCTCGCATCTGCTCATCGGCGCAGTCCACCACATGCAGCAAAAGATCCGCATCGCGGGTTTCCTGCAGCGTGGCCTTGAAAGCGGCGATAAGATCGTGGGGCAGATGGCGAATAAAGCCGACGGTATCGGCCAGGATCACCGGCCCGGCATCGGGCAGTTCAACCTTGCGCAGGGTCGGATCCAGGGTGGCGAACAGCTGATCGGCCGCATAGACACCGGCCTGGGTGATGCGATTGAACAGGGTCGACTTGCCGGCGTTGGTATAGCCGACCAGCGACAGGGTCGGAATCTCGTTGCGCTTGCGCGCTCGCCGGCCCTGCTCACGCTGACGCGAGACTTTTTCCAACCGCTTCTGAATATATTTGATGCGATCACGCAGCAAACGACGATCCGTTTCCAGCTGGGTTTCCCCCGGGCCACGCAGACCGATACCGCCTTTTTGGCGTTCAAGGTGAGTCCAGCCCCGAACCAGACGGGTCGACAGATGGCGCAACTGGGCCAGTTCGACCTGCAGTTTGCCTTCATGGGTACGGGCGCGCTGAGCGAAGATATCCAGAATAAGGCCGGTACGATCCAGCACCCGACACTTCACCTCCCGCTCCAGGTTACGCTCCTGGGCCGGGCTCAGGCTGTGGTTGAAGATCACCACATCGGCCTGATGCATCTGCACCAATGCCGCCAGCTCGTCTACCTTGCCGGTGCCGATAAAGAATTTGGGTTGCGGCGAACTCCGGCTCCCCGTCAGCACCGCGCAGATGGTGACGCCGGCAGAGTCGCTCAGTAGCTCCAGCTCTTCGAGATCTTCCCGTTCGCTGTCGTCGGCGAAATTGACGTGAACCAGAATGGCGGACTCACCACCTTGATAACGTTCAAACAAGGCCAGTCCTCCGTCTTTCGGAACCTTCGCACGGCATCAGGCCGCAATAAGGCGGCAAAGAATGGTAAATCAAGCTCAAGAAGGATCCTGTTCCGGTTCTGCGGGTTCTGCTCCACCGGTGGGCGGTGTCACTAAATGCACCGGCCGGGCGGGTACCACGGTGGAAATGGCATGCTTGTACACCATCTGACTGACGGTATTTTTAAGCAGAATAACGAATTGGTCGAATGACTCTACCTGTCCCTGCAACTTGATGCCATTCACCAGATAAATAGAGACCGGGACCCGCTCTCGTCGCAGCGCATTCAGAAACGGGTCCTGCAAAGATTGTCCCTTAGCCATCTTGTTGTCCTTATCTTTTGTCATTATGAAAATTGTTATTGTTGTCTTTCGTGTTGGGCCTGTCTGACCTGTGCAATCACGTCACGACTGACCTCTTTATTATCGGTGCCCAGCCATTGCAGATCCGGCCATCCCCTGAGCCAGGTCAACTGCCGTTTGGCCAGCTGGCGGGTAGCGGCAATACCGCGTTCCACCATTTCATCATAGCCGACAACCCCATTCAGGTAATCCCACATCTGTCGATAGCCGACACAACGAATAGACGGCAGATCGGGATGCAAATCACCTCGCTCATAAAGCGTTCGAACTTCCTGTTCGAAACCCTGAGACAGCATCAGCCGAAAACGCTCGGCAATACGTCGATGCAGCTCGGCCCGCTCGCTGGGTGCAATCGCAAACTGTAACACTTTGTAAGGCAAGGGATCACCCTTGCTCTGCGTTAATTCTGTGAGCGTTTTACCGGAAATACGAAAAACCTCCAGCGCCCGGGACAGCCGCTGCGGATCGTTGGGATGGATTCGCGCCGCCGCCACCGGGTCTATATCGGCCAGCTGTTCGTGCAGCTGGCTCCAGCCATGTTGCCGAGCTTCGGATTCAATTTGAGCTCTTACTGCGGCATCGGCACCGGGCAAGGGCGAGAGCCCTTCCAGTAACGCCTTGAAATAGAGCATGGTGCCGCCCACCAGCAGCGGAATGCGACCGGCCGCCGAAATCTCGGCCATCGCCGCCAGGGCATCACGCCGAAAATCGGCGGCCGAATAGGCCTCTTTGGGATCCAGCAAATCAATCAGCCGATGGGGAGTGACGGCCAGCTCGTCGGCCGTCGGCTTGGCAGTGCCGATATCCATGCCCCGATACACCAGCGCCGAGTCGACGCTGATCAGCTCGCAGGGCAGCTCCCGGCACAGCTCCATCGCCAGGCTGGTCTTGCCCGAGGCCGTGGGCCCCATCAAAAATATTGCAAGGGGTTCAGTCCCCATTTATCCACCTGTCTAGTTGTTGCTCTATCGCCACCGGCTGCAGAAACGGCGGTTCATCCGGCATGTCCGGCTGCAGCTGTTGCCACAAGGCTATCGCCTCGGCCATGGTCCAGCGTTGCCGAGCCGATCTGCCCTGGGCCGCCAGCCACTGACACAGGGCCGCCGGCTCGGCATCCGTCTCCCGCTCCAGCCGCGCCAGCAATTCGGGAAACAAACGGGCCAGATCCGCATGGCGCAGCGGCTGCGGTACCCGGGTCAGAATAATGGTGTCGCCGGCTGCGGTTTTCAACTCCAGCCCCAACTTTTGCAGCTGTGGCTGATGCCGCTCCAGTGCCGCTTGCTGCTTCACATCGAGGGCAAGTCGGATGGGCAGCAACAGCGGCTGCGGGGTCAGCCCCTGCTGCCAGACCTCGAGCAAGGCCAGGCCATCGGCATAGGCCCGGGCCCGGTCGAGATCACAGAGCCAGAGGCCTTGCCGATACAGCACCACCAACCCTCGCTCCTTGATCAGCAACAGGGGTTGACCCGATATGGATTCTGCCGGCGGCACGGCGGTATCGTGCGTGGATGACACTGGATACGGTGTCGGTAACGGTGATGAAGCCGTCTTCTGCCCGGCCGTATTCTGTTCGGCAGCAACGGTGGTCAACAGACCATCGATGCCCTGCCATTCACCGCGGCTGACCGCACTCGGGCGAGACTCGCGTGCAGACAGGCCACCGCCATAGCCATGACGGGGCGCCTGATAGCTGATCGACTCGCGCCGCGTGGCCGAACGGTCAGCTGCCGATGCCGTTGTCTCGAGCGGTTGTTCCAGTTCGCCGGTGTCGGTATTGACCCGTAATGGCGGTTCCGGTTGCGGTTGCTGCTCCAGCACCTGCAGCAGTACCTGACAGATAAAATCGTGCACCAGCCGTGACTGATGAAAACGCACCTCGTGCTTGGCCGGATGCACATTCACGTCCACTTCTCGCGCATCCAGCGCCAGATAAAGCACAAAGGCCGCATGCCCTTCTGCAGGCAGACGATCGCCATAGGCCTGGCGCACCGCATGATTGAGCAGTTTGTCCCGCATCATGCGGCCATTGACATAGGTATATTGCACATCCGGCTGGGCCCGGGCCGCACTCGGCGGTGCCAGCCAGCCCCATAACCGCAGGCCATGATGCTCGCTGTCGAGCTTCAGCGCCGAGTTCATGAAAGCCGGACCACATACCGCCGCCAACCGCTTGTCCTGCTGAGACGGCAGTCGACCGGCCCGGTACTGGCGTACCTGCTTGCCATTGTGACGCAGCACCAGATCGACGTCGAAACGACTCAGGGCGATACGACGGATCACCTCATCGATATGGCCGAACTCGGTTTTTTCGGTCCGCATGAACTTGCGTCGCGCCGGGGTATTGAAAAACAGATCGCTCGCTTCCAGCGTGGTGCCCTGCGGGTGCGACGCCGGCTGCAGTTTAACCGCCATGTCGCGCCCTTCTGCCATGGCCTGCCAGGCTTCGCTTTGCTCGGCCGTTCTGGAGGTCAGTGTCAGCCGCGATACGGAGCTGATGGAGGCCAGGGCCTCGCCGCGAAAGCCCAGACTCAGGATCTGCTCCAGATCCTCCAGGGTACTGACCTTGGAGGTAGCATGGCGCGACAAGGCCAGAGTCAGTTCGTCCTTGCCGATAC
The DNA here is from genome assembly GCF_039539745.1 of Oceanisphaera sediminis. NCBI lineage: Bacteria > Pseudomonadati > Pseudomonadota > Gammaproteobacteria > Aeromonadales > Aeromonadaceae > Oceanisphaera > Oceanisphaera sediminis. The sequence continues at coordinate 25,782 of NZ_BAABDS010000043.1, forward strand.
CGCAGCCGTTGTCGCGAATGCGGATCAGCTTGGCGCCGCCCTTCTCGATATCAATCTCGATACGGGTCGCCCCCGCATCCAGGCTGTTTTCGACCAGCTCTTTTACCACCGAAGCCGGTCGTTCCACCACTTCACCGGCGGCAATCTGGTTGGCCAGCCGGGCCGGCAGTATCTGGATTGGCATATCAGCTCCCGGGAATATCCAGCACCTGGCCGATACGAACCACATCGGACTGCAGGCTGTTGTGTCCTTTCAACCGGCTGACGCTGATGCCGTAACGCTGGGCGATCAGTGACAGGCTTTCACCGGTTTGTACCTTGTGCTGGCGCGCCTTGCCCGCCGGCTCGCTGGCCATCATGGTGCCGCTGGCCGGGTTTTGTCGATAATAGGACTTGACCCCGGCCAGCACCGCCTGGGCCACCTTTTGCTGGTGTGATGCGCTGAGCAGCAAGCGCTCTTCCTGCGGGTTGGAGATAAAGCCGGCTTCAATCAGCAGCGAAGGAATGTCCGGTGATTTCAGCACCGCCAGGCTGGCATGTTCCGGCTTGCGCTTGTGCAGCCGCACCACCTTGCTCATGGCGGACAATATATGCTCGCTGATGGCGTAGCTGTCGGCCCGGGAGCGGTCCATCGACAAGTCGAGAAAGGTGCGGGTCAGATAAGGATTGCCGTCGGTCTGCGAGATCACCTGTCCCACGCCGCCCAACAGTTCCGATTGCCGTTCCTGCTTTTCCAGCCAGCCGGCCATTTCGCGATTGGCACGGTTGGATGACAACACCCAGACCGAGGCGCCGCGTGGGCCACTGTTGGCCACGCTGTCCGCATGGATGGAAAGCAGCAGATCCGCCTTGGCCTTGCGGGCAATCTCGGAACGCCGGTTGAGGTTGACGTAATAGTCACCGGTGCGGGTCAATACCGCCCGCATGCCCGGCTCTTTGTTGATGATGTTGGCCAGCCGGCGGGAAATGGCGAGGGTAATGTGTTTTTCCCGGTTTTTCTTCGGCCCTATGGCCCCGGGATCCTCACCGCCATGGCCCGGATCGATGGCAATGACGATTTCTCTTTTCCCGACCGGCATCATCTTGCGCACCGACTGTGGCGCCCGGCTTTTATCGGTATAAGGCAGGTCAATCACCAGTCGGTGGCCATAGTCGCCGGCCGGCGCCAGCGGAAAGACCACCGGCTTGACCCCGGACTTCAGCTCGAACACCAGGCGGTAACTGCTGGCCAGCGGGGGCTTGCTGTTGCGTATTTTGGTGATCAGCTCGCTGTTGTTGTTGATGGCGGAAAATTTGACCCGGCTCTGGGTCTGACTCAGATCCACCACCAGCCGATGAGGCCCGCTGAGCATAAAATACTCGTAGGCCGGCGCCGTTCCCATGTCGAGCACGATGCGGGTATTGTCCGGCGACGGCCAGATGCGGATGCTTTCCAGCTGGTTTGCCCAGGCCGATACGCTGAACCACAAACAGAAAAATGCCAGTATCGACTTCACCTTGTTATTTTCTCCAGTAACGCCACGCCAGCCGGGGTGCGGGCTTCCATCAATGCCTGGCGTTGTTCACCCTGATAGCGCAGTGTCACTTCCAGATCGGCCGATGGCAGCATACCGGCGCCTCGTTGGGGCCACTCCACCAGACAGAGGCTGTCGGGAGTAAAATAGTCACGAATTCCCATGTATTCCAGCTCTTCCGGATCGGCCAGGCGGTAAAGATCGAAGTGATAGACCTGCCAGCCTCCCACCTGATAGGGCTCGACCAGGGTGTAGGTCGGGCTTTTCACCTTTCCTTCATGCCCCAGGGCCTGAATGATGCCTCGGCTCAGGGTGGTTTTTCCCGCGCCCAGCTCACCGTGCAGAAAAATAATGAGCGCCTCACTGAAGGACTGCGCCAGTTTTTTACCCAACGCCAGGGTTTCTTGCTCATCGGCAAGCGTCAGGGTCAGCGTGTTAGTTGTCATGTTGATCATCTTGATTGATAAGACTTCTGAGTGGAGAGAATAAATCCGATGCCAGCAATCCGAGCATACCGCCATTGGTGGCGGCCTTGTCACCGGCCAGGCCATGAAGACACACCGCCACCGAGGCCGCGTTAAAGGGGGTCAGTCCCTGAGCCATAAAGGCGCCGATTATACCAGATAACACATCGCCCATCCCGCCCGACGCCATGCCGGGGTTGCCATAATGACATAATCTGACATGGTGCTCATCTGCTATCAAAGAGCCGGCGCCTTTCAATACCACCACACCACCATATTGTTGCTGAATGGCCCGCACCGCCGCCAGTCTGTCGGCCTCGATGTCGGCGGTCTTGCAGCCCAGCAGCATCGCCGCCTCACCCGGGTGGGGCGTCAGGACCCGGGGGCCGGCGAGCGGCAAGCGGTTGCGGCGACGAGCCAGCCACCAGAGCCCGTCTGCATCAATGACCATCGGCTGTGCGTCCGCAACCCCGGCCTCGATCGCCGCCTCAAACAGGTGCTGCGCCCAGACGTCTCGTCCCAGCCCCGGGCCCAGCACCAGTGCATCGGCCCATGCCCAGTCATTAACGTCGGAAAAAGCCGCCGTCATTAACTCGGGGCGCGTTAAATTCAGCACATGAACATGCTGCGGATGACTGAGCAGTCGTACCAATCCGGTGGCACAGCGCAAGGCGGCTTCACCGGCCAGCCGAATGGCGCCGTTCATACCAATATTGCCGCCGGCCACCAGCAGCCGGCCGGCCTCGCCCTTGTGGGCACCACGACGACGCCGGGGCAATTGCCGTCGTACCTGCTCCCACTGCATCAGGCCGGCCACCGGTGTCTGTTGCAGCCGGGGCTGAATGCCCAGGCTTGCCAGCAGCAATTGTCCGGTAACATCGGGCCCGCGCCCGGTCAGCAAGCCGGGTTTCAAGCCGATAAAAGACAGCGTCATCTCGGCCTCGACCGCCGCCCCCAGTATGCGGCCGGTATCGGCACAGAGTCCGGAGGGCACATCCACCGCCAACACCGGAGCGGGGGTCTGGTTGATAAGCTGAATATGCCGACGGGCGTCCTCTCTTACCTCACCGCTGAGACCGGTACCGAGCAGCCCATCGATGATCAGATCCGGCGTGTCCTGCAGCGCGTTCAGGCTTTCGATGGCGCCGCCATCGGCCCGGTAATGATCCCGGGCGGTGGCCGCATCGCCGCTCAAACGCTCGGCGTCTCCCATCTGCACCAGCTGCACGCGAATGCCGGCCGCCCGGGCCAGTCGGGCCACCACATAACCGTCACCGCCGTTATTGCCGCCGCCGGTAAACACCCACCAGTGCCGGGCGTGGGGCCAGTGGGAGCGGGCCAGTTCAAATACCGCCAGCCCGGCCCGGGTCATCAGCTCGAACATCGCCATGCCACAGGCGGCGGCTGCCTGCCGCTCTCCGACCCGGATCTGCTCCGATGTCCACAGTGACTGTGTTAAACTGTGAGGCTTTTCCAGACCGATAATGCCCATGACCGCTCCCGACTTTGAGACTTTGGCTCACGATATCAAGCTCTGGGCAGCAGAGCTAGGCTTTGACCAGGTAGGTATTACCGATACCGATCTCACCGAGCATGAGCCGCTGCTGGCCGACTGGCTGGACCAGGGCTATCACGGTGAAATGGACTACATGGCCCGCCACGGCATGATGCGTGCCCGCCCGCACGAGCTGCTGCCCGGCACCCTGAGAGTCATATCGGTGCGCATGAACTACCTGCCGGAGCAGGCGGCCATCGCCCGGGTGCTGAGCAGCCCGGATCTGGGCTACATCAGCCGCTATGCCCTGGGCCGGGATTACCACAAGGTGCTGCGTCAGCGACTGAAGAAACTGGCCGATAAAATCGAACTGCGGGCAAGCGAATTGGTCGCCCGCCCCTTCGTCGACTCGGCGCCGGTGCTGGAGCGGCCACTGGCGGCGAAGGCCGGCCTCGGCTGGACCGGCAAGCACTCTCTGCTGATCAATCGCCAGCAAGGCTCCTTTTTCTTTCTCGGCGAATTACTGGTCAACCTGCCCCTGCCCGTCGACCAGCCGGTGGAAGAAGGCTGCGGCAAATGTGTGGCCTGCATCACCACCTGCCCCACCGGTGCCATCGTCGCCCCTTACGTGGTGGATGCCCGCCGCTGTATCTCCTACCTCACCATCGAGCTGGACGGCCCCATTCCGGAAGAGCTTCGCCCGCTGATGGGCAATCGCATCTACGGTTGTGACGACTGTCAGTTGATCTGTCCCTGGAATCGCTTCGCCGATGCCAGCCGGGAGCCGGACTTTACCGCCCGGGATAACTTGCATACGCCCGAGTTGCTGGCGTTGTTCGACTGGAGCGAAGCCCATTTTCTCAAGCAGACCGAAGGCAGTCCCATTCGACGCATCGGTCACCGACGCTGGCTGCGCAATATCGCAGTGGCGTTGGGCAATGCCCCGGCAAGCCCGACCATCGTCGACGCCCTGGAACAGAAACGGGAAGAAGTAGATGAGGTGGTGCGGGAGCATATCGACTGGGCGCTGGCCCGGCAGCAGGCAAAACTGGCACAGGTGGATCGCAAGACGGAACGGCTGATCCGGGCGGTAGACAAGGGCATGCCCAAACACGCCCGCTGATCTCGCTGATAATGTATAGCGGTAGGTTTGGCCGAACGCTGATACCAAACTGATTAAATAACTGTTCTATTCGGTTGCTTTGCAAAAGTAGGCCAAAGGGCCCGCTCCGCCGACTCGCCGTGAACCCATCCTTGGGGGCTCAGCCGCACCATCCGTGGTGCGGATGGTCGGCTGAGCAGATCCCTTTGTCCTCCTCGATGCTGCAGAGTCATCTGTTGGTACTGTCTGCAGGCAACTCGGGGTTCAGAAAGAGGCAACAGAGACGAGCTCCCACGACCATGAAATGCCAGGGATGGCATTTCCGAGCCCCCATGGGGCAGCCTTCTGCCGTATATCTTTGTTGGGTAATGGACCGAATATCCAGTGAATATTCGCAGCTGTTACCCAGCAAAGATGGCTAGCCCAGTGGCGTGTCGTGAGAGCCGGCTGTGTTGCCTCTGAGTTCGGACTTGAGAAAGATCAGATCTTTATTCAGATTGGCATAAACACCTGATGGAGAGACAAATACAAAAAAACCGACCTGATGGTCGGTTTTTTTGTATTTGGAGCGGGAAACGAGATTCGAACTCGCGACCCCAACCTTGGCAAGGTTGTGCTCTACCAGCTGAGCTATTCCCGCAGTAATCTTTAACTCTGTGCATGGGGCCGCGTCGCGACCCTCATCAACTTCAGCAAGGCTTTGCTCTATCAGCTGAGCTATTCCCGCAAAACACTTTGTAACACTCAATATCGCTATGGTAGCAATACCGTCTTGATTTGGAGCGGGAAACGAGATTCGAACTCGCGACCCCAACCTTGGCAAGGTTGTGCTCTACCAGCTGAGCTATTCCCGCAATAACTTTCTTCGTGCCCAATATCGCTCTGGTAGCAATACCGTCTTGATTTGGAGCGGGAAACGAGATTCGAACTCGCGACCCCAACCTTGGCAAGGTTGTGCTCTACCAGCTGAGCTATTCCCGCATTTTTTTCAACTACAACTTTAACTTCTTAAAACACCGGTCTGGTAACCCATGTCTTCAATTTGGAGCGGGAAACGAGATTCGAACTCGCGACCCCAACCTTGGCAAGGTTGTGCTCTACCAGCTGAGCTATTCCCGCAAAACACTTTTTAATACTCAGTATCGCTCTGGTAGCAATACCGTCTTGATTTGGAGCGGGAAACGAGATTCGAACTCGCGACCCCAACCTTGGCAAGGTTGTGCTCTACCAGCTGAGCTATTCCCGCAAACTTTTTAACTCTGTGCATGGGGCCGCGTCGCGACCCTCATCAACTTCAGCAAGGTTAAGCTCTATCAGCTGAGCTATTCCCGCACTCTGGTTTAACCTGTAGTTATCAGCGGCTTGCTTCACAATTGCGACTGGCTACGGGAGGCGAATTATACGAGCCGATTAATCGAATGCAAGATTTTTTTCTAACTTGCATTCCGTTTGGTGAAAACATCGGCAAAAGAGTAAAGTCCGCTTATATCTTGAACACCGTCTTCCGGTAGAACTGCAGTTCGGCGATGGACTCGCGAATATCATCCAGTGCCTGATGGCTGCCCTTTTTGGTGAACTGCTCCAGCAAGGCCGGCTGCCAGCGACGTACCAGCTCCTTGACGGTGCTGACATCCACATTGCGGTAGTGAAAGAAGGCTTCCAGCACCGGCATGTGCCGCACCAGAAAACGCCTGTCCTGACCGATGGAGTTGCCACACAGCGGCGACGCCTGCTCCGGTACCCATTCACGCAAGAACGCCAGTGTCTGCGCTACCGCCTCTTCTTCGCTGACGGTGCTGGCCTGAACCCGCGCCACCAGCCCTGAGCCGGTATGAGTGCGCACATTCCACTCATCCATCTTGGCCAGTTCGGCCTCGCTTTGATGGATAGCCAGCACCGGCCCTTCGGCCAGTACATTCAGCTCTTTGTCGGTGATGATGCTGGCAATTTCGATGATCTTGTGTTCATCCGGCTCCAGGCCGGTCATCTCCAGATCAATCCAGACCAGGTTTTCTGCGTTTTGGCTCATGTTATCTCTCGAAGCTCGGTGGCAATAGGGACAAGTTCCAGCGGGAAAGTGTATCATAGCCGGCAATGAAAGCAGGTTCGAGGATATCGTGACCAAGAGAAGAAAACTCAGCAAAGGCCAGTCGCGACGGGTCAGTGATAATCACAGTCGCCGCCTGAAGCGCAAGCCGGCCGACACCATCGATGACAGCCAGCTCGGCCCCCAGCAGGACGGGCTGGTCATCAGTCGATTTGGTCAGCATGCGGATATTGAAGACAGTGAGCAACAGGTTCATCGCTGTAACATGCGGCGTACCCTGTCGTCACTGGTCACCGGCGACCGCGTGGTCTGGCGCCCGGGTCTCGATACCACTCAGGGCATCAGCGGCGTGGTGGAAGCGGTACACCCCCGGCAAACCGTGCTGACGCGCCCCGACTTCTACGACGGCATCAAGCCGGTCGCCGCCAATATCAGTCAGATAGTCCTGGTGTCATCGGTGCTGCCCGAACTGAGCTGTCACGTTATCGATCGCTACCTGGTCGCCGCAGAAGACGTCGAAATGCCGCCGATGATAGTGCTGAACAAGGTCGACCTGCTCAGTACGGAACAGCGTCAACAGGCCGAGCAGGCACTGCAGCGTTATCGCGATATCGGTTATCAGGTGTTGCTGGTCAGTTGCGATACCGGCGAAGGGCTGGAAGAGCTCAAAAATGCCTTTAAAGATCACACCAGTATCTTCGTCGGTCAGTCCGGGGTAGGTAAATCGTCGCTGGTCAATGCGGTGATGCCCGAAGTCGAGGCCGTGACCGGCGCCGTGTCCGACAACTCCGGCCTCGGCCAGCACACCACCACCACCGCCCGTCTCTACCATTTTCCGTCCGGCGGCTCGCTGATCGACTCACCCGGTATTCGCGAGTTCTCGCTGTGGCATCTGGATCCGGAACGGGTGGCCTGGTGTTTCCGCGAGTTTCGAGACTACCTCGGTGGCTGTCGCTTTCGTGACTGCAAGCACCGCACCGATCCCGGTTGCCTGTTGCAGCAAGCGAAAGAAGAGGGACGCATTCATCCCGAGCGCTTCGAAAGCTACATTCGCATCATGGACGCCATGGCCGACAAACCCACGCGCCATCATCCTACCGCCTGATTATCACCGTCATTTTTCGGAATCACCATGACAGACCATTTGAAAATTCTACTGCAATACCTGCTTCCCAAGCATCTGTTGTCCCGCCTCATCGGCCGCCTGGCCGCGATGGAAGGCGGCAAGCTGACCCAGTGGCTGATCCGGCGTTTCATTCGCCAGTATCGGGTGGACATGAGCGAAGCCCAGCATGAAAACCCGGCCCACTATGCCAGCTTCAACGACTTCTTTACCCGTGCGCTGAAAGAAGACGCCCGCCCGCTGGTGGCCGGTGACGAGGTGCTGGCCATGCCGGTAGACGGCGCCATCAGCCAGCTCGCGCCCATCGAGCAGGGCCGTATCATTCAGGCCAAGGGCCACGATTACAGCGCCCGCGCCTTGCTGGGCGGCGACAAGGCGCTGGCCGAGCCCTTCATGGGCGGCGACTTCGCCACCATCTATCTGGCACCGAAGGATTATCACCGCATTCATATGCCGGTCGACGGCGTGCTGAAAACCATGATTTACGTACCCGGCGAGCTGTTCTCGGTCAATCCGCTGACCGCTTCCCGCGTGCCGGAACTGTTTGCCCGCAACGAGCGGGTGGTGTGTATTTTCGATACCCCCGCCGGCCCCATGGCGCTGGTACTGGTGGGCGCGACTATCGTGGCCAGCATAGAAACCGTCTGGGCCGGTACCGTGACACCGCCCGCCGGCAAGCGGATTCAGCGCTGGGATTACGATCCGGCCACCGCCCCCCGCCTGGCCAAGGGCGACGAAATGGGCCGCTTCAAACTGGGCAGTACCGTGGTCTGTCTGTTTGCGCCCGGCAAGGTTACACTGTCCGAACAACTGCTGCCCGGCACGCCCACTCGTATGGGAACCGAGTTTGGCACCCTGAATCGGGGTTAACCCGAATAGCCGCGGCCCGAATTGATGGCCGCGGCCTGAACTTTCTTTTTGTCGAGAGCCAACCGTGTTTGCCCCCATCCTGTTGTTGTTAGCGTTACTGCTCCCCTCCCCGCTGTTGGCCGATCAAAGAGTGGCCGATATCGAGGCCATGCTGTCGGAAGTGCCCGAGGGTGATAAACCCGAACTGAAAAAGCTGCGCGACGATTATAACCAGGCCCTGCAGCTGGTGCGCGAAGGCGATCGTTATCAACAGCAGGCCAAAGACCTGAAGAAATTCATGGATGACTATCCGGTCGAGCTCAAGAAGCTGGAACGAAAGCAGGCCGGGCTCAAGCCGACCGACACCAGCCATATTCCCCAACTGGATGAAGAAGCGGTGCAGCAGGAGCTGGTGGATGTGCAGGCCCGGCGGCTGGAGCTGCGGCGTCAGCGGGAAGAATTGACCAATGCTCTCAACCTGCAGGAACTGAGCAACAGCGGCCTGCACGACCTGCTCGACGATCTGCGCCAGCAACTGCGCAACACCCAGCAAGCACTCGAGAAGCTGCAATTTTCCGAGACTCAGGGCCAGCAGGAAACTGCCACTCGCATCCTTGCCATGGCGCGGGAACAGAGCCTGCAACGCCGAATCCAGACGCTGGAGCTGGAGCAGCTGTCTTCCGGTAACAGAGACAGCATCAACCGGCTGAAACTGGACATACTGCAACGCCAGATACAGGATCTCGACGTCATCATAGACGCCCTGCAAAACCGCCAGAACGAATTGCGCCGCGCCACCACCGAAGCGGCCATTGCCGAAAGTGATCGGCTGCTGGATGAAGTGGAAACCGACTCCCTGCTGCTGGCCGAACAACAGGCGGCCAACCAGCGTCTGTCCGGGCTGCTGAGTGAAAAAAGCCGGGAAGTGGAATCGCTGCAGCTGGAATATCAGGCGGTGGAGCGGGCCGCCTCCGAGCTGGCGGACATGAAGGTCAATCTCAAGGAGCAACTGGAGTGGTTGCAGGTCAGCCGTGGTTTCGGTGAAAACCTGCGTAATCGCCTGAGCGACTTGCCCGCCCCCTATTCCCTGCCCCAGCTCGAAGCCCGTATCGTACAAAGCCGGGTCGACAAATATGGCTATCAGGAGTCGCTCGATAACCTGCGCAACAACAGCTATCGCACCGAATTATTGCTGAGCGACAAGGCCAGGGGGATCACCTCGCAACAACGAATGCAGATCGACGAACTGCTGGCCACCCAGCGGCGACTGCTGGAACGACTGATCAGCGCCACCGACAATCAAATTCATGAGCAGACCCGGCTGAAAGTCGCCTACAGCCGGCAGAACAGCCAACTACAGGAAATTCGCGCCCTGACCGACGAGCGTCTGTTCTGGCTGCCGGATTTGCGCCCCATCGGCAGCCAGTTTCCGGCGGCACTGATGGAAACCCTGGGCTGGCTGCTGACCCTGTCAACCTGGACCGCCCTGCCCCAGACGCTGCTGCAGCAAAGCGGCGCCAGCCTGACCCTCTACGGTCTCAGCTCGCTGCTGGTGGTTTACCTGTGGATCCTGAGTCGTCGCAGCCTGCGCGCCTATCTGGACAAAATCAGCCCGCATATCGGCAACGTGACCCAGGACAGATACGACTACACCTTTAATACCCTGCTGCTCAGCCTGCTGACCGCCATGCCGATACCGGCCCTGCTGTCGCTGCTCGGCAATGCCATCGACTCTCCCTGGGCGCCGCAGGTGGTGATCGCCCTGGCGGATGCCCTGCATCAACTGATGCTGCCGGTGTTTATTCTGCTGTTGGTCGGCAACCTGATGATGAGCAAGGGGCTGCTGGTGGTGCACTTCAACCTGCCCCACGATCGAGTGCGCCGGATCTGGCGCCAGTTTCAGACCCTGATGCTGGCTCTGCTGCCCGCCTTGCTGCTGTTTTATGTCGCCGATGAATACCGGGAATTCTCTCTGTATGACACCCTGGGCCGACTCAGCTTTGTGGTGATTTGCCTGCTGACCAGCCTGTTTTCCTGGCGATTATACCGGGAGGATTTGCCGCTGCTGGTCTCTCCGCCCCGCCAGGAACAACTGACTCTGATGAACCATATGCTGTGGGGGTTGCTGATCATAGCGCCCCTGCTGGCACTGGTTGCCACCATCATGGGCTACCTGTTCACCGCCCATACTCTGCTGCGCCAGCTGGAAGTCTCGGTGCTGATGGGCATGGGCTTTCTGATGTTCTACTACCTGGTGCGCCGCTGGATGCTGATCCAGCGCCGACGGCTGGCATTCGAGCGGGCCAAGGCCCGGCGGGCCGAGATACTGGCCCAGCGCAAGGAAAAGGAAGACACCATCGAGCATACCACCAGCCCCGAGGCGGAAGCCGCCGCCGTGGCCGAGGTGGATCTGGACACCATCAGCGCCCAGTCGCTGGGGCTGCTGCGCTCGGCGCTGATGCTGGGCTACATTCTCGGCCTGATGCTGCTGTGGTCCGAGATCAACAACGCCTTCAGTTTCCTCGACAGCATAGAGGTATGGCAGGTTTCCAGCTCTCTGGCCGGCGAAGACACCCTGGTGCCGATCTCGCTCAAGGATCTGGTGATCGCCGTGCTTCTGGTGGTGCTGACCCTGATCACCGCCCGCAACCTGCCCGGACTGATGGAGCTGAGCCTGTTACAGCACCTGAACCTGTCACCGGGCACCGGCTTTGCCATTACCACCATCTCCAAGTATCTGGTGCTGATGATCGGCGCCTTCACCACCTTCGCCATGCTCGGCATCGACTGGTCCAAGCTGCAGTGGCTGGTGGCGGCGCTGTCGGTGGGCCTGGGCTTTGGTTTGCAGGAGATCTTCGCCAACTTCGTCTCCGGCCTGATCATACTGTTTGAAAAACCGATCCGCATCGGCGACACCGTCACCATCCGCGATCTCACCGGCACCGTGTCCAAAATCAAGACCCGCGCCACCACCATAGTGGACTGGGACCGACGCGAGATCATAGTGCCCAACAAGGCCTTTATCACCGAGCAGTTCGTCAACTGGTCGCTGTCCGATGCCATCACCCGGGTTAAACTGCTGGTGCGGGTGCGGCTCGACGCCGATGTCGATCTGGTACAGCGCCTCACCCACGAGGCCATTCAAGAATGCGGCCGCATTCTGGATAATCCGGTACCGGAGGTATTTCTGGTGGAGCTGACCGACTCGGCACTGGTCTATGAAGTCCGGGTCTATGTGGAAGACATGAGCCACCGCATGCCCATGACGCACGAGCTGCACAACCTGCTGCTGGCCCGACTGCGCCAGCACGACATCAAGATACCGCACCAGCAGGTCGATATTCGCCTGCTGGGCGAACAACCCATGTCGTCCGCCCAGCGCGGTACCGGTGCAAGCAAAGAGCAGCCTGAGGCATAACGGCGGCTGAACTCCCTGATGCCAGACCTGGAGGCGGCTAGCGGGGAGTTCATCACGTCCGCCCTCGGATCCACTGTTGATTTTATAAGCAGAACAGGTGTAAATAACGCATCACTCCCGCTTGGAGTTCTGCTCATGTTTATCTTGCGCCTGTTCGCCCTGACACTGCTGCTAAGTGGCTGCACCGCCCCCTACGACTATGCCGAAGACACCGACTTCCAACGTTTCACCAGCGTGGCACTGGCACCATCGAGCGATGTCAACTCGCTCGATGGTGCCCGTATCGGTGCCGCGGCCGAGGCCATGCTGCCGGCCCGCGGCCTGCGCCTGACCATGCCGGCTCAGGCCTCGCTATGGCTGCATTATCGGTTGCTGCAGGAAACCAAACTGCTGACTACCATGCCAAGCATGTTTTCTCGTCACGGGAGCGTCTGGGACGATGAAGAGCGGGTCTATGGCGCCGTGCGCCAGCAAAGACTGGAGCTGTGGCTGACAGAGCCGCAAAACGGCAAGGTACTGTGGCGCAGCAAACACCCCAAGGCCTTTCCCGCCGACAATATCAACGGCATGGCGCGCAGTCGGCGCATCGAACAGCAGGTCGCGGAGCTGCTGAGCAACTATCCGCCCCGACCGTGAGGCCTGAAGCGTGAAGCGTGAAGCGTGAAGCGTGAAGCGTGAAGCGTGAAAATGCAACACAGCGACACCGCAGTATCAAGGAAGACAAAGGGAGCTGCTCCAGCGACCATCACATGACAGGGTCGTAAAATACTCCTGCCATTCCGTCATTCCCGCCGCCCCTGGCGGTCAGATGTCATGTGCTAAACATCACATGGGTGTGTGTGCAGCGGGTCGGCGGAGCGCAACCGCGCTGCGGCCTCGCTTAGCGCCATTCCGAATAGGGTGTCAGCGGTGTCACCGGCATATCCAGATCGCCCAGCCAGGGTGCAAAATGATAGCGCAGGTACAAAAAGCCGTGTCCTGGGGCATAATCATCGCTCAACTGCCAGTTCAGGCCGCCCCCGACTATCCAGTGCTCATTCAGCCGGTATTCTCCCCGGGCCGCCAGGCTGATGCTCGGGCCGTCGCCGCTGTCCGAGTCGTTGGTTCGAGCCGCATTAGGCCGCAGCGGTTTGCCGCTGGCTTCAATGGCCGACCACTGCCCCGGATAAAGATCGGCGCCTTCAGAGCGGGACCAGGACCAGCCCGGTGATGCCTCAAGCACACCAGACCAATGCTCGCTACGACGGGTATAGCGCACCGGAAACCCCAGCGACACATAACGCTGGGGGCTGTAATAACCGCCCTGGCCCAGGGTGTCTTCGCTCAGATCTTTCTGGTACTGAAAATACAGCAGAGAGGCGCCTGCGCGCAGCTGTTCGTGAGGTTGCCTGATCAAGCGGTAGTAATAGCCGGTCATGGCGCTTAAACGCTGATTGCTTTCTACCCGCTCGCCATCCAGTGAGTGTGCCCCAAGACTACCCCAGACGCCGTGCTCCTCTCCCTGATCGTGGCTCACCCCCATAGTCAGGCCGGTAGCGGTCACCCCGCCCCAGCTCAAGCCGGTCACCGGATCCACCGATCCGGCATAGGATACCAGTGAGTTGCTCATGGGCCGGCGCGACAGGGTCAGGCTGTAGCCCAGTCTGTTCCAGTCGCCATTGTAGTTCAGCCCACCCAGCCAGTTGCTCACTTCAAAGCCAAATGGAGAATGTCCCAGATCCCAGCTCCAGTGCTCACTCTGCCAGCCCACCGCCAAGCCGGTGCCGGCGGTATCGAGCGAGCCGAAGGTGCAGCCGCCAATCACCGTATTGCAGCCACCAAAGCGCTCATCGGCGTCGGGCGTGCCCGCATTCAGGCCCACCCGCTCGGCCTGCAGCCAGGCACGGCCGTTTACCCAGGGCCACTCGGCCCGCAGCTGGGTGGTGTTCAGGGTGAGGTCACTCACCCCTGTTGGGTTGTTATCAGTACGCCATCCCAGATCATGCTGCAGTTGCAGCGTCATATTTTGCCGGCGATAAAGGTCGGCGCTTTCACGCTTCAGGCTACGCTGCAGCCAGTCGTCTTCCGCTCTGGCCCGGCTGGCCTGGGTCAGTGCCGCGCCGTCGAGGGGAGACAGCGCATCGTGTGGAAGCTCACCTGACGCCACCAGGCCTCGCCCGTAGAGCCGCAGGGCCTGTTCTGGCATTGGTTGCAACCGGGCTGCATCGCGCAACAACAAGGGATCCGTCGGCGCCCTGGCCACCAGAACGGCCATTTGTTGCTCCGCCTGTTGCGACTCGCCAATACCGGCCAGCAGGTTAATATACCGGCGGCGCTGGTTAACGCTGGCATTATCCGGCAGCGATTGGGTCTGTAACCATTGCCGGGTCTGCTTCGGCTGTTTCAGCGCCAACCGGCTTTCCGCCACGCCCAGCCAAGCATCGATACTATCGGGGACCTCATTATAAAGCTGCTCATAGGCACTCTGTGCCTGCCGGTGTTTCCCCCGCTCCGTCAACCAGCCGGCCAGCAGCAGGCGATTTTCCACCGTGCCCGACTGCTGCAACAAGGCTCGAGCCTGCTCCTCACGGCCCTGTTCACGCAGCTGCACTGCCTCGGACCGGCGCAGACTGCCTTCAAGCCGGCTGGCAAGCACACTCATGTCCTCTGACCAGCGTTCGGGAGCAATCTGTTGAAGACTGGCAAGGGCAGCTTTGCCGTTATTGCGTGAAGCCAGAAACTGGGCATGGGCATGACGGACTTGTGGATCGTTTCCATGGTTGCGCAACAGGGGCGCAAACACCTCTGCCGCGGCTGTGTCTTGCCCTTGCTCCTGCAGCAAGGTCGCCAGACGGTAGCTCAGCCAGGGTTGCGGCGACGCAGACCGCGGTGCCTTTTGCAGCAGAGCAATAGCTTTCTCTGGCGTCTCTCGATAAAAATCGACCAGGGCATAGAGCACTCGGGCATCACCTGGGGCCTGCTTTCGGGCTTGCAGCAAGCGGCGCTCGGCCTCGGCGTCATGACCCAAGGCAAGGGCGGCATCAGCCAGGCCCAGCAAAGGCAATGCATCGCCGGGCCTCAGGTGCCGGGCCCGTTCAAAGGCACCCTGCGCCCGCGCCGGATCTTCACTGGCCAACGCCTGTCGGCCACGCTCATACCACACCAGGCTTTGCGCATATTGATGCAAGTCCTGCCACTTCGAGATGACCCGCCCACTCTGCTCCAGTCGTACCGCCCGGGCCAGAGCGGCTTCTGCCTCTTTGTAGCGCTCTAGCTGGATCAGCGCCTGACCATGTGCACCGTGCAGTCCGGCATCTTGCGGATACTGTTTCAGTGCCCGGCGAAGCCGGGGCAGAGCCTGGTTGTAACGACTCTGCTTCACCAGGGCGATACCCCGTTGTCCGGCCCGCCAGGCAGGATCCTTCAGCAAGGCCTGCTGTTGCTGCCACTCTCGCCGACCGCCCGCCTCGTAACTACTGCCTTCATAACGACGAAGAAAACGTTGCCACAAGGCTTCACTCTGATCCGATACCGGCAGCTCGATAAGGTAGTTGTATTCCAACTCGGCGGCCCGGCTAAGCGCCGACGGGTGACTGGCCAGTTCCCCCAGCAGCGCCAGCGCTCGCTGTGGCTGGTTTTCCGACAGCCAGAGCCGGGCCAGCAGCAAACGCAAATCGGGGCTGCCCGGGTAACGCTCATCCAGTTGCTGTAGCCGCTCTAGGGCCAGGGCGCGCTGGCCATCCACTCGGGCCTGGGTGCGCCAGTGCTCTAGCCCCAGGTTCAGGCCGGGCGGCGTATCTCCCCACAACCGCCGGTATAGGGCCATGGCCTTCTCGGGCTGGCCACTGGCTGTCAGCAACTGCGCCTGCTGCCGTAGCGACCGGCCTTCGTCCTGGTGGGCTTTAACCATGGCCCGGGCCTGCCGCAGCAACTGCGGATCTCCCCCTGTCTGCACCAAGCTCTGCAGGCTGGCCCTGGCCTGCTCCATATCATTCTGACTCAGGCTGAACTCAACTCCTGCCAGCAATATATCGGCGTCCCGGGGGGCCAGTAACGTCAGCCGCCTCAGGGCGTTTTCAACCATGTCATCCCGGTACAGCGCCTGCCCCGCACGCATCTGCTCCAGCAACAGGACGCGCTGTTCGGCGGTGCTGCCTGGCTCGGCCAAGGCGGCCGGAACTGCCATTAACAGGCCGACACTGGATAAAACACCTATTCGCATGAATCCTCCCATGGCACGAGTAATCGGCCTTTTTTATCGAAACGATAGCGTTGCTCCTCCCAGCCAAGCCCAAACAACAGCAGGGAGCGATCATAGTAGGCTCTGGAGTCGGGAGGGCTGGTGCGCAGCCGTTCCCGCTGACGTGCCAGCTCCGCTTCAAACCCGGGGATAGCCGCCAGCATGGGCAGCAGAGCGGCAGAAAACCCCGCCGGGCCGACACCTTCGGTGTGTCCGGTCACCGCATTGACCCGCTCCGGCGGCACGCCGGCTTGCCGGGTCATCGCCAGCATGGGGGTGTAGTGCGCCAGCAGCTCATCCCGCCCTGGCGTGTCCGGCGCCGACAGCCCCAGCCACAAATACACGCGAATCGCATCATAACTGCCGAGCTCACCAAAGCCGGACTGTCCGTCGACAGACCACATGACCCAGTCTGGTGCCAGCCCGGCCGGTGCCGTGTTCAGCAACAGCCATCGGGTACTGGAGGCCAGGTCTTGCCACACTACCGCCTCGCCACCAAAGCGAGCCAGCAACGGCAAGGGCAGGTAACTGGGGTTAAGCATCCAGCCCCGAGGTTTGCCAAAACCCGTATTACCGGGCAACAGCCCCAGCCCCAGCCCTGGCATCATGCGCAGGCTCTGGGCCGCCGAGCGCCACAGCAACTCCCGTCCCAGGCGCGTATACTCGGGCTGCTGCCACAGCCTGCCCGCTTCCAGCAGGCTGTAGGCGATCCACAAATCCGAGTCGGCGGCATTGTTGCCATCAAGTATGCGCCAGTCGCCATCTTCTCCCTGCCCCCATTGCCAGGCCGGCAGCCGGGTACTCAAATCGCCACCGGCAAGGTTGTTTTGAGTCCAGCGCAACAAGCGTTCAAAGGCGGCTTTGTCGTTGGCCACCAGAGCAAAGAACAGGGCATAGCTCTGCCCTTCCGACGTGGTGATGGCCTGCGAAGACGAATAATCAATAATGCGACCGTCTTCGCTCATCATGGCCACCTTGTATTGCTGCCACAGCGGCCAGTCACAGTCCGGCCATGCCGGCAGAGGCTGCAGCAACCACAACAGTGCCAACACGGCCGCTTTCATGGATCAGTCCTCGTTGCTCAGATTACGCTGGTGTGCCAGCCAGCGCAGGCTGCGCCACAGCAGCACCGCCAGCAGCAAGGCGCTCAGCGCCGACAACAGCGCCAGCCATACCGGATGTGGTGACAGCAGGTACCACAACTTCAGCCACCAGGGCAGGTAGCCAACAAAGTACTGCTCACCCACAAGCTGGCTGTTGACCCCGCTGTCCCGGAGCAGGGCAAGAGAGCCAAACACATTGCTCATTCTGTCTTCATCGTGAAGGGTCTGACGCAACAAGGCGTAGTCCTGGTCGTTATTACCCAGCAATGCCACCAGGCTACGTCCGGATACATAGGGAGACTCCATGCCGATCAGTGCCGCCAGTGGCCCAGTCGCCGATACCGCGATTCGAGCTCCGGCGGCAAAGGTGTCCTGGCTCAGCCGTTGAGGCGCACTGGCCTGCACCGGCGCTGCGTTGGCTGCCTGCAGCAACCAGTTCGAAGCAGGCTCAAGATGGGCACCCGCCGCTTGTTCCAGGCCGGCCGGCAACTGACCAAACACCAGCAAATCCACATCGTGCCCGCTGGCCTGATCCGGGTCATGGGTCACCTGAAGCGCCATGGCCGGATAGCCGGTCTGGGCCGAGATCCGGGCCAGGGTATCCAGCATCAGCCCGGTCAGTTGAGAAGAAGGCATTTGGGGTATCAGTACCATGGTTTCTGACAGGTCCGCCATACGGCTGAACGGAAAGCCGCTGTGTACAAAGGCCGTCAGATCCGGCATGGCCTTGAAATGATAATAATCGGAGAAGTCGATGCTCGAGTTCTCGTCGATCACCGCCTGGCTGCCCACCGCCAGAGTGGTCTGGCAATGCTCTGGCTGGGCACTGCCAAAGGTGGTGGCAAAGCTGAAATCGTAACGAATGGTATTGCGGGCGCCGATCTTTATCGACGGCACCATCAGCCGGTCATGGGCATTGGCGGTTTCATTGGAGGTCATAGCCAGACGCAGCTTTTCCAGCTGCCCGGCCTGCCCGCCGGCAAGCGACAGGCTGCCGATAAACTCGCCATTGATACTGATATTGAGACGGGAGTCATCCTTCGCCGAGGGCGTGGTATAACGGTAACGGGTTTGCAGCGGAATACCCTCGTTTCGCCAGACGAACAGATCTGGTGGCAGGCGAACCGTCAGCTCGATGGGATCAGGGATCAGTCCGCTGGCCTGGAGCTGGCCCGGATATTCCACCAGCTCGGCAAAGCGTACCGGCCTGTCGGTAGGCGTCCAGTTGGGTGCATCATAGGGTTTGCGCGGCGCCAGGGGCTGTACCTCGTCGATCACGACCCGTTCCCCCCGCAACAGTTTGCCACCCAGCGCCAGGGCCCGCACCGCCCGGGCAAGGTGCTCGCTGTTCTCCCCCTGTACCAGCAGCAATTTGGTATAGGGATCATCCGGGTGGCCCATCAGCCGCACTTCGGCTCCCTCGACCGGTGGAAAGCGGCCGTTATCATGCATAAAGGCGGGCCTGTGTTCATTGGTGGATAGCACCAGAATGCGGCCTGGTGGCTGCCGCCGTACCACCGGTGGCAGGCTGTCGTAACTCACGTCAAACCCGGCACCGCGCCAGCCTGCCAGGCTGCCGAAATAGGAAGCCAGCACTCCCGCCGCCTGCAGCTCGTCGGGCCCTGAATCCTTTGCCAGCACCATCTCAAGCCGCAATGGCTGGTTATCATGACGATCAAAAAAAGGTAACGGGAAATGGGACAGATCATTGCTCAGTGCCAAAGCCTGCTCGGTCAGCTCCACCCGGCTGTTTTTGGCCAGGTTGAGCCAGAGGGAGCTGTGGGCGGGGTCTTCGCAAATGTCTTTGTAATGACCCACGAACTCGATGCGCAGCTGGTTGAAATCGGTGATCAGACGCGGATCCAGCCGAACACTTTTCTCGACCAGCCGGCCCGGCTCGCCTCCCTTGATCACGAGGGTATCCATCAATACCTCGTTCAGGTATACCCGCAAATGTGATAACTCCGGCAGCAGGGCCGGTGACGGCGTGTAGGCCAGTTTCAATACTGCCTCACTGGCCAGCCGATCCCGCCGCAGGCCAAAGGTGATCTGCTGAGTGTTTTTCACTCCTCTCAGCAGCATGTCCCTGTTTTGGGTCAGCTGACCAAAACTGTGACTCTCCGTCCAGGTGGGTAAACGACCATTACCAGACGGTATTTGGGCAAGGGCGGCTGTCGCCCACAGCATAACAAGGCTGGCAATCAGCAGGCTCGACAATCGGCTCATAAGGTTGTCCACTCCCGTTTTTCTGAATCGACACTAGCCTGGGGCCAGCGCGGCAAAAAGGAGCCCAGCCAGTGCAACAACGCCTGCAGGGGCTCACACAGCAAACGCAGCCAGCGGGGCATAAACTGCCACAGTCGGGCATAGCCCCGGATGCCAATGGCAAACACCTCCAGCAGGCTCTGCAAGGGTCGCTCCCGCCCTCGCGGCTCCAGCCAGTTCAGCCAGGCATCGGCCCGGGCAAAGGTGCACTGCACAAAATCAATGCGTTGCTCCCGGCTGAGCTTGGTAAGATGAATGACCAGAACATTGTCATGGGAACGGCAGACCACACCAGGAAAGACATGCTCCCGCTCGCCACGCCGCAGTAACAGGGACACTTCGCAGCCCATCGCCAGCGACGCGACACCGCGCACCCGAATGGCGACCCCGTCATCGGAATAGTCCAGCAGCACACCGGAATAAAGATGCCCACCGGGCAGGCGCAAGGTAGCCGGCAAACGAGTACTGACTCTGGGACTGTGCCGCACCTGACGGGCCTCGGCAGCGATAGCCACGGCGGCCCCGATGATCAGCAGGTTGTACAGCACCCACAGACTGGTCACCACCACTGTGCCCTGCTCGGCGGCGGGACCATACATAAATCGCCATACCCCCACTCCCAGGCCGGCCAGGTTAAGCAATGCCAGCACCAGATAAGGCCGGGCTATACGCCAGTCGAACTGGGTCTGCTCCACCAGTCCGCCCTTGGCGGTGACGTTGAACTTGCCTCTGGACGGTGCCAGCAGCGCCACCATGGTGGGACGGGCGATATACCAGGCCAGTACGGTTTCATAAACTTCACCCCAGAAGGTTTGACGGTAGCGACCCTGCATGCGCGCCGCGGTCAGACTGGAATGCATCATGTGCGGCAGCACATAGAGAAGCAGCAAGGTGGCCGGCGCATAGATGATGTAGGCATGCAGCAGCAAAAAGGCCAGCGGTGCCAGCAAAAATACCAGCCGGGGCACACCGGCCAGAAAGTGCAGCATAGCGTTGACATAGCACAGCCGCTGAAACAGGGTCAGGCCCTTGCCCAGCAGAGGATTGTCGATACGAAATATTTGTGCCATGCCTCGGGCCCAGCGAATACGCTGGCCCACATGGGCTGACAGGCTTTCTGTGGCCAGCCCCGCAGCCTGGGGAATGCGCATATAGGCTGAGTTCCAGCCCCGGCGGTGCAGACGCAGGGCGGTGTGGGCATCTTCGGTCACCGTGTCCACGGCTATGCCGCCCACTTCCTCCAGGGCGCTGCGCCGCAGCAGGGCGCAGGAGCCACAAAAGAAGGTGGCGTTCCACATGTCGTTGCCATCCTGCACCAGGCCATAGAACAGCTCCCCTTCGTTGGGCGTGCGCCGGAACAGCCCCAGGTTGCGCTCTACCGGATCCGGCGAAAAAAAGTGGTGGGGAGTTTGCACCAGTGCCAGCCTGGGATCCTGCAGAAAACCGCCGGCAGTAAGCTGTAAAAAGGAGCGCACCGGTACATGATCGCAGTCAAAAATCGCCACCAGTTCACCACTGGTCTGCTTCAGGGCATGGTTGAGGTTGCCGGCCTTGGCGTGATGGTGCTCGGTACGGGCAATGTAACCTACTCCCGCCTCGTCGGCGAAACGGCGAAACTCCATGCGTCCGCCATCATCCAGTATGTAGATATTCAGTTTGTCCGCCGGCCAGTCGATGCCCAGGGCCGCATATACGGTGGTGCGCACCACCGACAGGGGTTCGTCATAGGTAGGAATCATCAAATCCACCGACGGCCACAACCGGGTATCTTCGGACAATGGCACCGGCTGCCGTTTAAGCGGCCAACAGGTTTGTACATAGCCCAACAGCAGGATCAGCCAGGAGTAGGTTTCCGCCGCCAGCAAAATCAGCCCCAGGGTCAGATCCAGGCTGTCGTTCCAGTTAAGGGTCGAGCTGTAACGCCACCACAGGTAGCGGCAGGAGATCAACACCGACAAAGCTATCATCAGCAGTATGGGAAAACGCCCGGAAAGACGGCGTACCACCATGGCCAGCGACCACAGCAGCAAAACAAAAAACAGCTGTGCTGTGTAATCAAAAGGCTGGGTAACCCCCAGCAGGGCCAGTAACAAGGCCAGTACCAGTATCAGCCAGATGGTCAGGCGACGCTTGCTTCGGCCCCGCTTGCGCCACCAGGTTCTGCCTCTCACCGTCCGAGGTGTCGTTACCCTGTCTGCCAGGGGGCGAAAAAGCCGGTTGTGCAACCAGCTCTGGAGTTGCTCCTGCTGCAGCCGAAGCCAGGCCAGGCTCTCAAGCAGCCACGCCTTAACACCGGTGCGACGTTCGGGCCTGGGCCTGAACAGCAGCAGCCAGCACCCCTGAATGAGGTAACGCAGTGGATCTCCCGGTCGTGGCGGCTGGCATTCAAGATGCGACAACCCCCGTGCTTTCAGCAGACGGTGCCAGTTCGCCTGTTCCAGAGGCAATATCAACCAGGCTAGCAACTGCCAGCCGGTCAGCCACAGGGCGGTGACCCGGCCGGCCCCACGCCGGCGCAGTGCTGCATAGGAAAACGCCGGACTCAGCATGCCGCCTCCCGTTTGCCCATACACCACACCGCCAGACTGTGAATGCGTTCGGCGGTTTCACTCTGGGGGGCATAAACCCCCAGGGGAAGCTTGTACGCCAGCGCTTCGGCCATGGCTTCGTCCTGATGCAGCACCAGCGGCAGCAAACAACCGGCAAACTGATGGCGCCACAACAGCAACAAATCCTGCTGCAGCTGGCTGACGGGATCATGGCCGTTTATCAGCAGCCACTCCGGTTCGGGCTGCTGCTGCAGCAGCACCTGACAGGCCACGTCGGGTCGGATCAGCCGCAAATCCAGATCGGGTTCCAGGCTTTTCGCATGTCCGGGCAGGGCCTGAGGCGTATCAAACAACACCCAGTCAAAATCATCCCTGAGTCCCGACAAACGCCGGTTCCATTCACCAGGGCGGTTTCTGAACCACAGCTCGAGGCGCTCCTGCTCTTCACGGACCAGTCTTCCATAGGGCAACAGACACAGGCCCGGCTGCAATTCCAGGGCTTTTTCCCGCCAGCTTTCCCCCTGCGCCCAGCCGTCGGCATAGGCAAAAGGCAGCTCAAAATGCAGGCCCAGCATATTGCCGGGAGACAGATCCACCATCAATACCCGCTGGCCGAGTCGGTGCAGTGTCTGCGCTAGTGCCGCCAACACCGATGTCACCCCCACTCCGCCACGAATACCACTCAGACGAAGCAGGGTCATGAACCGGCCTCCTCCTGCTGCTGTACTTCCGCTTCAGCAAAAACAAGCTCGGCCAGCAGCGGCCAGCGCTGCAACGCCAGCTCAAGACGCTGTTGCTCGGCGATATCCCTGTGCTGCCACCGGCCGAGCTGCCGGTGCAGATACAGGGTATCGTCCGCCGGCCTCATCGCCTCCTTTACCTTGTCGTGTAGGTTAACCAATCGCTGTTCTCCTTCAGCCTGATATAAGTCGCATCCTGCTCCTTCACCACCAAACTACCCGCATTTTCCGCCACCCAGGACGTGGCGGGAAGCCCCTCGATCAGCCGGGAAAGGTCAACCTTTCCTCCCTCGGTCACCTGCTGACGATACAGCCGAGCCACCAGCTCACTCAGTGCCGAATAGCTGCTGTCCTTTGTCACATGCAATGGCCCGGCGGCATTGCTGACCATGCCAAACAACCTGACCCCCACCGGCACATGGGTAATGGCGGGAACGGGCAGCTCGCGCATGCCCGGGATTTGCATGCGGTCGCCACGCAAATTGGCCCCATGCTCCGGCACCAGCACCACCATCACGGGCCGGCCACTTTGCTCCAGCTGATCAAAAAGATGCTCAATATCATTAAACAGCTGCCTGGCCCGCTCCCGGTAACTGGCCGGCTGAGTGTCACCGTCCGCCATGATCCGGCGATTGCCGTCATGCAAGGAGATGGAGTTGTAATACAGCGCCCTGGCCTGTCCGTCCCGTTGCAGACGTTGCTGCCACCAGCGGCCAAGTACTTCCCCATCCCGTCGAATGGGAGCACCGTCAAAACCGATAAGGTAGCGCGACAGCCCCTGCTGCTCTACCACTGGCTGTGCCAGCCCGCCCTGACGCTGTACCTCGCCCAGAAAGTCGTCGAACTGCCCGTTGTGGTTAAGGGCCAGATCGGTGCCAAAGCCCAGATTACGCAAATTATCCATCAACATGCACTGTTGTGGTGCCGATTCAAACAGACTGGCATGACTGCCCTGGCCGCAACCGGCACGCAACAGGCGAATGGCCGCCGGCCCACTGTAGGAGGTTGCCGCGTTAAAGCGATCAAAAATCACATCCAGGCGTTCAAACAAGGTGTGGGATCTCAGCCCTACTGCATCGAGATCGTCCCAGCCAAGGGAACAAATATTGAGCAACAGTAAGTCAAAGGGGGCCTGTGCGTTTGTCGAAGCCGGAAAGTCCGTCTTCAGCGCTTGCTGGGTACGATAGAAATACTGCAGTTTTTCATCCAGCGTCTGCGCTAATGAGCCGGCCGGTGTTACCGTTTCGGACGATGCCATCGGCAGAGGCGCTACCATGCCTATAGACTGCAGCGTCAGCCAGGCCAGGCCGGCCAGGGTAAAGGTCGTAAAACGAACCCAGGTATGCAGATAAACGTAGGCAACTACCGTAGCCAGCAAGAGGCCACATAACTGCCAGTTGACGAAACGACCTGCCAGCTCCATCAGATAGTCCCAGGTGAAATCGGTAACGCCGGGCTGGGCCAACAAACGGGAAAAAGGGGGCAGCCAACTGTCCTGGTACAACAATGCCAACGCCAGTGGCAGGACCAGCAGCAGACGCAGACGTTGGGGCCACTGCCCTGGCAGGGGAAGCAACAATAAGGCCGCCAACGCCAGGTTGGGCAGCGGTTGCAGATTCAGGTACCCCAGCCACAGCAGCAGCAGCTTGCTCAGAAAATACAGGTTCCAGTGCCCCAGGCCTCGCCATGCCGACCCGGATTCAGCCTTCACTCCGCTCATGTCCGGTCTCCCTTCTCTTCGCCCGCCGCACGCCCCTGTGCCTGAGGTAACGGTTGGGCCGGCATCGCCTCAACAGGGCGAGCAGCTCACGTCCACAACGAGCCAGTACCCACCACAGGAGCAGCGTCAACGCGGCATTCACCAAAAACAATAACCACAGATCCGAATACATTTACTGCTCCCGGACGTTAAGGTAAAACGGACGCCGGCCAAAATGACGCTGCCTGGAGGCAAAAGCCGGCTCCGATGGCGTTTCATACGCCAGAGCCGGTCTCTGCTGGTCCTGCTCGAACCGCTGCCTGGGCAGCATTTTCGTATCGAACAAGGGGCGACACTCGCTGAACAGCTCCTGCCAGGGCAAATGAAAGGCATTGGCCAGGGCAGCCTCCCTTGCCTCGTCCGGGCAGGCAAACAAAAACAGATAACAGCTGTCGTCCAGCAAACAGGCCAGATCGCCCTGCCGGCGCAGATTGAACTGGCTCAGGCATAATTCTGCATTCAGGCCCAGACGCAGGGGCAAGGCCAGCAACTGATGGGGGATTTCTCCACTGGCAGCCCGGAACACCCCATCGACGTAACGGTAAAACTCCCGCGGGCTCAGCAAGCCGCTGGCAGCAGGGGGCTGAAAACGTCGCAATAATTGCTCGATATCACCGACCGATGGCCGTTGCCAACGTTGCCCCGGCAAGCAATGCAACAAAGACAAAAACTGGGCATGAGACACCCCGGAAGGGATCACCAGATTGGCACCACACTGCAGCAGCAGATCCTGCTCCACCTCCCGCAGGCAGGGGTACAGTTTGCGTATCGCCAATCTGAGCCCGGGGCCGCGAAAACGGCGCAGGGAATGAATGCGCTGGGCCAGAACAGTCAACTCTTCGTTGCTCTCGACCGCAGCCACCAGAGTGCCTTCGCTCGCTGTTATTGCCTTCTGCCAAAAGTCCTCTTCTGGCTCCATTATCTGCCAGTCGGCCGCCGGTGCCGGCATATGCTCCAGTGCCGCACGCTGAATCAACACGCCTTTTTCGTTATGAGCGGAGTCATGCTGCGCCACGCTGGCAGGGCGCACGGCAAACCGGCCGTCCTTCAGCAGGAGTTCATAATCGACACCGGCCAGCAACCCGAGGGCATTACGCCAGCCATCAACCCGCAACTGGATGCTGTTATCATTTCGCTCGAGTCGCAACAAACCATTCACCTGTCCGGCCAGTGTGGCTGGCAAAACCTGCTCCTGGCCATGGCACAACACCAGCATGGTAAGCCCGTGCCGGCTGGCCCAGACCTGTAATGACAGTGCCCACGCCTTCTTCCTGCCCCCCTTCATCTGTACCCGGGTTGCAGGCAGCAACAGCAACAGAACCCCTGTGTTTACACCACTTCGCCCCAGCTCGGCAGTCAGCCATTTCAGATCGGCGCCACGCCGGCCCGGTGCCAAAGAAAAGAGGGATATCTGATCAGGTCCAGCCTCGTCCGGTACCATGGCCAGCAATTCATCCTGCTCGTCATCGGCACACACCAACGTGGTTTTCAGGTTTGCAGGCAGCGCCGTTAGCAGGCTGGCAGCCAGCAACAGCATATCGTTCCGCTTGGTTAGCGACACCCAGTACAGACCCGGCTCACTCACCAGAGCCGCTTCTCGTGGCAGATGTTTTACAGCAAGGGCAAGAGACAGCATAAGGTGTAAGTTCCCCTCGAGCGATGACGCAGGGTGCACAGAAAAGGATACGTTCGAAACTTAAATCTAGACCCCGACGCCATATGCGTCCAATCGCCTTTAGATATCTTTCATCGTATTGAAAAGAGGCAACAGAGAACGGCACCCACGACCGTGAAATGCCACAGCCGGAAAATGCTCCTGCCGTTCCGGCATCCCCGCCATTCCTGCGGTCAGACGACATTTCTCAAACCCTCAGGGGCGAGCTTGTCTCACCGTGACGAACGGTTGCAGCCTGACCGAGCATCCAGTGAGTGTTCGCAGCAGGCTGCAACGGTGAGTGTCATTTATCAGTGGCGTGTCGTGGGAGGCGGCTGTGTTGCCTCTGATCTCGGGGTTAAAATGATCAGATGCTTCTTCAAATTGGTATCACTCGACAAATCGTTGCAACTGCATTTCCTGCAGTCGGCTCAGGGTGCGGCGAAAGGGAAAGGCCAATGCGCCCTCGGTGTATAACTCGTGCAACGGCACCGCCGCCTCGATATAAAGCGGAATACCGCGATCGTAGCATTCATCGACCAGGGCGATAAAACGGCGCACGCCGTCGTCTTGCCGGGTCAACATGGGTAGCTGGCGATCTCCGGCCGCCACCTGTTTGATACCGTCCTCGGTACCGCGCGCGATATTCGCCTTCAGGCCGCTGCCGGTGAGTCTGGGCACCTCGCCCAGCAGAATATGATGAAAGCGGTCACACAGCTCGATGAAGTCCGGCGCCGCCAGCGGTTGTTCACACAAATCGTGATAACGACACCAGAGCAACTCACCACCGCGTTGCACCACGCGTATCTGCCGATGCCCCAGCAGCAACGGCTCGGCACTGCATTCACCCGCGGCCAGCTCGGCAAACACCGCCGCCAGCGCCTGCGGCTGCTTTATCCAGTAGCGGGGTTGCAACCGCCCCGGATGCAGCCGGTGATCTTCACCGCCGTCCACGCTCACCAGCTGCATATGACGCTGCATCGCCGCCACCGCCGGCAGAAAGCGCTCGCGATTGAAGCCCTCCGCATAGAGGCCGTCGGGCGGCTGATTGGAGGTAGTAACCAGCACCAGTCCCTGCTCGAACAGCTGTTGCAGCAAACGGCCCAGCAGCATGGCGTCACCGATATCGCTGACGAACAACTCGTCCAGGCACAGCACCCTTACCTCGGCCGCCAGCTCCTGCGCCAGCAAGATGAGAGGGTCTTCCTGCCCGGTCAGTTGAAACAGCCGCTTGTGTACCCAGCGCATGAAATGATGAAAATGCTGTCGTTTCGCCGGCACGGTCAGACTCTGGTAGAAACGGTCCATCAACCAGGTCTTGCCTCGGCCTACCGGCCCCCACAAATAGACGCCGGAAATATTCGACTCACCGGCCTGCAACTGCCGGTAACAGCGCTCCAGACATTCGGCAGCCCGATGCTGGGCCGCGTCATCTTTAAAACCGGATTCAATGGCCTGCCGATAGGCGGCATAGGGAGACAAGGCTGACATCAGATCCTCTATCTGAACGGGTATCAGCTGACTATTAAGCCAGATTCTGCGCCAGACTGACAATCCGGGTGGCGGCAGAAATAAAAACGGCCTGCCCGACAGCGCCGGGCAGGCCGTTAACCCAAGGGGTATTTCAATCAGGCCAGCGCTTTCACCAGCTCCAGCACGTCCAGCTCGATGCCATCCAGCTCGGCGTCCCAGTTGGGACCAATGCGTACACCGTCTTCCGACATGTCTTCTACCCAGACTTCAAGAAACTCGGGCAGGGTGATTTCAAAGGGTTCGTACTCGGCCCATTCGTCTACACACTGCACTTTTGCTTCATTCTCGGTAGACCACACCGGCATGACTTCGGTATCTTCAAACTCGGACGAGTCGCAAACGACCCACTCCTCGCCGAAGCGCAGCCCCCACATCACCCGGTTGGCTGTGACTTCATCGAGAAAACGCTGGTAATTTTGCTGGTGGCTATCGCTCATGTTGTTCACCTTTGGGCTGATAACGGGGAAGATACCCCAGATGGGGCGATACTGAACCAAATCCCCCCTAGACTCAATCAAAAACAATACTAATACAGCACGCCACAAGGGCCAAAGGTCCACACTTAACATAGGAGGTGGTGTATGAAATTACCCGCCAAAAACCGGGTCGCCAGCCTGGATGTAGACGCTCAATATACCTTTACCCCCAGCTGCCCGGACGAGCTGCCGGTACCCGGCGGCGATACCATTGCCGATGAGCTTAATCGCCAGGCCGCCTTTGCCGACTGGCGCCTGGGCTCAAAAGATGCTCACTCACCCCAGGCCCTGTGGATCAGTAGCGACAAGCAACCGCCGTTCAGCCCCATAAAAGGCGCCAACATGGACATTCGCTGGCCCCGCCATGCGGTACCCGGCACCCCCGGTTTTGAACTGCTGGACGGCCTGCCCCACCCGGCCGACTATGACTTTTTCGTGTGGAAAGGCGTGGAGCCGGACATGCACCCCTACGGCGCCTGTTATCACGACCTGGCCGGAAACATGAGTACCGGCATGATTGAATACCTGCGCGATCGAGAGATCAATACCGTGCTGGTGGGTGGCCTGGCCACCGACTACTGCGTGCGTCATACCGTGCTGCAACTGCTGGATGCCGGCTTCAACGTGGTGGTCAACCGTTCCGCCATTCGCGGCGTGGCGGATGAATCCAGCCGTCATGCCATTGCCGAGATGATACAACACGGTGCCCACTTCGTGCACGACAGCCGTCAGCTGGAGCAAACCGATGACTGATCCCGTGATTCGCTCGCTGCTCGACACCGATCTGTACAAGTTCACCATGATGCAGACGGTGTTGCATCAGTATCCGGCTGCCGAGGTGGAATACCGCTTTCGCAGCCGTAATGCCGAACTCGATTTCGGCGACTGCGTCGAAGAGATCGAAGCCGAAATCGAGCATCTTTGTCAGTTGCGGCTGACCGAAGACGAGCTCGCCTATCTGGGCCGGCTCGACTACATCAAGTCCGATTTCATTCACTTTCTGCGACTGTTCCGGCTGGATCGGCGCTTTATCCATCTGAGTTGCCATCAGGGTGAGCTGGAATTGAGCATCAAGGGGCCCTGGCTGCACACCATACTGTTTGAAGTGCCGCTGCTGGCGATCATCAGCGAGGTCTATTGCCGGCGTCATGCTGTCGGCACCGACCTGGCGGCGGCCAGAGCGCGACTGCAGGATAAAATCAGCCTGGTGCAAGACGACAGCGATAACGACGATTTCCGCTTTTCCGACTTCGGTACCCGCCGCCGCTACTCCCGCGCCTGGCAGCAAGAAGTGGTCACCGCCCTCGCCCAACAGTTACCGCTGCAGTTTGCCGGTACCAGCAACCTGGATTTGGCCCGGCGACTGGGGCTTAAGCCGGTCGGCACCCTGGCCCATGAGTTCATGCAAGCCTTTCAGGCGCTGGGGCCGCGGCTTATCGACAGTCAGAAGATGGCACTGGAAGCCTGGGTGCACGAATACCGGGGCCGGCTCGGCATCGCCCTGACCGATGTGGTGGGCATGGACGCCTTTCTGCGCGACTTCGATCTTTACTTCGCCAAGCTGTTCGATGGCCTGCGCCAGGACTCGGGCGACCCGGTGGAATGGACCGAAAAAGCGCTGGCCCACTATCGCCGCATGAACATAGACCCGCGCAGCAAAACCCTGGTCTACAGCGATGGCCTGACCATGCACAGCGCCCTGGATCTGTACCGGCGTTTTCGGCATCAGTGTCGTCCGGCCTTCGGTATCGGTACTCACCTGACCAACGATCTCATGAGTCATTCGCCCATCAACATGGTGATCAAGATGATCAGCTGTAACGGTCAGGCGGTGGCCAAACTGTCGGACAGCCCGGTCAAGGCCATGTGCGAAGATCCCGGCTATCTGGCCTATCTGGCGCAGGTGTTCGACGTCGATCTGGCCACGGTCAAATAGCGTGACACTGTAAACTTATAATTACATCAACTGTAAACCCGGCCCGGGTGCTGCCCTTCTCAATCGTTCGCCGTCTCTCTACAGTAGAGACTGAGATTGATTAAAAAGTGGGAATGCCCGATGAATGCGACCCAGTATGTGGCCCGCAAACCGGACGCTGATGGAGTCATCCATTACAGCGAAGAAGAAAATGCCATCTGGCATACTCTGATCGCACGCCAGCTGGCGTGCGTGGAGGGCCGGGCCTGCGACGAATACGTGGCCGGTCTGGCCCGGCTGGCACTGCCTCATGACCGCATTCCCCAGCTGGACGACATTAACCGGGTGCTGAGCCCAGCCACCGGCTGGCAGGTGAGCCGGGTGCCGGCGCTGATCTCCTTCGATCGCTTCTTTGAACTGCTGGCCAACCGGCGTTTCCCGGTGGCCACCTTTATTCGCAGCCGTCAGGAGCTGGACTACCTGCAGGAGCCGGATATCTTTCATGAGCTGTTTGGCCACTGCGCCCTGCTCACCAATCCGGCCTTCGCCCGCTTCACCCATATCTACGGCCGGCTGGGGCGCGACGCCAGCCCCCGGGATCGAGGGTTTCTGGCACGCTTGTACTGGTTTACCGTAGAATTCGGCCTGCTCAACACCCCGAGCGGACACCGCATCTACGGCGGCGGCATCCTGTCTTCGCCGGGGGAAACCCGTCATGTGTTCGAGTCGGACATGCCCGAGTTTCGCCCCTTCGAGATACTGGATGTGCTGCGCACCCCTTACCGTATCGACATCATGCAACCCATCTATTATGTACTCGACTCCATCGACGATCTCTTTGCCATCGCCGAGATGGATATCATGGCCGAGGTGAAAAAAGCCCGCCGTCTGGGGCTGTTTACCCCGACCTTTGCCGCCAAACAAAATGCCAGCTAAAGGAGTAAACATGACCGAACTTGCCCAACAACAGTGCGAGGCCTGCCGGGCCGATGCCCCCAAAGTCAGCGACGCCGAACTGGCCGAGCTGATGCAAAAGCTGCCGGACTGGGCACCAATGGCCCGTGACGGCGTGCTGCAACTGGAGCGGGAATTCAAATTCAAGAATTTCAAACTGGCCTGGGCCTTTGCCGACAAGGTAGCCGAGCTGGCCGAAACCGAGTTTCATCACCCCACCATCACCCTGGAATGGGGCAAGGTCACCGTCACCTGGTGGACTCACGCCATCAAGGGCCTGCACCGTAACGACTTCATCATGGCGGCCAGAACCGATTTGCTGCTGGATTGATATTTGCTCAAATGACTCGGCATCTGGATCTCACGGTGCTGCCGGATTGCGCCGCATGAATGGCCGCCGATGGTAGGGTCGAATTTATTCGACCGATGTAGCTGCGGTGCCAGGCTCGTTGGTCGAATAAATTCGACCCTACGACATCTTTAGTCACGAGGACTGCACAAACGACAAACAAAAACGCCCGGCGCAAGGCCGGGCGTTTTTTGTCGGTAAACAAATCGCTGTCAGTTGGCGGTCAGGGCGCGACCGTCGGCGGCGAAGATCTGCAGAGTACCATCACCCTGCTGCTCGACACGCCGGCTCTGACCCAGAATATCCAGCATGGTGCGTTCCCGCTCCATTTGTTTCGGGGTACACAGCATCATGGTGCTGGCCAGATCGCCGACGCTGAGCTGATCCCTCTGCAATTGGTAACTGCCGTTGAAACTGTTGCAGAAGGCCTGCCCATAAAGGCGGCCATCATCACCAAAATTCAGGCTCGCCCTGGACGAGGCAGGAACGGCCACGCGTTGAGGTTACGCACCTGCCACTCACTGCCAGGCAGCGGCGTAACCACGCCCTGCTCGCTCACCTGACGCAGTACCAGATTACCCAGCTCGGTCATGCCCGCTTCGGCGCTCACCCCAACCGGTGCACTGCGCCAACTCACCTGACCGCCTTCCATGATGACGGCACTCAGGCTGTAGGCCCCGCCGTTCATGTCTTGGGTATTCACTGCCAGGGTAAAGGAGATCGGCAGTGGTTGGCCGTCGAGGTCGATACGCTGCTCGCCGATAACGGCACCGTCGGCCACCGAGCTATCACGCACCGTGACCACCGCCACGCTGTTCGGTGCCAAGGCAATACGGGACAGATAAGATAGGGAGCCGGTCAACCGATGCTGTTGGGTCACTTGCTGTTGTGCAGCACAGCCGCTGAGCGCGGTCACGGCAACCACGGAAGTCAATGTGATGGAAGTCAGTCGGTTCATCAAAACGCCTCGTTCAAAAAGGAAACGTCGTCCCTGAGCAAAGGGGTGCATCCGATTGCGACCCAAGAATTAGAGTAAAAACGTGAATACTGTAACGACTTTCAGCCACAAATGCGTCTTCTATTACTCGGTGCAGCAGATAACCCGGATGACACCGCCTGTACGCAACATGATGTGACTCTGTGTGTGACAGGCGACTCTTCACACGCCCAGCTTGTCGCGCAGGCTGTAGTAGGCGGCTCCCATGGCACTGAACGGCACCTGAAAGCGGCGTCCGCCGAAGAAGGGCAGATGGGGCAGCCTGGCGAAGGCGTCGAACCGCTCGGCCTGCCCCTTGAGTACTTCCGACAGCAATCGGCCCGCCAGATGGGTACAGGTCACTCCGTGGCCGCTGTATCCCTGCATGTAATAAACGTTGGGCTCCAGCCGCCCGAACTGGGGCAGGCGCGACAGGGTCAGCAGGAAATTGCCGCTCCAGCGATAATCTATCTTCACCCCCTTCAGCTGAGGGAAGGTGTTCAACAGCTTGGGTCTAACCAGCCGCTCTATATCCTCCGGCTCCCGGGCGCCGTACACCACGCCACCGCCGTAGATCAGCCGGCGATCGCCGCTGAGGCGGAAGTAGTCCAGCAGGTAGTTGCAGTCCTCCACACAGTAATTGTTGGGGAGCAGCCGTGATGCCTGCGCTTCGCTCAGCGGCTCTGTGGTAATCACCTGACTGCCGCAGGGCATGGCCTTGGCCGCCAGTTTCGGCTCCAGATTACCGAGGTAGGCGTTGCCCGCCAGCACCACGAAACTGGCTTCTACTCTGCCCTTTTCGGTCACTACCGTTGCCGGATCGCCGTGCTTGATGTCGACGGCCGCCGACTGTTCGAAGATGCGACCGCCGAGCTTGCGAATCGCTTCGGCTTCGCCCAGCGCCAGATTGAGCGGATGAATATGACCACCTCGGTGATCGAGCAGCGCGCCCTCATAGGCTTGTGTATCTATTTCTTCGCGTACCTGACCGGCATCCAGCAGCTCCAGATCCTGATGGCCGTAACGCTCCCAGTCGGCTTTTTGCGCGCTCAGCTCTTCCAGCTGCCGCTTGTTGAGAGCGGCGAAGATACCACCGGGGCGAAAATCGCAGTCAATCTGGTACTGCTCGATGCGGCTGCGAATGATGTCGCCACCTTCGAACATCATGCTGCCCAGCATGCGGGCGGTATCCTGGCCATAACGGGACTCGATCACCCCGATATCCCGGCTGTAGGAATTGACGATTTGGCCGCCGTTACGGCCACTGGCGCCATAGCCGATGCGACTGGCTTCCAGCAGCACCACGTCGAACCCGGCCTCGACCAGAAACAGGGCGGTAGAAAGCCCGGTGTAACCGCCGCCGACCACACACACATCGCAGCGAATGTCGTCGGTCAGTTGCGGCCAGGGCGCATGCTGGTTGGCCGAGGCGGCGTAATAGCTGTTTACATGCTGCATGTACAAATTCCTCCTGTGTCTACCTCAGTAGACATCACTGGGTCATACCGGGCTTGACCCGGTATCTTTCTGCAAGAAGATCCTGACTTTCGTCAGGATGACGCTCTGAGGGCTTAATCCAGCGACAGCCAGGTGGTCTTGAGTTCGGTAAATTTTTCCAGCGCGTGCAACGACTTGTCCCGGCCATTACCGCTTTGCTTGACGCCGCCGAAGGGCACCGTCATGTCGCCGTCGTTGTAGTTGTTGATAAACACAGAGCCGGCCTTGAGCTTGCGGGAAAGCCGGTGCGCACGGCGCAGATCCGAGGTCCAGACCCCGGCGCCCAGGCCGTATTTGCTGTCGTTGGCCAGTCGCAGCGCTTCTTCCTCATCGGTGAAGGTGGTGACCGCCAGCACCGGACCGAAGATTTCTTCCTTCGCCACCGTCATATGCGGATTGACCTGCTCCAGCACGGTCGGCCCCATGAAGTTACCACTCTGATCGCGACCGTCCAGGCTCAGCACGGCACCGGCGTCCAGCCCTTCGCTGATGTAACGGCATACGCTGCCGTGGTGATCGGCGTCGATCAGGGTGCCCATGATCGACTCGGGATCGAGCGGATCCATCGGCTTGAACGCCTCGGCGGCTTTCTTCAGTTCGGCCATGAAGGCGTCCTTGATGCTTTCCTCCACCAGCAAGCGAGTGCCGGCGATGCACACCTGGCCCTGGTTGTAGAAGATGCCGGCGGCAGACGCCTTGGCCGCCCTGGCCAGGTCCGGGCAGTCGGCAAACACCAGGTTGGCGCTCTTGCCACCGGCTTCGAGCCAGATGCGTTTCATGTTCGACTGGCCCGCATATTCCATCAGCAGCCGCCCCACCCCGGTAGAGCCGGTAAAGGTCAGGCAGTCCACATCCTGATGCAGCGCCAGCGCCTTGCCCGCCTCGTGCCCCAGGCCGGGCAGCACGTTAAGCACGCCGTCGGGCAGGCCGGCTTCTTTGGCCAGGGCGCCGAGGCGAATGGCGGTGAGCGGTGATTTTTCCGAGGGCTTGAGGATAACCGAGTTGCCCGCCGCCAGCGCCGGGCCCAGCTTCCAGCAGGACAGCAACAGCGGGAAGTTCCAGGGCACTATGGCCGCCACCACGCCGATGGGCTCGCGGCTGATCAGCGCCAGGGCGCCGGGGTCGGTAGGGGCGATTTCGCCGTAGACCTTGTCCACCGCTTCCGCATACCAGCGAATGGCGCGGGCGGCACCGGGAATATCATCACGCAGGCTGTGGCGAATCGGCTTGCCGGTGTCCAGGGTTTCCAGCAGCGCCAGCTCTTCTTTGTGCTCGTCCATCAGCTCGGCCAGACGCAGCAACACCGCCTTGCGCCGGCTCGGGCCCGCCTCGGACCA
This sequence comes from Oceanisphaera sediminis, assembly GCF_039539745.1. NCBI lineage: Bacteria > Pseudomonadati > Pseudomonadota > Gammaproteobacteria > Aeromonadales > Aeromonadaceae > Oceanisphaera > Oceanisphaera sediminis. Next base: position 61,120 of record NZ_BAABDS010000043.1, read on the forward strand.
GACGCCGGACTCGAAGCTGAGACGCGCCACCGCCACGGCGGCGTCCACATCCGCCTGCTGAGCCCGGCTGACCTCGGCCAACGGCTGCTCGGTGGCCGGATTGATGCGGCTAAAGGTTTCACCGCCCCGGGCTTGCTGATATTCGCCGGCAATAAACAACCGGTGCTCTATGGTCAGCTCTTTCGCCTGTGCCTGCCAGTAGGCCTTGTTTCTGTGTTCCATAACGATCTCCCCGTTTCATTGCAGCAAGCGACCTCGGCACTAGCGCCGATCCTTACCCTTGCCGGCATGATACCGGCGACAGGCCGCAATAAAGCCATCAAACAAGGCGCGAGACAGGGGGTTATTCCGGCTCTGCCATTCCGGATGCCACTGCACTCCCAGGGCGAAGGGATGATCGAGCAGGCTGATGGCTTCCACCAGACCGTCAGGCGCCGTGGCCTCGACCCGGGCACCTTCCCCCACCTGTTTCGTGCCCTGCATGTGTAACGAGTTAACCTGCTGTGCCTCCGAACCTACCAGCCGACTCAAGAGGCCGCCGTCACTCGGTATTATGTTGTGCGCCGGGCCATATTGCTGTTCCAGAGTCAGAGTCTTGTCTTCCCGGTGTTCCTCGAACAGACCGGTCTCGTGCAGCCGACGATGCAGGCGGCCCCCGCTGGCCACCACCATTTCCTGAAAGCCCCGGCAGATGCCGAGCAACGGCAGCTGCCGCGCTTGCGCCGCCGCAATCAGCTGCAGGCTGAGCCGATCCCGACCAGGATCGGTGTGGGGCTCGTCGCCGCTTTCACCGTAATGATGCGGCTCCATATTGCTGTAGCTGCCGGTGAGTAGCAGGCCGTCGAGCATGGTCAGCGCCTGGGTCAGATTCTGTTCGTCTTCTACCAATCCATGCGCCAGCGGAAACGGCAGCGCACCGGCGGCCAACAGGGCATCGAGGTATTTCTGCTGCAGCGTCATCGCCGGATGCGGCCCCAGTTGTTGCCGGCACATCACCACACCAATCAGCGGTCGGTACGCTGTTTTCACCATCACACTTCCCTCTCAGAGGTGCTATCCAGTGCTCATTTTGACCATAAAATGTCCGCTGGTAACAGACTTATATCAAAAATCACCTCATGGCATTGTGCTGTTGGGTATAGGCAATAAACGCCGCCGGCTTCAGCGGCGGCGAATACCAGTAGCCTTGCACCAGGGTGCAGCCCATCTTCCTGAGCAAGTCGATGTGCTCGACCCGCTCCACCCCTTCGGCCACCGTCACGCAGCCCAGGTTACGGGCCATGTTGATCACCGTTTCAACCAGCCGCCGGTCCTGACAATCGTTATCCATCTCGTCGATGAAGGCGCGATCGATCTTCAGCACTGTCACCGGCATTAATTTGAGATAGGCCAGCGAAGAATAGCCGGTACCAAAGTCATCGATGGCAATCGAAATGCCCTGCTCCGCCAGTTGCTGCAGCTGGCTCAGCGCCAGCTCCATGTTCTGCATCAGGCCCGACTCGGTCACCTCCACTTCCAGCGCCCCTCTGGGCAGGCGACTCTGCTGCAGCCGGGTGATCAACTGGTCGGCAAAGCCGGGCTGCATCAACTGCAACGCCGCCACATTCACCGCGACCTTGAAGTCCGCGGCCACCGATTCCTGCTCCAGCCAGCATTCCAGCTGACGAATGGCGGTGTCGATCACCCAGTCTCCCAGCCGCAGAATATCTCCACTGGCTTCGGCAATGGGAATGAAGTCCACCGGTGAGATAAAACCCAGCTCGGGATGAACCCAGCGCAGCAGGGCTTCGGCGCCGGTTACCCGACCGCTGTGCAGGTTCACCTTGGGCTGATAAACCAGAAACAGTTCTTGATTATCTATCGCCGCATGCAGCGCCTGGCGGCGACGGTTAATAGCCAGCAGATCCTGCTCCAGTACCGGCTGATAGCATTGCCAGCAATTATGCTCGGTCGGCAGCGCCATCGAGGCCAGTCGCACCAGGTGCTCGGGTGACCGATGCGCAAAACCGCTGTGACTGACCCCGATGCGGACTTTCAGGTACAACAGCAGATGCTCGACTTCAAACGCCAGGCTGACCACCGCCACCAGTTCATTCGCTCGCCGGGCGATGTCCTGCTCGCCGATGCCGTCAAACTCCAGCAGCAGCCATTCGTTGCCGCCCCACACCCCCAGTTGCCGACGCTGCGATCCCGGTAGCCGCTGCAGGCGCTCCCCCACCGCTCGGCTCAGGGCTTCTGCCACCCCGTAGCCATGCACCCGGGCAATGTCATCCATGCCCTCCAGCACAATGAAGTACACCACCGCCTCGCGGCCCTGCTGCAGCCACTCGAGCAGGCCACGGCGGTTGGGGAGTTCGGTCTGCGGGTCGGTCAGCGACAAACGATGCAGGTCGGCGGTACGCTGCTTCACCAGCTCTTCCAGCAGCTCGGCCCGACTGCTGCGCTCACGCAACAGAAAATGCAGCTCCAGGGTATTGTGAATGCGCTGCAGCACCTCGAAACGGTCGAAGGGCTTGGGCAAAAAATCCCGCGCCCCCAGATTCAGCGCCTGCAGCCGTGTATCGGGATCGGTCTGGGCACTGAGCACAATCACCGGCGGCGCCAGATTTTTCCAGTGGGTCTTCAACCGCTCCAGCACCTGATAGCCGTTGATATGGGGCATGTGAATATCGAGCAGCAACAGGTCGGGCATGCCGGCTTCCAGCAGCGCCTCGAGTCGGCGTGGGTCGGTTTCGCCCCGTACGCCCCGATAGCCATAGTCTTCCAGCTGCTGGACCAACAACTCGACGTTAATCGGGTTGTCGTCGAGCACCAGAATATCGGCATCTTTGTAAACCAGAGGAATTTTTGGCATCAGTCCACAGGCTCCAGCAAGTCATCCAGCACCTTCAGCAGCCGGAGTATATCGATGGGTTTGGTCAGATAATCCCGAAATCCGGCCTTGCTCGCACGCTTGATGTCTTCCGGCATGGCATTGGCCGACAGGGCGACGATGGGAATGGTACGGGTCAGCGGATGGCGCCCGAACAGCCCGGCCGCTTCAATCCCGCTCATGCCCGGCAGGCTGATGTCCATCAGGATCAAATCCGGCGGGTTCGAGCAGGCTATTTCAAAGGCCAGCTCGGCCGAGTGCACGCACTCGAGTTGCATGCCTGGCCGCTCTTCAAATACTTCGGCCATCAGCCGCTGGTTGGCCGGGTTGTCTTCCACATAGAGCACGGTGCGCCGCGCCCCTGCAACCGGTTCGGCCTGGGGTTCCGGATACAGGTCAGCCACCGCCTTTCGCGAAGAAGACACCGCCAACGGCAGGCAGAACCAGAACTCGCACCCTTCACCATGATGATTATCGACCCCGATACGTCCTCCCATCTGTTCGAGAATACTCTTGGTCAGTGCCAGCCCGACACCGGTGCCCTCAATGGCGCCATTTTCCGCCCCCAGTCGATTGAAGGGCTGAAACAGCTGTTCCAGATACTGGGGATCTATGCCCGGCCCCGTGTCTCGTACCGAGACCCGTAACAGGTCGGCGTGCTGACGGCAACCAATATAGACCTTCCCCTCGGGACGGTTATATTTGATGGCATTGGAAATCAGGTTGATCATTACCTGTTTCAGCCGGGTGTAGTCGGCCAGCACCGCCGGCATGCGGTTCAGCGCCGCATCAATATGCAGCGCCACCCCCTGTTGCCGGGCGATGGGCATCAGGGTGTCACAGGCATCATCAATCACTTCGCGCGGCTGTATCGCTTCGAGCGACATATTGATGCGACCGGCTTCGATGCGCGCCAGATCCAGCACTTCGTTAATCAGATTGAGCAGATGGCTGCCACTCTTGTAAATCTGCTCCACCTGTCGCAACTGCCGTTCGTCAAGCGACGCGCGTTTATTGCTCTGCAGCAGCTGGGCAAAGCCCATGATGGCATTAAGCGGTGTGCGCAGCTCGTGGCTCATGGATGACAGAAAATCGGTCTTGGCACGGCTGGCCTGCTCGGCCTGATCGCGCGCCTGACGCAATTGCTCGGTAAATTGCTCACGTTCGTTTAGCTGGCGATACAACTTGATCAGCAGGGCGCAAGTGGAGGTAAAGGGCTCCAGCCAGGACACCAGATCCTGATCATAGTCTTCACCGCCATTGGCGATGGCATACATACCGATGACGGTGCCCTCGTCAAGAATGGGGACACCCAGATAATTATGCAACGGCGGATGACCCGGTGGAAAACCACCCCGGCGCTCGTCACTGTCCATGCCGTTGCTGAGTACGGTATTGCCCTGGGCAAACACCTGGCCCAGCATGCTGTGCGGGTTGGTCAGCTTCATCTCGCCCGCCTGCAGTTTCTGCATCAACTGGCGCGATTCCTCGTTCCAGGACAAGTCGGTAATGGCGTGAATTTTCAGCTCGGGTTGCCCCTGCTCCGACAAGACTTCGCCAATCAGCGAATAGTCACTGTCGGTCAGCTCGCGCAGGGCTTCCTGCAGAAAGCTCCACAAGCGGTTGCCGGACATCAGCGCATGGTAGTCGGTCAGTCCCTTGTGCAACACGCTCAGCAGGCGCTGCTGCTTTTTCAGCTGGCTCGACGTTTGCCACAGCTCGCTGATATTGTGCGCCACACTCACCACGCCTCGAATTTGTCCCTTTGCATCTCTCAGTGGCGACTTGCTCACATCAAAACGCTCTCCGGAAGCAGGAGACACGACCAGGCTTTCTGGCTGCCCCGTGGCAATCACCCGTCGATCACTGGCCTGCGCCTGCTGTGCCAGCTCATGATCGAAAATATCTTCGACCTTAAGCCCTCTGATATCTCCTTGCTGGTCTTTACCGAGCGCCCCCAGCGTATTCTGATAGCTCCGATTGGCAATCATGTATCCACCGTCAAGATCCTTGGCAAAAATAGGATCCCGACTGGCATCGATAATGGAACGCAGCAAGGCACGCTCTTCCCGCTCGCGCTGTTCCGCCTCATGCATTTCGGTCAAATCGGTCAGAATACCGATAAACTCCATTTGCCGAGGATGATGCGAATCGACCACCCGACCCACCGCCAGATGCACCGGCACCTGATGACCGCTCTTGTGCAACGCCGACACTCGACGGCCCTTGCCGATAACCTTGGGCTGCCCGCTCTCGATATAATTGTGCAAATACTGATCGTGACGGGCGGACCACTGTTCCGGCATCAGAGCACTGACATTTTTTTCCAGTAATTCCGCTCGCCGATAGCCGAGCAGGCTCAGGGCATAATCGTTGATTTCCTGAATGATTCCTCGACCGTCAATCCGCACTATGCCGGCGGCCGCCCCCTGGGTAATGGCCTCGTAACGCGCCAGCCGATGATCGCTGACCATGCACTGGTTGCCGAGCAGCTGCCGTTGCTGATGCAGCTGAATCAATTGCTCGGTCTGTTTTGCCAGCAATTGCAGTTGTCGCCATTCATCCTCATCGAGACGGCGCGGCCGAGTATCGATGACACACAGGGTTCCCAGACTCACCCCGGACTCCAGCACCAAGGGAATACCGGCATAAAAGCGAATATGTGGCGCAGCGGTTACCAGCGGATTATCGGCAAAACGGGGGTCCAGCGTGGCATCTTCCACCACCAGCGGCTCGCCATCGGCCACCACATGACCACAAAATGAAATATCCCGCCCGGTTTCACAGCTGTCCACGCCGACTCGGGCCTTGAACCACTGTCGATCTTTATCCACCAGTGATACCAATGCTATCGGAACCTTCAACAGCAGCGCCGTCAGCTCGACCAGCTGTTCAAAAGCAGGTTCGGGCGGCGAGTCCAGTAACTGCAACTCATGAAGTTGAGCCAGTCTGGCGGCTTCGTTTTCGGGAAACTGGGGAGTGAGCATAAAAATCCGGCAATATGAAGACGAATGAAACCCGCTGTAAACGGCACTGATTGGGGACTGTAACCGTTTATAAGCTCCATGTGGAGCAAGTTTAGACCTTTTATTGATATTGAACAGTGTCGGTCATCCATAACGAAAAAGGCTCCATAAGGAGCCTTTCAATCAGATGCCGAGGGCCAGTTTAATGGCCATGCCTACCAGGGTCACGGCCAGCACACCGGCCAGATAAAGCACGGCAAACCACAGCCAGCTCTTTTTACGATTCGCCATCAGTAACCCTCTTCGAAGTCCTCGACCTTGCCGGAGAAAATGCGATAGCCCCACAGGGTATAGGCGCAGATCAACGGCAGAAAGATAAGAATGCCCGGCAGCAGAAACGTGAGGCTGGAATCCGGCGCGCTGGCCTGCCACAGGGTCAACTGGTGGGGAATAAGATAAGGGAACAGTCCCACTACCAGACCGGCAAAGCCGAGCACGAACAGTCCGACCGCCAGCCAGAAAGGCCGGGTCTCGTGCGGTTCGCCATCCAGATCCCGATACAGTAACCAGCCGAGCAAAGCGCTGAGCAACGGCAGCGGCAGCAACAGCAGGAAGTTGATGCCATCCAGCCAGCGCGCCCTTACCTCGGTGTTGGCGTACAGGGTCCACAGGCTGACGATCACCAGAATCGCCATGATGGTCAGCACCAGCTTGCGCCCCAAATGAGCAGAGCGCGCCATGATAGGTCCCCGGCTTTTCATCACCAGATAGCAGCAGGCCAGCAGCGCATAGGCCACCATCAGCGCAAAACCGGTGAACACGCTGAAGGGCGTCAGCCAGTCCAGTGCGCCCTGCTGACCCGCCTCCACACCTTGTACCACGGCGCCGAGAATAGCCCCCTGGCAAAAGGTGGCGACGGTAGAGCCGAGAAAGAAGGACTTGTCCCACCAGGGCTTGGAGCGATGCGACTTGAAACGGTACTCGAACGCCACGCCACGAAAGATAAGCCCGATCAGCATGATGATGATCGGCGTATACATGGTGGCCAGAATGCCCGAGTAAGCGGCGGGAAAGGCCGCAAACAGCACCACACCGCCAAACACCAACCAGGTTTCGTTGCCGTCCCACACGTGAGAGATGGAGCGCATCATATGATCGCGCTCGCCTTCGCTCCTGAACCAGGGGTAGAGGATGCCGAGGCCGAGGTCGAACCCGTCCAGCACCACGTACATCAGTACCGCAAAGCCCAGCAATAAATAATAAAACAGCGCCAGATCCATGTTAATTCTCCACCACGTCACGTTGCAGTTTCTTCACCCAAGCCAGGGCAAAGCCGGGCGCATTGACACCAATCATGTGCTGTTCAAGCCGCGTCATGTCCGGCGGCCCCTTGCGGATCAGCTTGGCCATGAAGTAGAGATAGACACACAGCAGCAGACTGTAGGTCAGCACAAACAGCGTCAGCGAGAACAGCACCCGCTCGGCCGGCAGTGGCGTCACCACTTCCATGGTGCGTACCAGGCCGTGCACCAGCCAGGGCTGACGGCCCACTTCCGCCACATACCAGCCGGCCAGGGTAGAGATAACGCCCGACGGGATCAGCAGCGTCATCAGCAGCAGAAAGGGTTTGCTCTCGAAACGACCACCCCGGCGACGCAACCACAAGCCCCACAGGGCGGCGCCGATCATCAGCACCCCCAGCCCCACCATGACGCGAAAGGAATAGAACACCAGCGGCACATAAGGCCTTTCGTCGGCGGGCACCGATTTCAGCCCCTGCAGCTCGCCATCCGGCTCGTGGGTCAGGATCAGCGAGGCCAGCTTGGGGATCCTGATTTCAAAATGGTTGGTCTCATTTTCCATGTCGGGCACCGCAAACAACAGCAGCGGGGCACCGGCTTCCGTCTCGGGCCAGATACCTTCCATCGCCGCCACCTTGACTGGCTGATGCTCTTTCACGTTGAGGCCGTGAAAATCACCCACCACCGCCTGCAGCGGCGCCAGCACCAGTGCCGCCCACAACGCCATCGACAGCCCCTTGCGGGCAAAGGCGAGATCCCGGTTTTTGCGCAGATACCAGGCACTGACGCCACCGATGACGAAGGTGGCGCTCAGCATGGCCGCCAGCAGCATGTGTGCCAGACGATAGGGCATGGAGGGATTGAAGATCACCTCCATCCAGCTGGCCACCTCGAAGCGACCGTCCACGATTTCATAACCTGCCGGGGTCTGCATCCAGGAATTGGCGGCGATAATCCAGAACGACGAAATCCAGGTACCCAGCGCCACCACGCAGGTAGCAAAGTAGTGCAGTTTTTCCCCGACCCGCTGCCAGCCGAACAGCATGACTCCGAGAAAACCGGCTTCCAGAAAGAAGGCGGTCAGCACCTCGTAGGCCAGCAGGGGCCCCAGTACCGGGCCGACCAGTTCGGAGAAACGAGAAAAGTTGGTGCCGAATTCGTACGACAGCACTATGCCGCTGACCACGCCCATGCCGAAGGTAATGGCGAAGGGCTTGATCCAGAATTTGGCCAGTTGAAAGTAGACCGGATTACGGGTTTTCAGCCACAAGCCTTCCCAGATGGCGATGGCAGTTGCCAGACCGATGGTGATGGCCGGAAAGATAATGTGAAAACTGACGGTAAAAGCGAATTGGATCCGCGACAGTATGGCAGCATCAAGTTCCATCTTGTTCCCTTAACGAGATTGAAAGCGGTTTATTACCGCCGGCAGGGTAGCCAAAAGTAGAACGATAAAAATGGCAGAAAATTCCAGTACCAAAGTAGTCATGTTCATAAAACGTTTCTCCAGGGTGGACTCCATCCGATTGGTTTACCCGAGGGTGAACCTGCTGTCGCTAGATAAAGCACGATACATGCCACAAATAAGAAAACCTGCACCCGCCTTGGCCTGGATCAAAAAAACGATGAATACTTGCCCCGACTGACAACCAGGTTTACAGTCTTTCCCCGTTAAAGTGTCAACGATGTTTACATGACGGGAACCCTGCATGGCGTTGGATCTGGCTTTTGAATTGATGATGTTGCTCACCGGCGGCTGTGCCCTGCTGGTGTCGGCCTGGCTGTTCTGGCGCGCGCGCCGCCAACGCAGCATGAAGGCGCTGGCCGGTTTCGGCGTCATGATGGCGCTGTGGTGCAGCGGTCATGTCGCGGTGTTTTATGGCTGGGAACGGCTGGGCAAGATGCTGATCCTGGCCAACCCGCTGATGCCCACCTTCTTCCTCGACTTCGCCATCGGCTTCGTCAATCAGGGGCTGGGCCGACGACCCTGGCTGGATAATCTGGCCCGCCGGCGTGGCCTCTTCTATGTGGCGGCCTTGCTGGTGCTCGGCATCAGCCTGGCGCTGGGCGGCGGCGACATCATTTCGTTCGGCCCCTTCAGCCATTACTTCGTGTTCAGCGGGGCCGGCTGGTTCAACATCATTTATACCATCGCCATCGGAATACTGGCGCACGCCCTGCTGTTGTGGGGCTGGCGTATCCATCGCGGTAACCGCCGCCGCTCCATCGCCGCCATGTTTGCCGCCGGCGCCTGGGGGCTTTGGCTTGCCACCAGCTTTATCTTCCCCTCGCTCGGCCTCTACTGGTATCCCTGGCCCATGCTGCTGCTGCCCACCTATGTGGTCTTGCTGGTGTATGGCGTGGTGCGCTACCAGATGCTGGAAGTGAACGCCTGGGCCAACCGCGCCCTGCTGTGGATACTGATGACGGCACTGGTGATGGGCCTGATTGCCCTGCTCAGCTCCATGGCCGGTCCGTTCGGCATGCAGGCGCTGGCCAATGTGCCCGAATGGCAGCTGTGGCTCTATTCCATGCTGTTGCTGATGCTGGCGCTGGCACTGTATCAACCGGTCAGCAAACTGGTAGAGCGGCTGATTTATCCCGGCAGCCGGCTTGACGAGCAACTGCTGGATACCTGGCTCAATCGCCTGGCAGAGCCCAGTCACTGGGCCGGGCTGAGCGCGGAGGCCGAGCAGTTGCTGGCCCGTCAGATGGGGCAGCCGGTGCAGGTACGGCTGTTACCGAATGAACAGCGGCCCCCTGTCGTTGAAGGTCCCTGCATTATCTGTCGCCACCAGAATCCGGGCTGGCAATCGCGGCTGCAGGGCTTTGAGGACGTCACGCCCGGACTGCGGCTGGCGGCCGAAGTGTTCGCCTCGCTGCTGACCACCCGCTGCAGCCTGCTGGAGCGATCGCTGCAACTGGCAGAAGCCGAGCGCAAGCGACTGTCGGAACAGCATCTGGTGGAGCTGGGCGGCTTGTCGGCGGCCATGGCGCACGAGCTGCGCAACCCGCTCAATATTATCTCCATGGCCTCCGCCGGGCTGGAAGCCGAACGCAAGGCCATGATCCAGACCCAGCTCAAGCGCGCCGATCGATTGATCTCGGACATGCTCGCCTACTCCGGCAACATCGGCGTGCAGCGTCAGTCGGTGCCGCTGCTGGCCATGCTGAACAGCCTGCGCCCCCAGTTCGACTGGCAGCACACCCGCTTCGAGTGCGTCCTGTCCGACGACGTTCGCCTGAATGCCGATGCCTATCGACTGCAACAGGTGCTGGTCAACCTGATCGACAATGCCCTGGCCTTCGTGCGCAATCAGCCGAATGGCGTGATCCGCATCGAGGCCGGTGACCAGCCCGGCATAGTCCGGGTGCACAACAACGGCCCGGCGGTTCCCGAAGACATGCTTAATCACCTGTTTCGTCCCTTCGTCGGCAAGCGCAGCGGCGGCAGTGGCCTGGGACTGTCTATCGTGCGCCGCATCATGGATGCCCACGGCGGCCGCATTCAACACCGCAGCGATATGGGCTGGCCGGTGACCTTTGAACTCTTTTTCCCCGAGGACAGCTCATGTTGAACCCACCCCGTATTCTGCTGATTGACGACGAGCCCGCCTTTCGCACCCTGAGCGCCCAGTGGTTGACCTCGGAAGGCTATGAGGTCAACACCGGCGCCAGCCTGGACGAACTGAGCGCCAAGTTGCCGCACTTCGACGCAGACTTGATCCTGCTCGATCTGTCGCTGCCGCCGCACTTCGATCCCCAGCAAACCCTGGCGGCACTGCCCCGCTTCATCGATCGACCGGTGATCATCCTCACCGGTCACGGCGAGCGCGAGCTGGCGCTGGAAGCGCTGCGTCAGGGCGCCTGGGATTTTCTGGCCAAGCCCATCGATCCGGACATGCTGGCGGTGGTGGTCAAGCGCGCCCTGACCAAACACCAGCTCGTGCGCGAGCTCAACAATCTCAAACACCAACAGGTCGACCAGCAGGGGCTGGATACGCTGATTGGTGCCTCGCCGTCGATGAACAGCATTCGCGCCCTGGTCGGACGCATCGCCCCCACCGATGTGCGGGTGCTGGTGACCGGCCCTTCGGGCACCGGCAAGGAGGTGATCTCGAAGGCGGTGCACGCCCTCAGTGCCCGCGCCAATGGCCCCTTTATTTCGGTGCATTGCGGTGCCATTCCCGCCGAATTGCTGGAAAGCGAGCTGTTCGGCCACACCAAAGGCGCCTTTACCGGTGCCGACAAGGCCCGCGACGGCCTGCTCAAGCTGGCCGACGGCGGCACCCTGTTTCTGGACGAGATCGGCGAAATGCCGCTGGCGATGCAGGTCAAGCTGTTACGGGTGCTGCAGGAGGGCAGCTATTACCCGGTGGGCGGTCGGGTCCTTGAAACCATAGACGTGCGGCTGGTGTCGGCCACCAACGCGGACTTGCCCGAGAAGGTAAAAACCGGGGAGTTTCGGGAAGATCTCTACTACCGCATCAAGGGCGTGAACATCGAAACCCGCCCACTGGACGACAGGCCCGAAGATATTCCCCTGCTGATCACCCACTTTCTGGGGCTGCCGGCCCGGGGGGACAACCGGGCGCCGCAGCACCCGGACACCGCCGCCTTCAACTGGTTTATTCAACGCCGCTGGCCGGGCAATGTGCGCGAGCTGAAAAGCGCCCTCGACAGCGTGGCCGCCATCGCCAGAAACGGCATCATTACCCTGGAAGACATTGCCCTGCTCTATCCGGATGCCCAGGCCGGCAGCGAACACGCCACAGCCCGGCCCGGCGACAGCCTGGAAGCCCAGGTGCGGGCGCTGGAAATTTCACTGATAAGCCAGGCGCTGGCCAGATTCGACCACAACCGCACCCACGCCGCTCAAGCCCTGGGCCTGTCTCGTCAGGGGTTATTGAAAAAAATAGAGCGCTACGGACTGTGAATACGGCGGCAAGCCGTTGCCATGTTCCGGCTGAGCCCCTGATGAAAGACGCAAATAAATAGCCATTCAGAACCCTCCCCCTCGGCCGAATCGGCAGAGGGGATTTGGTTGAATCTTGCACGTCGGCTTATCCTTCCTTAACGATCCTTCTATTGATCTTTCGCAAACAATACCCGGGATGGCGCGACTATTATCGGCGCCAATTCACACCCCCTTTCCAAGGTATGGCTATGCTGCGACAACTCAAAATCGGACCCCGCTCCATTATTTCCTTCGGCCTGCTGGGAGCCATTACCCTGCTGTTGGGAATCATGGCCATGGTGCAGTTTGGCAACATAGGGGAGGAAGTTGACGTCATGGCCCACAAACGTATGCCCGCCGCGATTAAAATCGGCGAGATACGGCGTGACTTTCTGCTGATCCGCCTTTACACCCTCAACGCCCTCTACGCAGACAACCAGCAACGTCGCCGCGATGCCGTCAACCGCCTTGAAAGTCTGGAAGACAGTTTTCTGACCAACGTTCAGGAGATGAAGGCCTATGTCGAATCGAACGAAGGCAAGCAACTGCTTGGCAACATTACCCAGAGCAAGGCCGACTACGATGCCGTACATAACCGCCTGCTGAGCATGATCAACAACGGCCAGCTGGCGCGGGCCGAGCAGTTTCGCCATCAGGGGCTCAATGAACTGGGTATTCAGGTGACCGGTGATCTGAACGAGCTGGGTAATTATCAGAAACAACGGGCCAATGAAGAAGCCGAGGCCGTCGACGACATTATTGATACCTCCAATCTCATCATGGTGCTGGCCATTGTTCTGGCCATGCTGCTGGTGGTGACGCTGGCCCTGCTGTTCAGCCGCAGCCTGCTGCTGCCGATTCGCAAGGCGCTGGAAGTCAGCAATATCATTGCCTCCGGCAATCTGACCTCGGAATTCGGTGACGACGCCAAGGATGAAGCCGCCGACATGATTCGCGCCCTGGCCCAGATGCAGCAAAAACTCAAACAGACCATTTTCGATATCAATGACTCTGCAACCCAACTGGCGTCGACCGCCGAACAGCTGAGTGTGGTGACCGACCAGTCTACCCGCACCCTGCAGCAGCAAAGCGACGAGCTGGAGCAGGCCGCCACCGCCGTGAACGAAATGACGGTGGCGGTGGAAGAAGTGGCGCGCAACGCCGCCTCCACCTCGCAAAATTCCGACATGGCCGACGAAAAGGCCCGCACCGGCCGTACCAGGGTCACCAACACCATCAATACCGTGACCGAGCTTGAACATGAAATTACCAATACCAAGCAAGGAGTAGAAAGCCTGGCCAATCGGGTACGCGATATCGGCACCGTTCTGGACGTGATTCGCTCCATTGCCGAACAAACCAACCTGCTGGCGCTGAACGCCGCCATTGAAGCCGCCCGCGCCGGCGAGTCGGGCCGCGGATTTGCGGTGGTGGCCGACGAGGTACGGGCCCTGGCTCACCGCACTCAGGAGTCGACCAAGGAAATCGAAGCCATGATGCACGCCATTCAAAGCGACACCAGCAGCACCGTTAACGCCATTCAGATGAGCACCGATCGCACCATGCAAACCCGTCAGGTCGCCCAGGAAGCCGGCGAAGCGCTGGAGCTGATTACCGAGGCCATCATGCAGATCAACCAACAGAACCAGACCATTGCCAGCGCCGCCGAAGAGCAGGCCACGGTGGCCAGAGAGGTAGACAAAAACCTGATCAACATTCGGGATCTGTCGGTGCAGACCTCGGCCGGCGCCAACGAAACCAGCGCTTCCAGCAACGATCTGGCCCGCCTGGCCGAACGCCTCAACGAGATGGTGGGCCGGTTCCGAATATAACTACCACTCTCCCCTTGGTTCGGCGCCTGCACATAGACTCGTGTGCAGGCGTCGAGCTTCCCAAATACACAGACCTGTCGCGCCCGCAAACAGGGATAATGGTCGTTCGGCTCATATTCCAGCTCGAAACCGCAACCTCATTGCTGCTATATTGCGCCATCCTCCCATATTCAAGAGCACCACGATGGCACTGGAAACCTGGCTTATCTATCTGGCGGCCATGATTGGCCTGTCGCTGACTCCCGGCCCCAACAGCCTGCTGGCCCTGAGTCACGGCGCCCTTTATGGCCGTCGCAAGACCCTGTTTACCGTGGCCGGTGGTGCCGTCGGCTTTGCCATGGTCATCGCGCTGTCGCTGTTTGGTATCGGTGCCCTGTTGCAGGCATCCACCACCCTGTTCATGGCGCTGAAGATTGTCGGGGGCGCCTATCTCGTCTGGCTCGGCATTCAGCTGTGGCGAGCCCCCGCCCCCAGTGCCGATTTACATCAGCAGGCCGGTTCCCGTAGCGGCGGTTCCCTGTTTCGTCAGGGGCTGCTGTCGGCGCTGACCAACCCCAAGGCGGTGCTGTTTTTCGCCGCCTTTCTGCCCCAGTTTATCGACCCGGACCGCGAGCTGTTTACCCAGTTTGTGGTGATGGCGGCTACCTTTGCGCTGACCGAATTTGTTACCGAAGTCTTTATTGCCAGCTTTGCCCAGCGCACCCGCGCCTGGCTGGCCCGCAGCGGAAAGCGCTTCAACCGCATTTGCGCCGGCCTGTTCGTACTGCTCGGCGGCTGGCTGCCGCTGGCACGCTAACGTCAAAACACACACCGCGCAGCTGAAGCAGCGCCTACAAGGTCGGAGTCATTTGTAGGGTCAAATTTATTCGACCGGTTTTGGTCCCGAGCCGGGCCCCTTGGTCGATTGAAATCGACCCTACGCTCGCCGGAGTCATTTGTAGAAGCCTGCATCAGCTGGCTGGTGGCGCGCAGCGGTACGTCAAAAAACACACCGCGCAGCTGAAGCAGCGCCTACAAGGTCGGAGTCATTTGTAGGGTCGAATTTATTCGACCGGTTTTGGTCCCGAGCCGGGCCCCTTGGTCGATTGAAATCGACCCTACGCTCGCCGGAGTCATTTGTAGAAGCCTGCTTCAGCTGGCTGGTAGCGCGCAAGCGGTACGCCAAAAAACACACCGCGCAGCTGAAGCAGCGCCTGAACATAAAATCCCGCCCATAAAAAAACCGGCTGGCTCTGTCGAGCCAGCCGGTTTTTTGTCTTGCCGAGCTGTATTGCTTATTTCAGATTGAAATAGAACACGATCAACAGCGCGATGGGCGACAGGTAGCGGATCACCGGAAACCACACCTTGTGCCAGCCGCCCAGCTCACCGGCGGAGTGTTCCGGCTTCATCTTCCAACCCACGAAGATAGCGGTAAACAGCGCACCCAGCGGCATCATGATGTTGGCGGTCAGGTAATCGTACAGGTCAAACAGGGTCTTGCCTTCGAAGCGCGCAAACATGTCGAGCGGAGTAAAGCCAGACCATTCGTTGAGCGACAGCACGGTCGTGATACCCACCAGCCAGGCCACCAGACCACCACCAATGGCGGCCTTGACCCGGCTCACGCCCTTTTCGTTCAGGTAACTGACCAGCGACTCCAGCATGGAGATCGACGAGGTCCAGGCCGCAAACAGCAGCAACACGAAGAACAGGGAAGCGAAGAAGCTGCCGCCGGGCATTTGACCAAAAGCCACCGGCAGGGTCACGAAAATCAGCCCCGGGCCCGCCCCCGGCTCCAGCCCATTGGCGAACACGATGGGAAAAATGGCCAGCCCCGCCAGCAGCGCTACACCGGTATCCATAATGGCCACTACCACCGAAGTGCGGGCGATGGATACGTCTTTTTTCAGGTAGGCGCCATACGCCATCATGGCGCCGCTGGCCAGACTCAGGGTAAAGAAGGCATGGCCCAGCGCCACCAATACCGCCTCGGCGGTAAGCGCGGAAAAGTCGGGCGTGAACAAAAAGCTGACCGCCTCGCCGAAATGGCCGGTGGTCATGGCATAACCCACCAGGATCAACAGCAGCACAAACAGCGCCGGCATCAGCTTGGTGACCGCTCGCTCAAGACCGTGGCGTACGCCACCGGCCGACACCAGCACCGTCAGCCCCATGAAGATGGAATGCCACAACAGCAGCTCACCCGGCGAAGCCAGCAGGCCACCAAACAGGGCACCGGACTCTTCCGCCGCTATGCCGCTGAATTCACCGCTGACTGCCGAGACGATGTAGGGCATGGTCCAGCCGGCGATGACGCTGTAAAAAGAGAGGATCAGAAACGCCGCCAGGGTCGCCATGATGCCGATGCCGCCCCAGCCCTTGCTGCGCCCCTCGGTGGCCGCCACCCGTTCCATGGTGCCGATGGGACTTTTGCCGCCACGGCGGCCCAGCATCACTTCGGCCATCATCAACGGCAGACCGATAACGGCGATACAGGCCAGATACACCAGCACGAAGGCGCCGCCGCCGTTTTCACCGGTGATATAGGGAAATTTCCAGATATTTCCCAGACCTACCGCCGACCCCACCGCCGCCATGATAAAGGCAAAACGGCTGGACCACTGGGCCGGGTTGCCAGCCTGCTGATTATTCTCCGCCACGGGTACTGCCACTCCTGTACTGGACACAAAAAATGTCAGTCACACTCCACAACAGGTGTAAAGAATGACTGACAGTATGTCCTGCTAGTTTGCCATCAATGGCTAAGATAAAAAATGGCCCGTAGTAGAAAATTCAGTTTTATGCCAATTTCATCACTTAATCGGGTGGGGCTCACTCTCCTTTCAGCACCCCACGCCAAATCTGGTCTTCCTCAATCGACTCGAACAGCGCCTGAAAGTTACCCTCACCGAAGCCTTCGTTGCCCTTGCGCTGGATAATTTCGAAGAAAATCGGCCCTATCACCGTATCGGTGAAGATCTGCAGCAACAGGCCCTGCCCCTGTGTGGGAGCACCGTCCAGCAGAATGTGATTTTTCCGCAGGCGGGCCAGATCCTCGCCGTGTCCCGGCAAGCGGGCATCGAGCTTCTCATAATAGGTGTCGGGTGTAACCATGAAGCTCATGCCCCCGTCACGTAACGTTTCCACCGTATGGAAGATATCGTCGGTGCCGAGGGCGATATGCTGGATACCCTCGCCTTTGTACTGCTGCAGAAATTCCTCGATCTGGCTCTTCTTGTCCGCCGATTCGTTGATCGGAATGCGAATGTTGCCGCAGGGGCTGGTCATGGCCCGGGAACGCAGTCCGGTGAGCTTGCCTTCGATGTCGAAGTAGCGGATTTCACGAAAGTTGAAATGCTTCTCGTAAAAACCGGCCCACAGATCCATGTGCCCCATTTCCACGTTGTGAGTGAGGTGGTCGATATAGGTCAGGCCCACGCCTTTGGGGTGCTGATCCACGCCGGGAAGGCGCCGAAAGTCCACATCATAGATGCTCTGATCGCCATAGCGATCCACCAGGTAAATCAGCGAGCCGCCGATGCCCTCAATGGCCGGTATCTGCAATTCCATGGGGCCGGCACCGGACGCCACCACGGTCGCACCCTGCGCCGCCAACTGTTTGATGGCGGCGGCCGCGTCTTTGACCCGAAAGGCCATGGCGTTGGCGCCGGGACCGTGAAGGCGGGAGAACTCAGCGGCCTGGCTGTCGGGTTCGGCATTGAGGATAAAATTGATGTCGCCCTGGCGATACAAAGTTACGTCTTTGCTGCGATGGCGGGCAATGGCCACGAAGCCCAGCCGCTCGAACAGCTCCGCCAACTGCGCCGGCTGGCTGGAGGCGTATTCCACAAACTCGAAGCCATCGGTTCCCATGGGATTATCCCAGATAGCCGGTGTGTCGGTTTTAACGGCTTTAGATACCATGATGATTCTCCTGCACCGCTGTGATGGCACTGCTTTGTGCACCACATGCTGAGGACAGCATAGCCAGAGCGACCGAATCCTGCCCGTTACCTCATACTCAGAAGTTTAGTTGAGGCCCGGATCGGGAGGCTCGGCAAATACGGGGAGAAAGAGGGCCAAGCTAAGCTCACCAAGGTGTAATACCAAACTGATTAACTAACTGATCTATTCGGTGCTCTGCAAAGGTCGGACAAATGGCCCGCTCCTCCGACACGCCGTGAACCCATCCATGGGGGCTCCACCGCGCCATCCCTGGCGCGGCCGGGAAATGCTCCTGCCGTCCAGGCATTCCCACCGTCCATGGCGGTCAGATGGTCGGCGGAGCAGATCCCTTTATCCTCCCTGATGACAAGGAGTTGCCTGTTGGCGTTGTTTACGGCAACTCGGTGCTCGAGAAGAGGCAACAGAGATCGACTGCCACGACCGTGAAATGCCAGGGCCGTAAAATGCTCCTGCCGTTCCGGCATTCCCGCCCTCCCTGGCGGTCAGACGGCATTTCCCGAGCCCTCATGGGGCAGCTTGCTGCCGTGTATCTTTGTTGGGGAATGGACCGAATATCCAATGAATATTCGCAGCCGTTACCCAGCAAAGATGGCTAGTCCAGTGGCGTGTCGTGGGAGGCGGCTGTGTTACCTCTGAGCTCAGGTTTAAAATTGATCAGATCTTTATTCAAATTGGTATTATCCGGCCTGGTTTTCCGTCACGGAGTGACCTGTTTCATCCTCCTGCCGGCCGGATTTCGGCTCCAGCAGACAGATCAGCGCCACCAGTACCAGGCTGGGCAGCATTACCAGGTTGACTCCTTCCCAGCCAAAGGTGGTCAGCACCTTGCCCGAGAACAGTCCGCACACCGCCACCACCATGAAGACGCAAAAATCGTTAAACGACTGTACGCGCGCCGCCTCATCGGGTTGGTAATAACGGGTCAGCCAGCTGGTGGCACTGACAAACATCAGGCTCCAAGCTACGCCCACCAGCAGCAGGCCACTCAGGTAATGCCAGAACGACATGCCCTGCAGGTTGATGATAATCGCCAGCATAAACACACTAATGCCGGTCAGGATCAGGCGCTTGGGGCCATGACGCTTGAGAAAGGGGCCGATAAAGAGCCCGGGCAGAAACATGCCCAGTGAATGAAACTGTACCACCGTATTGGAATCGCTGACATGAAAGTGGGCATGGCTCATCGACAAGGGCGTGGCGATCATCACAAAGGACATCATGGCAAACGAGACCGCTGCCGCCACCATTGGCCGCCAGGCCCCCGCTTTCAGTATCAGGCCGAGAGAGCGCCCTCCGCCGGTGGTGGCTGTTGCCTGCCGCGCCGGAGGACGCAAAAACAACACCCCGGTCATCACCAGCAAACACAGCGGAATAATGGCAGCGAAGCTGCCCACAAAAGGCACGCCGTAGCCGAAGGACTCACCCCAGGTCGACAACCCGGGTCCGACGACAGACGCCACCACCGCCGCCCCGATCACCAGAGAAACCGCCTGTTCCTTCATCGACGCCGGTACCAGCTCGGCGGCGGCAAAACGGATTTGCTGGGTCAGGCTGAAATAGATGCCAAACAGCACACAGGCGGCAATCAGCAGCCAGAACTGGTACAGTATCAGGGCCGCCACCGTCAGGCCGGCACCCCCCATTCCGAACAACTGGCCCAGAACAATGCCCCACTTGCGGCCCAGCCAGGCCATCAGATAAGCCACGGGAAAACAGGCCAGGGCTGAAAATACCGACTGAATAGCAAACGGCAGGGTAGCCAGCGCCGGTGACGGCGCAAGCTGAAAACCGACCATGGAGATCAGACTCAGGTAAATCAGCATGCCCGACTGTGACAGTGCCATTCCATAAGACAGAAGGCCGACATTGAGCCAATGCCGTGAAGGTGCAGACATAACAAACTCCGGGCCCGAACAGACCATTGAAGCAATAAAGAAAGGAAATAACCGATCGTCTCGCCACCATGAGCGGTGGAGAGACGATTTATATTAAATAACGGAACCAAATGCTACCCCGGACGACCACAACACCGCCGGGCTGGCTGCTTGCTCAGTCGAGAGACAGAGGGTAGTGACAGGCCACCTGCTGGGTGGAACTCATGTTCTGCACTGCCGGTGTGGCCTGCTTGCACTGATTGGTAGCAAAGGCACAGCGAGGGTGAAACGCACAGCCGGAAGGCGGCGAAATCGGGTTTGGCACCTCGCCGGTCACCGGGGTACGTTCCTTGTGGATCACATCCATGCTGGGGATAGCATCCATCAGCATGCGGGTATAGGGGTGACGAGGTCGGTTGAACACTTCCTCTACTGTGCCCACCTCCACCAGGCGGCCCAGATACATGATGCCGACCCGATCCGAGAAGTGGGACACCACCGACATGTCGTGACTGATAAACAGATAGGTCAGCCCCAGTTCGTCCTGCAGATCCTTCATCAGGTTGAGCACCTGGGCCTGCACCGACACATCCAGCGCCGAGGTCGGTTCATCACAGATCAGGAATTCCGGCTCGCCGGCCAATGCCCGCGCGATGGAAATACGCTGACGCTGGCCGCCCGAAAATTCATGGGGAAACTTGTCCATGTCCGACGCCGCCAGCCCCACCTGCTCCAGCAGCTTGCCGACCCGCTGACGACCTTCATCCCGGCTGTTGATCATGCCAAATAACACCAGGGGCTCGGCAACGATGCGCTCCACTTTCCAGCGCGGGTTCAGACTGGCGAAGGGATCCTGAAAGATCATCTGGCAGCGGCGACGAATATGCTGTCGCTGCTCACGCGTCGCTTCGGCCAGCATGGTGCCCTGATAACTGATGTCGCCGTCGGTCGGCTGATACAGACCAGACAGCAGCCGCGCCACCGTCGACTTGCCACAGCCGGACTCCCCCACCAGACTGAAGGTCTCGCCCTTGCGGATGCTGAAATCGATGCCGCGCACCGCATGCACATAGGTTTTTTCCGCCCGGTTCAGCAGCCGATGAATAAACGGCTTGGAGATATCGAACTTGATATGCAGGTTGCGGACTTCCAGCAAGCCACGCTCTTCTATCATCTCGCTCATCACACCAGCTCCTCTTGCATCACTTTCAGACAGGCAACCCGGGAGTCACCGACGGTTTTCAGCTCAGGCTCATGCTGCCGGCATTCGGCACTGCTGTTAGGGCAGCGCGGATTAAAGGCGCAACCCTGGGGAATAGCGTTGAGCCGGGGCATGGATCCCGGGATCTGGGACAAGCGCGGCTCGCGCACCCCTATGCGCGGAATCGACCCCATCAGCCCCACAGTATAGGGGTGGCTGGGTGACTTGAGTACCGCCTCCACCGGGCCTATTTCCACCAGCCGCCCGGCATACATCACCGCTACCCGATCGCAGATCTCGGCAATGACCCCCATGTCGTGGGTCACCAGCATCACAGATGCGTCGTGCTGCTTGCACAGCCGCCGCAGCAGTTGCAGCACCTGGGCCTGTACCGACACATCCAGTGCCGTGGTCGGCTCGTCGGCGATAATCACCTTGGGCTCGACACAGAGCGCCAGGGCGATCACGATGCGCTGGCGCATACCGCCGGAAAACTGGTGCGGGTATTGATCGATGCGTTGCTCCGCCGCCGGAATGCCGACTTCCTTCATTAGATCCAGCGCCTTCTGCCGGGCCTGGCCATGGGACAGGGGAAGATGGGTCTGAATGGTTTCTATCAGTTGCCGGCCAACGGTCAGCACCGGATTAAGGCTGGTCAGCGGATCCTGGAAGATGGCACCGATCTCCTTGCCGCGCAGCAGGCGGCGCTGATCTTCTGCCAGGTTGTCGATCCGTTCGCCATAGAGGCGGATCTCGCCGCCGGCAATGAAGCCCGGCGCCTCCAGCAGACCGGTGATTGCCGAGCCGGTCAGCGACTTGCCGGCGCCCGACTCGCCCACCACGCCGAGGATCTCGCCCTTGCGCATCTCGAACGACACATGCTGTATCGCCTTCAGGTTGCCCTTGCGATGGGCAAACTCGATACACAGATCATCGGCTTCCAGCACCACCTCACCGCGGTTGTTGCTTGCATTTTCCATATGTCTTGCTCCTTAACGCAGTTTGGGGTTGAGAGCATCGCGCAGCCAGTCACCCACCAGGTTGACCGACAGAGCCAGGATCACCAGTACCAGGGAGGGGAACAGCACCACCCACCACTGACCGGAGAACAGGTATCGGTTGCCTTCGTTGATCAGGGTACCGAGCGAGGGCTGATGCGGCGGCATGCCGACCCCGAGGAACGACAGGGTCGCCTCGGTCAGTACCGCCAGCGCCAGGTGCAGGGTGGCCAGCACCATGACCGGGCTAAGCACATTGGGCAGGATATGCTGGAACATGATGCGCATATTATTACTGCCCATCACCTTGGCGGCCTGCACATATTCCTTGTTGCCTTCCAGCAGGGTACAGCCGCGCACGGTGCGGGCATACTGCATCCAGCCGGTCAGGGTGATGGAGATAACGATGATGTACACCGCCATCTGATCGTGCATTTCCTGGGGCAGCAGACCTCGCGCCGCACCGCTCACCAGCAGTGCAAACATGATGGTGGGGAAGCTGAGCATGGCATCGGCCAGACGCATGATCAGAGCGTCGATCATGCCGCCGAAATAACCGCTGATCACCCCCAGAGTCACCCCAAGCGCCATAGCACAGAGCACACTAATAAAGCCAACGATCAACGATACCTGCAGGCCATGGAGGATCAGCGAATAAACATCCCGCCCCTGAATATCGGTGCCCAGCCAGAAGCGAGCCTCGCCTCCTTCCACCCAGAAGGGCGGCAGCTCGGAGTCCATCAGATCGAAGGCCGCCATATCGAAGGGGTCATAGTGCGACAGCAGGGAGGCACCGATGCCGGAAAACAGCAGCAGGGCCAGCACTGCGGTGGCAAACATCGTCAGCCGGGAGGTTCGGAAGTTATAGGCGATGTCGCTGTCGTAAGCCGCCAGCAGCTGTTGCCATATCTTTTTCAGCCCCCCGGGCCGGGGACTGTTCTGGCCGGTCAGGGCCGCTTTAGTGGTATTGATAGCCATACGTTACCTCGTCCTTGTGCTTAACGTTCAAGCGGTTTTCAAGCGCGGATCGATCACCCGGTAGAGAATATCGACCAGGGTGTTGATGCAGATAAAGATCAGGGAGATAAACACCAGATAAGCGGAAATAACCGGTATATCGACGTAGTTCACCGCCTGGATAAACAGCAGTCCCATCCCGGGCCACTGAAAGACCGTCTCGGTGACTACCGCGAAGGCGATCAGGCCACCGATTTGCAGGCCTATGATGGTGATCACCGGCAGCAGGGAGTTGCGCAGCGCATGGGTGTAGTTGATGCTGCGCTGCCTGATACCTCTGGCCTTGGCAAACTTGATGTAATCGGTGCGCAGCACCTCTTTCATCTCGCTGCGTACCAGGCGCATGATCATGGTGATCATGAACAGGGCCAGCGACAGCGCCGGCAATATGATGGAAGCCCAACCCGTCTTGCTGAACAGGCCACTGCTCCACCAACCGAACTCCACTATGTCGCCCCGGCCGTGGGAAGGCAGCCAGCCCAGCCAGACCGAAAACACGATGATCAGCACGATACCGGCGATAAAGCTGGGCAGAGACACACCAATCAGGGAAATGGTCTGTACCAGGCTGGTCAGCCACTTGTTGCGCGACAGCGACACCCAGACCCCCGCCGGCAGGCCCACCAGCAGCGAGATGATCACCGCCACGAACACCAGCTCCAGGGTGGCGGGCAGCCGCTCCATGATCAGGTTGAGCACATCCATCTTGTTGTAGTAGGAAATACCGAAATCGCCCTGGGCGATATTGCCGACGAAGCGCCCGTACTGGGTGATGACACTGTCGTTCAGGCCCAGCTTTTCACGCAGTTCGTCCCGTTCAAACTGGGTCGCGCTTTCCGGCAGCATGCCGTCGATGGGATCGCCGACAAACTGGAACATGGTAAAGGCGATCAACGCCACCGTCAGCATCAGGCCGCAGGCCTGGATCAGCCGCTGTATGATAAAAGCCAACATCATTCACTCCTTTGAATCGCAATAACGGATTAGGGGCTATCGGGCCCCTGTTTGCTAGTTCAGGCTGGCGTACCAGAGCCGTACCACGTTGTCGGAATTCTGGGTAATGTTCAGCTTGTCTGAGGTCACCCAGGCCACCGGTTCGAAGTGCAGCGGAATAAACGGCAGATCCTGCTGAGCCATGGCCAGGGCATCGCTCATCAGCTGCACCCGGGTCGACTTGTCCAGCTCGGACACCGACTGTTCGATCAGCGCATCCACCTTGTCGTTCTGGTAACGAGGAATATTGAAGGCACCGAAGATGCCGCCGTCCTTGGAGTGCAGCAACTGCTGGTTGATGCTGTAGGCGTCATAGAGCGGCAGGTTGGCCCAGCCCAGTACCGCCACATCGGTGCGGCCGTTGTCGCGGATCTGGGAATAAACACTGCGGCTATGCACGTTCAGGTTGGTTTTTACGCCAATCTTGGACCAATAACGCTGCACTGCCTGACACCACTGCTCTGCATTCAGGTAAGCACCCTGTACGCAGTCAAAGGCCAGTGTGAAGCCATTGGGATAACCAGCTTCGGCCAGCAAGGCCTTGGCTTGTTTGGGGTCATAATCAAGCTCGATGGCGCGCTCGGCGTCATAACCGGCAATGTCGGGGGCTACATAGGTGTTGGCTACCTCGGTCATGCCGCGCATGATCTTCTTGACGATGGCTTCACGATCGATGGCCATATGCAGGGCCTGGCGTACCTTCTGTTCCTTGAGCGGGTTCTTGCCATCCACATTACCCGCGTTCAGCTCATCCGCCATGTTCAGCGACAGGTAGTCCACCCGCAACGAGGGCCGGACCTTGACGTCTATGCCTTTTTCCCTTTCCAGCCGGGGCAGGTCCTGCAACGGCACATCGTTCACCAGGTCAAACTCGCCGGACAACATGCCCGCCAGACGGGTTGAATCGGACGACACCGGCTGAAAGATGATGCGGTCGATATTGTGCCTGGACTGCTCTGCCTGCCACCAGTTGTCGTTCTTGACCAGCACCATTTCCGCATCGCGCCGCCGGCTTTCCAGCCTGAAGGGGCCGGTGCCGTTGGTGTGGTTGGTGGCATAGCCCTCGGTGCCCTTGCTCATGCTGGTGGGGTCGGTGGCCTTGTGTTCTTCCAGCCATTCCCGGTCCATCATCAGCACGCCGGACAATTCATTGAGCGCCATGGGCGACTTGCCATTCAGGCGGATATCGACCGTGTAGTCATCTATCTTGACCGCGTCCTTGAGCGATGAGGCATTGCCGCGGATTCCCGAGTCCGGGTGGGTCACCCGATTGATGGAGGCCACCACGTCATCGGCGGTGAAATCATTGCCGTTGTGAAACTTGATACCTTTATTCAGATAAAAGCGGAGACTGGTGTCATCCAGCTGCTCCCAGTGCGTGGCCAGAGTCGGCTCCAGCTGCAGGCTGTTATTCCATTGCACCAAACCTTCGTAAATATGATTTTGAAAGCTCAGGGCATGGGTTGAGGCGAAGGCGTAAGGATCCAGGGTGGGAATGTCCGCCTGCTGAGCCCAACGCACCACGTTTTCGGCCTGGGCCTGCTGGGTGATCAGGCCACAACTGGCAAGCACCAAACAGGCCGATATCGTCTTTAATTTCATCATTCATCATTCCTTTGGGTGAACAAACTGATGGTTGATTACGGCTTCGTTATTCAGAACAGGTTCTGCTGCCTGTCGACGATTCTCCTCGGGTTTCGCATTCACTCCTTGCGTATTGAGGCCACCACTCCTCGGGTGGCCCCTTGCTCAATCAACCCTGCTTCATGCTGGCGTACCAGAGGCGTACCACGTTGTCGGGGTTCTGGGTAATTTCCAGCTTGTCGGAGGTTGCCCAGGCCATCGGCTCAAAATGCAGGGGCAGGAAGGGCAGGTCTTGATGCGCCATCGCCAGCACATCTTCCATCTGCCTGGTTCGCAGGGATGAGTCCAACTCGAACGAGGATTGTTCGATCAGGGTATCGATGGTGCCATTCTGATAGCGGGGAATATTGAAGGCGCCGTAGATGCCACCGTCTTTGGAATGCAGTAACTGCTGGTTGATGCTGTAGGCATCATAGAGCGGCAGGTTGGCCCAGCCCAGTACCGCCACATCGGTGCGGCCATTGTCGCGAATTTGGGAATAGACGCTGCGGGTGTGCATGTTCAGGTTGGACTGGACCCCCACCTTGGACCAGTAACGCTGCACCGCCTGACACCATTGCTCCGCGTTCAGGTAGTAACCCTGCTCGCAGTCGAACGCCAGCTTGAAGCCATCGGGGTAGCCGGCCTCGGCCAGCAGCGCCTTGGCCTGCTTGGGATCGTAGCTGGTGGTCACGCCTCGCTCGGCGTCAAAGCCGGCGATGGCGGGCGCCACATAGGTGTTGGCTACCTCGGTCATGCCCCGCATGATTTTCTTGACGATGGCCTCCCGATCGATGGCCATGTGCAGGGCCTGACGTACCTTCTGATCTTTAAGTGGGTTCTTGCCATCCACATTGCCCGCATTCAGCTCGTCATTCATGTTCAGGGTCAGAAACATGACGCGTAAAGAAGGCCGAACTTTTACCTCTATGCCCTTTTCCCTTTCCAGCCGGGGCAGATCCTGCAGAGGCACATCGCTCACCAAATCAAATTCGCCGGCCAGAATACCCGCCAGGCGAGTAGACTCGGATGCCACCGGTTGAAACACGATGCGATCGATATTGTGCTTGGCCTGATCGGCCTGCCACCAACCGTCATTCTTTACCAGCACCATCTCGGCGTCGCGGCGTCGGCTTTCCAGCTTGAACGGGCCGGTGCCGTTGGTGTGATTGGTGGCATAGCCTTCGGTTCCCTTGGTCATGCTGGTAGGCTCGGTGGCCTGGTGCTCTTCAAGCCACTCCTTGTCCATCATCAAAATACCGCTGAGCTCGTTGAGGGCGATCGGTGATTTGCCACTGAGCCGAATATCGACCGTGTAGTCGTCCACTTTTACCGCATCCTTGATCGAGGAAGCGTTACCGCGAATGCCCGAGTCCGGGTGGGTAACACGAGCAATGGAAGTGACTACGTCGTCGGCATTGAAGCCGTTGCCGTTGTGGAACTTGATACCTTTATGCAGGTAAAAACGGATGGTGGTATCGTCCAGTTGCTCCCAGTGGGTAGCCAGGGCCGGCGACATTTCCAACTGCTCGTTCCACTGCACCAGACCTTCATAGATATGGTTCTGAAATGCCAGCGCCGGCGTAGAGGCAAATGCATACGGATCCAGCGTTGGAATATCCCCTTGCTGAGCCCAACGCACTACATTTTCAGCCAGCGCCTGCTGCGTCACCAGACTGCAGGAAGCGGCCACCAAACAAGCGGTTATCGTCTTTAGTTTCATCATTCATCGTCCCTGTGAGTGAAAACATAACGGCCTGGTTATGACGACCGTTGCTGGAGCTGATTATCAATCAACCGCGCCAACAGTTAACATCGTAGATTCAAAGTGATAATAAAAACAAAACAAAGTGCTAACAATTGATTTGTTTGTGATGGCAACCACAAAACACAAATTCAACTCTGGGTAGGATGATCGGCAAGTTATGGCGCGGATCGTTACGACGTCTCTTGCCATCGTTAACACAGTCGAGCACAAGCCATTCGGGGTTAATAGGACCAAAGGGAGCAATCATGGTAGCCACATTGATCAGACAAGTTCGTCTTGCAGCACAGCAGGGAAGCCAGGATGTATTGATTGAGCAGGGCCGAATCGTGCGTATCGAGCCGAATATATCGTTACCACACGGCGCAATACTGCAGGAAGGGCACCACCGCCTGGCCCTGCCCGGCTTTATCGACGGCCATGCGCATATCGACAAATCCCTGTGGGGCATGGACTGGTATGAAAACCAGGTTCCCAGAGAGCTGCCCGCCATTATCGAAAACGAACGTCATTTTCGGCGCCAGCATGAATTTGACGCACAGCAACAATCCGAACGCATTACCCGTCAGGCCATCAGCAAGGGCACGACTCATATCCGTACTCATATCGATGTGGATACCGAAATTGGCCTGCAACATATGGAAGGTGTGCTGGCTACCAAGGCCAAGCTGGCCAAGCAGATTTATATCGAGACGGTGTGTTTCCCCCAGAGTGGCCTGCTCGGTCGGCCCGGTACCCGGGCGCTGATGGAAGAGGCGCTCAAGCTGGGTGCCGATTACGTCGGCGGTATCGACCCTTCATCTTTTGAGCGCGACCCGGTGGCCCATATCGACGCGGTATTCGACATGGCCGTTAAGTACGGCAAGGGCGTCGATCTGCACCTGCACGAAGCGGGCGAGCTCGGCGCCTTTTCGGTCGAGCTGATAATCGAACGTACTCTGGCGCTGGGCCTGCAGGGCAAGGTAACCATCAGCCATGCCTTTTGCCTGGGTGAAATAGACCCGGCCTATCAGGATCGGCTGATCGACGGGCTGGCCCGGGCCGATATTGCCATTGCGACTACCGCCCCGGCCAATCGTAATGTACCGCCCTATGAAAAACTGCGTGCCGCCGGCATCAAGGTCACCGCCGGTAACGACGGCATTCGCGACACCTGGAGCCCTTATGGTAATGGCGACATGCTGCAGCGGGCCATGCTGATGGGGCTCAAATATCGCTGGCGCCAGGACAAGGAGCTGGAACAGGCGCTTCATGCCATTACCCGGGGCGGCGCCGACGTGATGGGGCTGACCGACTATGGTCTGGCGGTGGGTTGCCAGGCCGATCTGGTGCTGCTTGATGCCCGGACACTGGCCGAAGCCATTGTCGAACCGCCTCAGGCTCGCACCGTGTTCAAGGCCGGCACTTTGGTCGCTGACCAGGGCGAATGTTTATTCTGAGCAGACACATTCGTTAGCAATCACACCATTGAATGGCGCACAAAAGCAGGACGAGACATCCTCACACCGACTCGCCGCAGCCCCCATTTTGGGGCTCGACGCTGTCAACGTTTGGCTCAGAGGATCTCCCCATCCTTCTTCATCAGGCACTGACGGAGCCCCACTTACATGAAAACCACCAAAATCACCGCCAAATACGTTATCGGTTTCAAGGACGGCGGCCACCATATCTACGAGCAGGGCGAGCTGGTCTATCGCGGCGACACCGTACTGTTTGTCGGCCACGGCTATCAGGGCCAGGTCGACGAAACCCTGGCCATGGGCAACGCCCTGGTCGGCCCCGGCTTTATCGACCTGGATGCGGTGGCCGATCTGGACTCCACCGTGCTCGCCTTCGACCATCAGCCAGGCTGGAAAAAAGGCCGCCTGCCCGCCAGCGACTGGCAACGGCGCGAAACCTACAGCGACGCCGAACTGGACTTCAACAAGCGCTATGCCTTCAGCCAGCTGCTACTAAACGGCATCACCACCATAGCGCCGATCACCTCCATTCTTTACCGGGAGTGGGCCGAAACCGCCGACGAGTTCCGGCGTGCCGCCGAGATTGCCGCAAGCCTGGGGGTACGCGCCTATCTGGGCCCCGCCTACATGTCCGGATATGGTGTGGTGAACCCGGATACCCGTGTTGAAATGCGCTTCGATGAACAGCGTGGGCTGAAGGGGCTGGAAGAAGCGGTGCGCTATGTGGAGCAGCTTCACCAGTACGGCGATACTATCCAGGGCATGCTGGCCCCGGATCGCATCGAAGGCTGCACCCCCGAGCTGCTGCGCCAGACTGCTAAAGCCATGCGTGCGCTGGACTGTCCGGTGCGGCTGCACAGCTGCCAGGGCGAGTTTGAAGTAGACATGATTCATGAGCTGCACCACGGCATGTCGTCGGTGGAGTTCATGGCCGAACATGATCTGCTCGACTCTCGTTTGCTGCTACCCCATCTGCAACTGCTGGGCGGCAAGCAACCCAGCCCGG
Source organism: Oceanisphaera sediminis (assembly GCF_039539745.1). Classification (NCBI taxonomy): domain Bacteria; kingdom Pseudomonadati; phylum Pseudomonadota; class Gammaproteobacteria; order Aeromonadales; family Aeromonadaceae; genus Oceanisphaera; species Oceanisphaera sediminis. Next base: position 90,933 of record NZ_BAABDS010000043.1, read on the forward strand.
AGAAAATACAACGAGAGCTGGCTCTGCTTGGCCAGAGTGGTGCCAGCGCCGTTATCTGTCCGCTGGTGGCCGGCCGCCATGCCAAATACTTCAACGGCGTCAGCCGTTTCCGTGAAGCCGGCATCAATATCAGCCTGGGCACCGACACTTACCCACCAGACATGATCCAGAACATGCACGTCGGCGCCATGCTCAGTCGGGTCACGACCGGCAATATCACCGAAGCCTCGGCGGCGGACTATTACAATATGGCTACTCTGGGCGGCGCCCGTGCCCTGGGCCGGGAAGATATCGGCCGCCTCTGTGCGGGCGCCAAGGCGGACATCATGGTGTTCGACTTTGACGGCATTCATACCGGTCAGGTATTCGACCCCATCACCAACCTGGTGATCAACGGCAACGGTCGCGACATCAAGGGAGTCATCGTCAATGGCGACAAGGTGGTGTGGGACGGACGACTGGTGAAGCCGGGTCTGGATCTGCAGCAACTGCATCATCAGGCCCAGCAACAATTCGACGGCTTTATTGCCAGCTATCCGGAACGCAGCCACCGGCATCCGCCGTTAGCAGAGATTTTTCCGCCGTCCTTTCCCACCAGCCGACCTTAACGAAAACGCCGACCGGTATGAACCGGTCGGCGTTTTGACATAGCCCAGACTGATGCGCCAGACATCATTAATCTATTCAGTGGGTACACTATCGGCAAACAAGGCAACAAAATCGGTAACCTGCTCTTCTTCCTGGGTCAGATCCAGGCTCGACTCCAGATTGTCCAGGTGCTGGCGCATCGACAATACAGCCGTGTCCACATCACCGGCAGCCAGCAACTCAACCAGCTGAGTATGTTCGTCACAATGACATTCATGGCTTCGGCTGTCTTTCTGATACATGCTGACTATCAGCGAACAACGACCCAGCAACCGCTCCAGCATATCCGACAGCACCTGATTACCCGCTATTCGCGCCAGCTCGATATGAAAGCGAGCCGCCAATTTTACCGCTGCTGGCCTCCTGCCCTCTTCCACCGCCAGTCTTTCCTCTTCAATCAACTTGCGAAGCGCGGCCAGGTCAGTGTCTTCTATCCGTTCAGCCGCAAGTACCATCGCTTCGGCTTCCAGCAAACGGCGCACCACGAACACATCAGCCGCCTCCTGCTGGCTGGGACAGGCCACCATGGCGCCCTTGTTGATGGTAATGCTGACCAACCCCTGATGACTCAACTCCAGCAAGGCAGCCCGTATATGGTTACGGTTAGCACCAAGCGCATCGACCAGTTTCAACTCTACCAAGCGAGTACCCGGCACCAATCGTTGCTCGACAATGGCACGACCGATGGCCTCGACAATACGCCGGATTTCCTTTTTCTTTGCAGTAGACAAGGGCTGCTCCAACACGCCAAAACAGTACAACGGATAGGGCAGTAATGTTAACAAATGCTAACCTGCTCAACCAGAACAAGCTCTCAGCCCCAGCGACTGACGCCGGGATAGCCGCCTTCGAGCAGTTCCTTGATGAAAACAGAGGGTATTTGCCGGTCGGCCAGCAGAAACACCTGCTGTCGGGCGCGGGTCAGGCCGACGTAGAACAGCCGGCGCTCCTCCGCATGGGGGAAAGCTTCGGCGTCCGGCAGCAGCAATTCCAGCAGGGCGGCGCCGTTTTTCTCGGGCGGAAAGCCGTACTTGCCCCGGCACAGCCCCAGCATGATCACGTGATCCGCCTCCTTGCCCTTTGCCCCGTGCAGGGTCTGAACCTCCAGCTTGAGCTCGGGAAAGCGCCGGCGCCAGCCGGCCAGCTGTGACTCATCCGGCAGGCTGAAACGAAAGCGGGCCAGCAGATACACGGAGGCATCGGCCTGCTCGGCGGCAACCAGCCCCAGCAATCGAGTCACAGTATCCATCTGGCTGTCGCCGGCCACCGGCAGCACATGCACGCGCGGCCCGTCACTGTGATGATGGGTCGCGAGCGTTTTCGGCAGTTGCGCCGGGTTGCGGGTCACGAACCGGCTGGCCACCTTTTCAATCTGATTGTTGAATCGGAAGGTCTTGTCGAGCCGGGTCATGCGGCTGGCACCGAAATGCTCGGCAAAGCCGGTCGTCAACGACACATCGGCCCCGCTGAAGCGATAGATGGCCTGCCAGTCATCGCCCACGCAAAACAGCGACAGCCCAGGAGCCGCATCGCGCAGGGCCTGCAGCAAGGCGGCCCGGGGCGCGGATATGTCCTGAAACTCATCCACCAGAATATGCCGCCAGGGCACCGAAAATCGCCCGCGACGCACCAGATCGGTGGCCTGCTCTATCATGTCGTCGAAATCGATTTCGCCCTGCTCGGCCAGATGTTGCTGGTAACGCTGCAACAACGGGCGCACCAGCTCCAGTTGCTCAACCAGCGCCGGCGTCAGCTCATTCGGCTCCGGCTCGCCGTAGAGCTTGAGTGCCGCCACCAGGGGCGCCCAGTCGCGCGCCAGCCGCCGATAGTCCGGCTGGGGCAGCACCTGAAAACGATGCCGCCGCAGCCAGTCATGCAATTGGGCACCGTAGTCCTCATTCTGTTGACAGTGTTGTTCCAGCCACTGGGCGAAGGTATTGATGCGAGTGCTTTCCTGTTGCGCCAATGGGCTGAGTGACGGGCTCTTGCCTGCCACCCGCGCCAGAATCATCAACCCCAGGGCATGAAAGGTACTGGCCTTGACCGCCGCCGTCTCCGGCCGGCGCGCCAGCCGCTCACTCATTTCCGTGGCCGCCTCGTTACCAAACGCCAGCAACAGAACTTCATCGGCTCCGGCCTGACGTGATGCCAGCAAGAAGGCCGCCCGCGCCGCCATGACGCTGGTTTTGCCGCAACCGGCACCGGCCAGCACCAGGTTGTGATCTTCATCCACCACGCAGGCCAGCCGCTGGGCCTCGGTCAGCGGGTGCGCCTCAATACTGTCAAACAGGGCGCCGTAGTCGGCCAGCGCCTGGGTGCAGTAATCCTGACAGCATTGCTCGCGCCAATGCTCATCCGCCGCCGTCAGGGTCGCCACCAGCTCGAAGGCCGCCCGCGCTCTGTCAGACAGCGCCTCGGGCGGCGCATGCTGACGCCAGTCGATCGACTCTTGTCGCAACAGCTGCTTCATTTGTTGCCAGCGGGAATAGCGCAGATAGCCCTTCTCCAGCAATGCCAGACAGGACTCGGCCAAGGGCACTACCCGAGTAGCATGGTGTTGATACCAGCCCAGGGTAATGGCCTCGCACAGCGGCTCGGCCACCGTTTTCGGCAACCAGCCCAGCTCGATATCTCCTTGGGTGCAAAACAGCCGCAACCGATACAGCCACCGTGCCTGCTCCAGACTGGGCGGTGCACTCAGCTCGGTCCAGTGCAGGGCGTGACGTTCCCGCCGCAAGTGCAGCACCAGGCCTTCCACCGTGGGCTCGGTGGCGAGAAAGGGATGGTTGAACCAGGGCGCCAGCCAGTGCGCCCGAAAGATCTGCATGCTGTCGCCTCAGGAAAGGGTGTTGATTACCTCACCCAGTATCATGTGCGTGCGCACCGTCTTGATATAGGGAGTGTGCTCTATGATATGGCGAATGGCGTCCAGCCGCTCCATGGAGGCGGCCTCCACATAAACCAGCATGTCGGTTTCGCCACTGATGGTATAGCAGAGCTTGACCTCGGGCACGGCACGCAACGCTTCGGCATATTGCTCGCACTGGCGCACATGGTAACAGAGGGCGAAATAGGCGCGCACCAGGGCGTGCGGGTTGCCGAGCCGGGCGTGATAACCACGGATGACGCCACGCTCTTCCAGACTCTTGATGCGTTCGGATACCGCCGAGCGGGACAGATTCACCTCGCGGGCAATACTGGCCACCGCCAGACGGGCGTTTTCCGTCAGCAGGGAGACTATTTTCTGATCAAACTTGTCCACTGCACCCTCTTTTTCAACATCCCCGACCAAACGTCGGCCAAAAGCGACGTTTCGCCGTGCTCAAGCAGCAAAGTGCCAGGCCTTATTATTGTTAGCAGGCGTTAATATATCAGAATTCTTGCATACGGATTTGAAACAACATGGGGCGTTTAAATAAAGACCTGGGGCTGGGCTACGGCACCGGCATGATGGCCACCTCGCTGCTGGGCAGCGGCATCTTCGTGGTACCGGCGGTAGCCGCCAGCCTGGCGGGTGCCGACTCGCTGTGGGCCTGGCTGATATTGATGGTGCTGGTGCTGCCGGTGGCCTTTACCTTTGCTCGTCTGGGGCGGGCCTTTCCCCATGCCGGTGGTGCCCCGCACCTGATTGGCCGGGCGCTGGGAGTGCCGATGGAAAAGCTGGCGGCCTTTTTGTTTCTGGCGGTGCTGCCGGTGGGTCTGCCCGCCATGCTGACCCTGACCGCCGGCTTCTGGCATGCGTTGTTTCCGCTGACGGATAACGGCGACCTGCTGGTGCAGCTGGGTACCCTGGGTCTGGTACTGGTACTGGGCAGCCGCAAGAGTGGTGCCTCTGGTCTGATCCAGTTGCTGATCGCCCTGGCCATTATCGGCTTGCTGGCGGTGGTGTGGGTCAGCGGTGATCTGATCCATGAGCCACTGGCCACCCTGCCACCGGTCGAACAGGTGCAGTGGACGGCGCTGCCGGCCGTGCTGGCGGTGATGTTCTGGTGTTTCGTGGGGCTGGAAGCCTTCACCCACATGGGCGAGGAATTCAAAAATCCGGAGCGGGATTTTCCGTTGGCACTGCTGTTTGGCGTGCTGCTGGCCGGCTTTATCTATCTGGCCTGCGCCATGGCGGTGGTGAAGTTTGGCGTGTTCGGCGATGAGCTGACCAACACCACTTCTTTTCCGGTGCTGGTGGCCGCCCTGCTGGGTGAAAAAGGCCGCTGGGCTGCGGCCCTGGTGGGGTATCTGGCCTGCTTTGCCAGCCTCAACCTCTATGTACAGGGCTTTGCCCGCCTGCTGTGGAGCATGGCCGACGAGGGCAAACTGCCCGCGCCGCTGGCGCAACTCAACCGCAACGGTGCGCCCTTTCGCGCCCTGAGCTGGGTGGTGGCGGCCTGCGCCCTCTGCACCCTGGCGGCCTGGCTGTTCAAGCTGCCGCTGGAAGCGCTGATGCGCTACGCCAACGGCAACTTCATTCTGGTGTATTTTCTGGCGATGGTGGCGGGGGTGAAACTGCTGCAGGGCGGCTATCGCTGGCTGGCGCTGCTGGCCAGCCTGCTATGCCTGGGCGTGTTTGTCTCCCTGGGGCTGGAAGCCGGCTACGCCCTGGTACTGGGGGCGGCCTTTATCGGCTGTCGCGCCTGGCGTAAACACAAAGCCGGACGCAGCGCTAATCCAGCCGCTTTCTAAAGCGTCGGGCCGCCACCAGCAGTCCCAGCAGGGTAAAGCCTGCCAGCCAGAGGGCATCGGGGGCCAGCGCCAGCAGATCGGCATCGCGCAGCAGTATGCCCCGGGCCAGACGCATGTAGTGGGTGGCGGGCAGCCCTTCGGCCAGCCATTGGGCCGCCACCGGCATGCCCTCATAGGGGAACATGAAGCCGGACAGCAAAATCGAGGGGATCAGCACAAACACCGTCATCTGCATGGCCTGCAGCTGGCTTTTGGCCAGGGTGGAGATCACCAGCCCCAGCACCAGGCTGGCGGCGATAAACAGCAGGGTCGCCAGCAGCAACTGCAGCGGGCTGCCGTTGAGCGGCACCGCGAAGATAAAAAAGCCCAGGCTCAGGATGATCACCAACTGAACCAGACCGGCGAAGATGTAGGGAATGATTTTGCCGATCATCAGCTCCATCGGCGTCACCGGCGTGGTGATCAACAGCTCCAGGTTGCCCCGCTCCCGCTCGCGTACTATGGCCGAGGCGGTAAAGAGCACCATGGTCATGGTGAGGATCACCCCGATCAGCCCCGGAATGATATTGACCGCCGCCCGCCGTTCCGGATTGAAAAACAGCGCCACCTCGAAGTTGCCTTGCGGCCGGATCAACCCGGGATCGTCCGGCAGGTTGGCCAGCTGCAGTATGGCGCTGGCAATCAGGGTATCGGTGCCGTCCACCAGCCACTGCCCCCGGGGCCGTCCGTCCTGCCGGCGGCGTTCCAGGTCGGCGGGCAGGATCAGTGCCGCCCGCACCCGGCCGGCGATAATGGCGGTTTCGGCATCATGAGGCTGAGTAAAGCGCTCGGTAAAGGTAACCAGCTGGCTGGCCCCCATCCGGGCCACCAGCTCCCGGCTCTGACTGGTCGCCGCCTGATCCACCAGCGCCACCGGAATATCCCGCACCTTGGTGTTGATGGCATAGCCGAACAGTAACAACTGGAGCAGCGGCACCATCACCACCATGGCGAAAGTGAGCCTGTCCCGGGACAATTGCCGGAATTCCTTGAGGGTGATGGCCTTGATGCGGCGCAGGCTACTCATGGCTTTCTCCGCCCACTCATGACTGTTTACCCCCGCTCATGGCTGTGCCTGTGCAGCTGACAAACACGTCTTCCAGGTTGGGCCGCACTCTGTTGATCTCGGCCCCGGTCGCCAGCTCCGGCAGGCGCTGGCGCAGCCAGCCGACCGGATCGGCTATCTCTCCGTCCACCAGTACCCGTAATCTCAGCCCCAGCTGGGCGGCGGAGCGCACTTCATCCAGCGCCAACAAACGGGTTTTCAGCTCGCGCAGGCCGGGAGCCGCCACTTCCAGTACCGTCACCCCCATGCCGTTCATCAATTGTTCCGGCGAGCCATCGGCGCGCTTGCTGCCGTTTTCCAGTATGGCCAGGCCATGGCAGCGCTCGGCCTCGTCCATATAATGGGTGCTCACCAGTATGCTGGTGCCCGCTTCGCACAGATCGAACAGCTTCTCCCAGAAGTCCCTTCGATTTTCAGGATCCACCGCCGAGGTCGGCTCGTCCAGAAACAGCAGATCAGGTCGGTGCAGGGTAGTGGCGGCCAGCGCCAGCCGCTGCTTCTGCCCTCCGCTCAGGGTGCCGGCAAAACGGCCGGCAAAAGATGCCAGCTCATAGGTGCCCAGCAGTTCGCGTAGACGATCCCGGGTGTCCTTCGCATTCAGGCCGTAGATCTGGGCGACAAACTCCAGGTTTTCGCGTACCGACAGATCCTCGTAGAGCGAGAACTTCTGGGTCATGTAGCCGACCCGGCGGCGCAGGGCCTCGGCCTGCTCGGGAATCGACAGCCCGAGCACCGTCATTTCACCGGCGCTGGGTAGAAGAAGACCGGTGAGCATGCGGATGCAGGTGGACTTGCCGCTGCCGTTGGGGCCGAGAAAGCCGAAGATGGTACCGGCGGGAATGGCCAGATCCAGCCGGTTAATGGCCACCAGATCGCCGAATTTTCGCGTCAGCCCCCGGGTCGAAATCGCCAGATCAGTCATGACTTTCCTCCGGCAAGGCCTGGGCGGGCACGCCAGACGGCAAGTCGATGGCAGTCTCGGGCAATTGCACCTTTGCCAGATACATCAGCCGGCTGCGCTCTCCCTCGGTCAGGGCATAATAAGGCGTAAAGGCCGGCTCGGTGGCAATCCAGCTCAGCCGGCCATCATAAGGCTCCTCTATGCCGTCTACCCAGACCCGTAACGAGTCGCCGATGCTCAGCCCGAGACGGCGGCTTGCCGGTACGTAAATGCGGGCATAAGGCGCGCCCTGTGCCTGCAACACCGCCACCACGGCGCCCTGAGCGACCCTGTCACCCGTCTGGTAAGGCAGGGTTTCCAGAATGCCGGCACGACTGGCATGAATCGCCAGTTCATCCAGCCGATAACGGGCCAGGGCCAGTTCGGCCTTTATCGCGTCTCGAGCCGCCTCGGCGGCGTCTATGTCTTCGACCCGGTTACCCGCCGTGGCTCGTGCCAGCCGTTGCCGGGCCGCCTCTGCCTGCGCCTGCAACTGATCATGATTCGCCTGTGCTCTGTCCAGCTCGGCCTGACTAGCCAGTTTTCGGGATGCCAGGGTACGAATACGCTCCAGATTGCGCTTCGCCTCCGGCAGCAGTGCCTGTAACCGGGCCAGCTCGGCCCGGGCGGTATTGATATCTTCGGCTCGCGTTCCCGCCAGCAGCAGTGCCAATCCGGCCTCGGCCTGGCGCAGCCGTGCCTGCTGACGACCCACTTCCAGCCGCTGCCGCGCATCATCCAGTTGCAGCAGCAGGGTGCCTGCCGTTACCCGCTCACCCTCGGCCACCGGCTGGGCCGTCACCAGTTCGCTGGCGGTAGCGGTCAGCTCGATGCGGTCCCGCTCCAGGGTGCCGAGCCAGCGCTCGTCCGCCGACGGCCCGCAGGCAGTCAGCCACAGGCAACTGAGCAACAGGATAAGGCGGGGAAAATTCGGCATATCGGTGTCCAATGAAACTCATGGATTCAGCTTAGCCGAAGCGTGGCAGGGATTCGTTGCGGTGGATCAGGAACGAGGAACAATACGGCTTTTGGTGTACAGAAACGATACATGTTGCTGTGATTCACCGTCACTGCAAGTCATGCGCCATACCTGAGAATCTCTATGTGCCTGCCGGTTCGCGCCGCATAAATGGGCGCCTACAAAAAACACCAGTGCTAACAGAAGGCCCGGTAAAGACCGGGCCTGAAAGCTTAGTTACTGGCCAGATGTTCCGCATGAAAACGCAGGTGATCTTCGATGAAGCTGGCGATAAAGTAGTAGCTGTGATCGTAACCGGGCTGCATGCGCAGGGTGAGATCCGCACCGGCCTGCTCGGCGGCCTGCGCCAATGCCTGGGGCTTGAGCTGCTCGGCCAGGAAGTTGTCGGCCTCACCCTGATCCACCAGCATGGGCAGGGTGCAGCCATGCTCTTTCAGCAACAGGCTGGCGTCAAACCGGGCCCATTCATGACGGTCGTTACCCAGATAGGCACCCAACGCCTTGTGGCCCCAGGGGCAATCGACCGGGTTGGAAATCGGAGCGAAAGCCGACACCGACACAAACCGCTCGGGATTGCGCAGCGCCAGCACCAGGGCACCGTGGCCACCCATGGAGTGACCGCTGATGGCGCGTTTGCCAGACAGCGGCAGTTCGGCCTCGACCAGCGCCGGCAGCTCGCTCAGCACATAGTCATACATCTGGTAATGTTTTTTCCAGGGTTCCTGAGTGGCGTTGACGTAGAAGCCGGCCCCCAGGCCCAGATCGTAAGCCGCGTTTTCATCATCACTCACGCCGTCGCCACGGGGGCTGGTATCCGGGATGATCAGCGCCAGACCCAGTTCGGCCGCTACCCGCTGGGCACCCGCCTTGCTGGAAAAGTTCTCGTCGCTGCAGGTCAGACCCGACAGCCAGTAAACGGCCGGCACCGGACCCTGCTCCGCCTGAGGCGGCAGAAACACCGAAAACTGCATGCTGCAGTTGAGGGTGCTGGAGTCGTGCCGATAGCGGATCTGACGACCACCGAAGCTCTTTTGTTCTTGAACAATTTGCATAAAAACTCCTGCCTTCCCCCCTTCGGGGGAGCTGTAAGCTGTCATCCCCTTCCGGGGAGCCATAAGCTATAAGCCGTCAGCTGTAAGTCGCCCTGCGTGGTTGCAGGCACAACGCCATGCCTGCAACCACCTTGTTTGTCTTACAGCTTAAAGCTGAGAGCTTACAGCTGCTTTTAAGCTTACAGCTGCCTTTAAACTTACTTGTCGAAATGGATCACCGAGCGGATCGACTTGCCTTCATGCATCAGGTCGAAGGCGTGGTTGATGTCTTCCAGACCCATGGTGTGGGTGATGAAGGTATCCAGTTCAAACTCGCCGTTCAGGTACTGTTCAACGATGCCCGGCAGCTGAGAGCGGCCTTTAACACCACCGAAGGCACTGCCGCGCCATACCCGGCCGGTGACCAGCTGGAACGGGCGGGTGGAGATTTCCTGGCCGGCACCGGCAACACCGATGATAACCGACTCGCCCCAGCCCTTGTGGCAGCACTCCAGGGCGGAACGCATCACCTTGACGTTACCGATACACTCGAAGGAGTAATCCACGCCGCCGTCGGTCAGCTCGACGATCACGTCCTGAATCGGCTTGTTGTAGTCTTTCGGGTTGATGCAGTCGGTGGCGCCCAGCTTGCGAGCGATGTCGAACTTGTCTTCGTTGATGTCGATGGCAATGATGCGGCTGGCCTTGGCCATGACGGCACCGATAATAACGGCCAGACCAATACCGCCCAGGCCGAATACCGCAACTGTGTCGCCTTCCTGCACATTGGCGGTGTTCTTGACCGCGCCCATGCCGGTGGTGACGCCACAGCCGAGCAGGCAGACCTTCTCCAGCGGGGCTTCCTTGCTTATCTTGGCCAGTGAGATTTCCGGCACCACGGTGCGCTCGGCGAAGGTAGAGCAACCCATGTAGTGGAAAATCGGCTTGCCGTCCTTGAAGAAACGGGTGGTGCCGTCGGGCATCAGACCCTGGCCCTGAGTGGCGCGTACCGCCTGGCACAGGTTGGTTTTGCCGGATTTACAGAATTTACACTCGCCGCACTCGGCGGTGTACAGCGGGATCACGTGATCGCCCACTTCCAGGGTGGTCACGCCCTCGCCTACTGCCTCGACAATACCGCCACCTTCGTGGCCGAGGATTGACGGGAAGATACCTTCGGGATCATCACCCGACAGGGTAAAGGCATCGGTATGACACACACCGGTGGCGACAACACGCACCAGCACTTCGCCTTTTTGCGGCGGCATCAGATCCACTTCTTCGATGCTCAGCGGTTTGCCGGCTTCCCAAGCGACGGCGGCACGGGTTTTGATCATGTCCATTAGCTTCTCCAGTGAAATGCAGTGCGATAACCGATTCAGTATAACGGGCGTACAGAACACTGCCGTTACAACATCTGTCGCCATTGTATCTAGCTCAAGCACCAGTGAGAATGGGGGCAGATACAAATGATTTTTACAGCTGAGTAATAATATGCGACAAGATCACCTGTGCGCTACATCATGCTCCCGGCGACCCGAGCTGTATTATGGTTCTCCCCGGTGTAGAATTCGTGTCTGCACAGGTAACGACCTTTTGACAGACCACACCGCCAACAGCCCAAAGGAAAGTGAAATGTCTGCTTTCAAGCCCTTTGAAGTCATGGCCCTGCCCACCGAAATGGCCCACCACCAGCATCACTATCACCAGATTGTTATCGGCCTCAACGGTCAGACCGACTTCGACATCGGCGGCCGCGGCAACCTGGTGGGCCCGGGGCAGGGCTGCCTGGTGTCTTCACAGCTGAATCATGCCTTTGGCGGTCTCGGGTCCAATAAAATACTGGTGCTCAACCTGTCACCGACTCAGTCGCCGGCACTGCCGGGGCAGCAGGAGCGCATACATCATTTGTTTGAACAACCCCGCTACTTCCAGCTTCATCCCCAGGCTCAACAACTGATTTCGGTGTTGAGCAACGAGATGCACAACAATCCGCATGACGAGCTGCTGGGACAGGCCTGCGCCCATACTCTGATGTGCGCCCTGCATCGGCATATGCAGTTGCCTTCCCGCCTGCAGGCCAAACGCCTGAATATGGAGGTGATCGACAGCTACATCGAACAGCATATGGATCGCAAAATCACGGTGGCTCAGCTGGCGGGCTGCGCCTTTCTGGGCGAGAGCCAGTTTCATACGCTGTTCAAGGAGCAGACCGGTATCTCCCCCTATCAGTACCTGCTGGAAAAGCGGCTGAGTGAGGCACGCCAGATGCTGGCTCACAGTCATCACAGCCTGGCCTATATCGCTCAGCATTGCGGTTTTTCCAGCCAGAGTCTGTTTACCCAGGTATTTTCCAGCCGACTGGATATTTCTCCCGCCCGTTACCGCAAGCTACACCACTAGACTTTTCCCCAAACAGCGTCCAGCATGCTCATGAAGGACAATTGGTATCCATTTGTAACCATAAATACCGTATTTGTGATCACTCTTTTCGAACCGGCGGAGTTTTCCTGAAAAATAACGCAGCAAAGCAAAAGATCCCGGCCACGATTCTCCCTACTATCCTTGTGATGTAACAAGGTCTTAACCATCGATTGCGCACGCATGGCAATAAAACAACTGTGCTCTACTTTGATAGAAAACAGGAATCCATTCTGGAGGAACAGGGAATGATTGAATCCAACTATGCCATTACCGGCACCTTTCTCGTGTATCTGATCGGCATGATGGCCATTGGCTACTATGCCTATAAGCGCACTGCCAACTCGGCCGACTATTTTCTTGGTGGTCGCTCTCTGGGTCCCTGGCCTGCGGCCATCTCTGCGGGTGCCTCGGACATGAGTGGCTGGTTGCTGCTGGGTCTGCCCGGCTTCGCCTATGCTGCCGGCTTCGAGTCATTCTGGCTGGCCGGCGGCCTGCTGCTGGGCACCTGGGCCAACTGGATGTTCTGTGCCAAACGACTGCGCACCTATACCCTGGAGGTAGATAACGCCATCACGATACCGGCCTACCTGTCTCGCCGCTTCGAAGACAAATCCAAGGTGCTGCAGATTATCTCGGCGCTGATGATATTGATGTTCTTCCTGTTCTACACCAGCTCGGGTCTGGTTGCCGGTGGCAAGCTGTTTGAAACCGTATTTGGTCTGGATTATCAAATTGCCGTGGTGCTCGGTACCCTCTGCATCGTGTCTTACACCATGTTCGGTGGCTTTCTCGCCGTGTCCTGGACCGATCTGGTGCAGGGTCTGATGATGGCGGCCGCGCTGATGATAGTGCCGATAGCGGCGATGGAAGGCGGTTTCGGCCAGCTGGAAACCGATCTGAACAATCTTAATCCCAACCTGCTGACACTGTGGAGCAACATCGATGGCGAGTCCCTGTCCGTCATCGGTATTGTCTCGCTGGCCGCCTGGGGCCTGGGCTACTTCGGTCAGCCTCATATTCTGGCTCGCTTCAATGCCACCCGTACCAATAAAGACATCACCACCGCCCGCCGCATCGCCGTCACCTGGAGCTTGCTGTCCATGGCCGGTGCCCTCATGGTCGGCCTGGTCGGGCTGCTTTATGTGCAGAAAAACATGGGTGGCGAGCTGGCAGATGCGGAAACCATCTTCATGGTGCTGGTCAACGCCGTATTCCACCCGGTGATTGCCGGTATTCTGCTGGCCGCCATTCTGGCCGCCATCATGAGTACCGCCGACTCCCAGCTGCTGGTGTCTTCTTCTGCGCTGGCCGAAGATTTTTACAAGCAGATGTTCCCCCACACCAGTGCCAAAACGCTGGTCAACATCGGTCGTTTTGCGGTGGTTGGTCTGTCGCTGGTGGCCTTGATGCTGGCGATGAATCCGGACAGCACGGTACTGGGACTGGTGTCTTACGCCTGGGCCGGTTTTGGCGCCGCCTTCGGCCCGGCGCTGCTGTTCAGCCTGTACTGGCGCAACATGAACCGCAACGGCGCCCTGGCCGGTGTGCTGGTCGGCGGCATCACCGTTGTGGTCTGGAAACAGCTTTCCGGCGGACTCTTCGATCTCTATGAAATTGTCCCCGGCTTTATCTTCGCCTCCATTGCCATCGTACTGGTCAGCAATATGACCGGCGGCCCCAAGGCCTCGGTTACCAAGACCTTCGACAGCTACCGGAAGAGTCTGGATACCCTGGACTAACCCCATATCAGCCCGGCACTCGCCGGGCTTTTTTCTCCGCAATAATCACCAACGCAAGGCACTGCTTCAGCTGTGCAATGTGGCGAAGCCACATCCCAACTGCGAACAACATTTGATGGCCCATAGTGGAGCCTGTGCATCAGCTCCTGCTTCCCCGGATTTAGCAGCTGAAGCAGCGACTACATTCGTGCTGTATGTTGGCCGCGGCATCCTGCAATATCGCGCACATAAAATAAAAAAGCCGCAACAGCGGCTTTTTTATTTAACATTAAGCATTACGCGATATTTTACATCTGCGATTGCAGGTAGTTGGGCAGACCGATACGGTTGATCAGGCCCAGCTGCTGCTCCAGCCAGTGGGTGTGGTCGTTTTCGGTGTCTTCCAGCAGCACCTGCAGCATGTCACGGCTTTGGTAGTCTTGTACCTGCTCGCACAGGGCCATGACGTTGCGCAGATCCTCAATCACCTTGTATTCCAGGTTCAAGTCGCTCTGCAGCATGGCCGGCACGTCCTTGCCGATATTGAGCGGGACCCGGGTGACCATGTCCGGGGTGCCACCCAGGAACAGGATGCGTTCAATCAGCTTGGAAGCATGGCCCTTTTCATCTTCAAATTCATGATCGATACGCTCGAACAGCTTCTTGAAACCCCAGTCGTCGTACATGCGGGAGTGAATAAAGTACTGATCCATGGCGCTCAGTTCACCGGCCAGCAGCTCGTTCAGTGCCGCTATTACCTTTGCATTACCTTTCATGTTCGGCTCCCGTTACATTTGCGACTGTTGGTAGTTTTCGAGTCCGATCTTGGCGATCAGATCGAGCTGGGTGTCTACCCAGTCGAGATGGGCTTCTTCGTATTCTTCTATTTCACAGAGCAGTTCGCGGGAAACGTATTCCTGCATCGACTCGCAATAGGCGATGGCGTCTTTCAGCACCAGCAACTGTTCTTCTACCTGCTGCTTGTCGCATTGCAGCATTTCTTCGGTGTTTTCACCGATACGCAGCCGGTTGAGGTGTTGCAGGTTGGGCAGCCCTTCGAGAAACAGGATGCGCTCTATCAGCTTGTCGGCCTGCTTCATGTCCTTGATGGACTTCTTGTATTCGCGCTCGTCCAGCTGATGCAGGCCCCAGTTCTTGAACATGCGGGCATGCAGAAAATACTGATTGATGGAGGTGAGCTCTATGCTAAGCACCTGATTCAGGTACTCGATGACTTTCTTGTCGCCTTTCATATCTTCCCCCTCTGAATAATGCGGTCATCATAGTCTCAAACAGGCTTACTTTCAAATAAAGCGCCACTAAGCTATTGATTTAATTTAAATAAGGTAGTGTTAATAAAAACAAATCCGATTTATAGCCAAGCTCACCCATGGTGCCGATGATTACTACAGAATAGTCGTATATCCGAGCCGCAACTTGTTATTCAGCCATATAGCGCCAATCGCAGAATCGAAAAGGGCTTCCCGGCGTGGGAAGCCCTTGAAGAAGACCTTTACTTGATCCAGATGGGGTTGGAGTA
Source organism: Oceanisphaera sediminis (assembly GCF_039539745.1). NCBI lineage: Bacteria > Pseudomonadati > Pseudomonadota > Gammaproteobacteria > Aeromonadales > Aeromonadaceae > Oceanisphaera > Oceanisphaera sediminis. Next base: position 105,995 of record NZ_BAABDS010000043.1, read on the forward strand.
AGCCCGGTTACCTTGCTTGTCTTCCACGACCCATTGCATCCAGGTGCGCTTGGGCGGCACCGGTACCCCGGTTCTGAACCACTTGGCACCGTTGATTTTCCAACCGGCTACCTGTTTGCCATCCAGCCAGACTTCGGCCTTGGCCAGCCCCACACCGGAGCGGAATTCAACCTGGGTTTCACTGTAAGGTGTCGCCTCGCCACCGAAGTTGGTGGTAATGGGGTAAACCTCGGGACCAAAGCTGACAAAGCTGTGACCGCGGGCCGCAGAACTGGCGAAATCGGCGGTGATACGGCCCTTGGGAGTATAGGCGTAGAGCTTGCCACTGTTGTGCCGGGCATCCTTCAGCAGAGGGCCGGCATTCAGATAGACGCGCTCGCCCCGGTTCCAGCGTTGGCGCATCACCGACAGATAAGACTCGAAGTTACCGGTCGCCGGTTTCAGATCAAATAGCCCCAGCTCGGCCTGAGGGCTGGCAGTGGTATACATTTCTTTGTCGGACAACAGGTTGCCGAGCGAGCCGGCACTGAGCCAGGCGGTGAAGTCACCGCCCTCGCCTGCGGCATAAGAACGACGCAGATCATCGGTTTCATACAACTCACTCAGGCTGTTCTGCAGCTGGGCCGCGGTCCAGTGGCTCTGCACCATGCGCGTCATGTCGTTATAGCCGGACAGATCCTGATTAACCGGCTCGTTACGCTGCAATCGGTAGCCGGCGAACAGGGTTTCCTTGACCGGATCGAGCAGTTTGGTGCTGAGCTTGATACCCGGGTAGTCTTTGCCCACTTCGTAACGGCTCAGCACACGGTGCCCGTTCCATTTTCGCGTCAACTCAATCACCAGCTGTTCCGGGGTGTGCTTGACCACCTCCAGCTTTTCAACGGTCAGCTCGCCCTCGCCGGGCACAAAATCAACCGAGTCGATCAGATCTGCGCCAAAGACACCGTTTTCCACCATGGCCAGATCCACGATCCCGCCTTGAGCAATGGCAAAGGTAAAATGCGGGGTACTAACGGTAAGATCATCGGCACCACGGGCATCGCCAGCGGCTATCTGGGTCGGGCCATGCACCAGTTCAATTCCGGCTGGCGGTGTATTCTTTGCGGAGTGGGATGAACAGGCGGTCAAAACCATGGCGGCCAGCAGCGACAGGCCGGATTGATAAAAGCGCATCTTGAAGAAACCCTGAATGAAAGAACGACGATGAAGCCGCGATTCTGACAGCTCCTTGCCAGAACTCAAGCTCCGCAAAAAAGAAGCCGCGGCCGTAAAACGCCACTCCCCTCGTCAACGCCGGAGTGCTTACCAAAGCGTATGAAGCGGTTTGCCTGGCGTCGCGACGAACGGGGTCGCTCAAGGCTCATCCTGCTCCAACCAGGCCCTGGCATCCTGCAGGTGCTCGAAATACTGCACCTGACTGCTGAGCAGAAACCAGTCCACCACCATGGCCATCAGCTTTTCCTTGAGATCGACTCCGACAATCGCCAGCTTGCTGAATTCATCACCATGTTTGCGGGTAAACTGAATGTCTTCCCACAGGGCTTTTGCTTCCCAGCCGTTGAAGTCAATCATGTCGACCAGGGCCTTGATTCGGGGGCTGTCCATATCGGACAAGGCCTGTTCAAGCTGCTGTTCCATCTCCCTGAAATCATCGTAGGCGATATCGCCATAAATCTTGATGGTGAGCCATAGGGTATGGTTATCCTGCTTGCTCATTTCGACAGACATGCCGTGTGCTTCCAACATAATGGCTGCTCCCTTAACTGTGCCTAGTGGTCATAATTATGGTCGTTCTCGTCGCTTGCGCCTTTGGTTGTCGCGAAAAAGGGACTAAAAATGCCGGCTCGTCGATTTCAGCTTGCCTGAGAATCCCGTTGCAGGCAGCCTTGTCGCAAATATTGGCCTTCTGGAATGTAACGCTCGTGCGCAAAACAAAATATGTGCTGTTATTGCTGATCCTGTCCGCTGTCGGCTATGTCGCCGCCGCCCCCTGGTTAACCGCCTACCGGATCAGCGACGCCGTCGACCAGCGCGACAGCGTGGCGCTGGCCGAACAGGTGGAATTCGACAGTGTACGCCTGAGTCTGAAACAACAACTGAACAGCCGGGTGTTGCGCGAGCTTGGCGCAGACAACAAACAAAATCCCTTCGCGGCCCTCGGTGCCAGCCTGGCCAACATCATGGTGGACGGCCTGCTGGATACCTACATGACCCCGGCCGGCATAGAGCGACTGATGCGGGGAGAAACGCCGGCGCCGGGCATTCCCGAAACCAGCTCGCCGCCTGCCGACACCGACACCAATACCGACGGTGGTAACGATTCCGGCTCCGGCAAGGCCAACACCGAGCGTAAAAAACTGTTCTCCGACGCCCGCATGGGTTACCGGTCGCTGCATCGTTTCGTGGTCACGGTAACCGACGATGAAGGCAAACAGGCCGAGTTCGTGCTGAGTCGTCGCGGACTGGACTGGAAACTGACCGCCATCGTACTGCCGCTGGATTAACCGACGCATGACCGAATACGACTGGAACCAATGCTGAGTGAAGCTCCGGGCAGAGCCTGAGGATCGATGCCAGACTGATGATATGAATGGCGAGCCTGTGCGGGCTTCGCCTGCTCCGTGTTGATCCAAGGAGAATCATGCCATGCGTCACTGGTTCCAGTTTCCCATTCGTGAAGGCGACACCTCGCGCCAGGCCCACTGCGACATGCCGGCGGGAACCTTCGAACGAGAAATCGGCAAGGAAGGTTTTTTCGGCCCCGCCACCCACATGTACCACCGCCACCCGCCTACCGGCTGGAGTGCCTGGGAGGGGCCGCATCGCCCCCGCGCCTTCGACACCAACAAGCTGCAGCCAAAGGGAAACAGTCCCTGGGATGCCACGCTTCTGCTGCACAACGCCAGCCTGCAGGTACGACTCTGGCAAAGCGACCAGTCGATGAATCATCTAGTGCGTAACGGCGACGGCGACGAGTGTCTGTTTGTGCATCGGGGTAAGGGCCGGCTTTTTTGCGATTATGGCCACCTGAGCTTCGGCGAGGGTGACTATATTATCCTGCCCCGTGCCACCAGCTGGCGGCTGGAAATCGAACAGCCGGTGACCCTGCTGATGATAGAGGCCACCCACGGCGCCTACATGCAGGCGGAACGCGGCCTGGTGGGCCGTCATGCGATATTCGATCCGGCCGTACTCGAATACCCCAGGTTGGACGATGCCTTCAAGGCCCAGAGCGAGCAGCCCGGCGAGTGGCAGGTGTTACTCAAGGCCCGGGGGCAGATAAACCGCATCAGCTTCCCCTTCAATCCACTGGACGCCCAGGGCTGGACCGGCGACCTGACCGTGTTCAAGCTCAACTGGCGCGACATTCGTCCCTTGATGAGCCACCGCTACCACCTGCCGCCCTCGGCGCACACCACCTTCGTCAGCCACGACTTCGTGATCTGTACCTTCGTGCCCCGGCCTATCGAGTCCGATCCCGGTGCGCTCAAGGTGCCCTTCTACCATAACAACGACGATTTTGATGAGGTCATCTTCTATCATCAGGGCAATTTCTTTAGTCGGGACAACATAGAAGCGGGGATGATCACCCTGCACCCCTGCGGCTTTACTCATGGTCCTCATCCCAAGGCCTTCGCCGCCGGTGCCCGGCACGCCCGCACCGACACCGACGAGGTGGCGGTGATGATCGACTCACGGCAGCCGCTGGAGGTGGCCGAGTTGCCGGACGGGGTGGAAAACATCGACTATGTTCACTCGTGGCAGGCAAAACCATAACGCGATAAAGCGCACTGGATACATCAAGGAGGCGATGGTGAAACTGGCTTCTCTGAAACAAGGTCGTGACGGCCAACTAATGGTGGTGTCCCGGGATTTGAGTCGGGCGATCACCGCAGACGGCATTGCCCCCACCCTGCAGGCGGCACTGGATTACTGGGCCGAAACCGAGCCTGCATTACAGGCGCTTTACCAGCAACTGAACCAGGGAAACTGTGCCGACAGCTTCGCGTTCAACCAGGCCGATTGTGCCTCGCCCCTGCCCCGCGCCTATCAGTGGGCCGACGGCAGCGCCTACGTCAATCATGTGGAGCTGGTGCGCAAGGCCCGCGGCGCCGAGATACCGGCCAGCTTCTGGACCGATCCGCTGATGTACCAGGGTATGTCCGACGATTTTATCGGGCCATGCGAAGATATTTGTCTGGCCGATGAAGCCTGGGGCATCGACTTCGAGGGCGAAATCGCCATTATTACCGGTGATGTACCCATGGGTACCCCCGCCGAACGGGCCGCCCCCCATATCAAGCTGCTGATGCTGGTCAACGATGTCTCACTGCGTAACCTGATTCCGGGAGAACTGGCCAAGGGGTTCGGCTTTTTTCAGTCCAAGCCCGCCTCGTCCTTCTCGCCGGTGGCCATCACCCCGGACGAACTGGGCGATGCCTGGCAAGACACCAGGGTGCATCACCGCCTGCGGGTTCATCTGAACGGCGAGCTGTTCGGCGAGCCGGATGCGGGCACCGACATGACCTTCAACTTCGCTCAATTGCTGGCCCATGTCAGCTTCAGCCGGACACTGTGCGCCGGCTCCATCATTGGCTCCGGTACCGTCTCGAACGTGAATCGCAGCACCGGCTCCTGCTGCCTGGCCGAGCGGCGCATGCTGGAAATACTTGAGCAAGGCGAAGCTCGCACCCCCTTTATGAAGTTTGGCGACCGGGTGCGTATCGAGATGCTTGATCAACAAGGGCAGTCCATCTTCGGTGCCATCGACCAGCAGGTGACGAAATATGAAGCTCTATGATTATGTCCGCTCTTCCGCCGCCTACCGGGTACGGATTGCACTCAGGCTGAAAGGGCTGAGCTGTGAGACCATCCCCATCTCCTTGCTGGATGGTACCCAGAACAGCGCTGGTTACCGATCTTTGAACCCAACCGGCCTGGTACCCAGTCTGGATACCGGTCACGGCATCCTCGGTCAGTCACTGGCCATCATCGAATATCTGGACGAAAGCTATCCCGAGCCGCCGTTGCTGCCGGCCATGCCCTTTGCCCGCGCCCGCTGCCGGGCTCTGGCGCTGCAGGTGGCCTGCGACATACACCCACTCAACAACCTGCGGGTACTCAAGTACCTGACCGGTGATCTCGGACTCAGTGAAGAGCAAAAAACCACCTGGTATCACCACTGGCTGCAGCTGGGGCTGGATCCGCTGGAGCAACAGCTGAGCGGTAGTGATAGCCGCTATTGCTGTGGCGACACGCCGACCTTGGCAGACATCTGCCTGGTGCCCCAACTCACCAATGCCCGCCGCTTCAAGCTGGATCTGACGCCTTACCCCCGGCTTGTCGCCATTGAACAGGCCTGCAACCGGCTCGAGGCATTTCAACTGGCGCACCCGGATCAACAGCCACTCATCCCGGCAAACCCCTGATCAGGAGGTGAACATGTCCCGGCAACTTGCCCCCTTGTGGCGCCCCTCTCCCGCCCGCATTAAACGCAGCCAGCTGTATGAGTTCATGCAACAGGCAAACCGCCGCTACGGGCTTGAGTTGACCGACTACCAAAGCCTGCATGCCTGGTCGGTGCAGGACAGTGCCGCCTTCTGGAACCTGGTGTGGGACTTCGCCGAGGTAGTGGGTGAAAAGGGTGAGCAGCTGGTGCTGAACGCCGCCAGCGCCCGGGACGCGGTCTGGTTTCCCGAGGCCCGGCTTAACGTTGCCGAAAACCTGTTGCGCCATGCCACGACGGCCCCGGATCAAGCTGCCCTGCTGTTTATGGCCGAGGGGCAAAATGAGCGGAGCCTGAGCTGGAATGAACTGACCGAACAGGTGGCAGCCATTCGTGCCGGTCTGGAGCACGCCGGTATCAAACCCGGTGATGTGGTGGCCGGTTACCTGCCCAATCTGCCGGAAACCCTGGTCGCCATGCTGGCCACCACCGCACTGGGGGCAATCTGGACCTCGACCTCCCCCGACTTCGGCGCCGACAGCGTGATCGAGCGCTTCGGGCAAACCCGGCCAAAGGTACTGTTCAGCGCCGACGGTTATCGTTACAACGGCAAGTGGCATGACACCGGCGACAAGGCCAGAGCCATAGTCGCGGCCATCGACAGCATCGAACACTGGGTGCAAATCCCCTACCTGGGGGCAGACCAGCCCGGTGCCGACGACAGGGTGCAACACTGGTCTGAATGGCTGCGCCGCCACGCCGGGCAGCCGCTGCATTTTACTGCCATGCCCTTCAACGCGCCGCTCTATATTCTGTATTCTTCGGGTACCACCGGCCAGCCCAAGTGCATAGTGCATTCGGCCGGCGGCATCCTGCTCAACCACCTGAAAGAACATCGGCTGCATTGCGATATTCGCCCCGGCGACAGGGTATTCTATTTCACCACCTGTGGCTGGATGATGTGGAACTGGCTGGTCTCGGCACTGGCCAGCGGCGCCACCCTGCTGCTTTATGAAGGCTCGCCTTTCTTTCCCGATGGCAAGGTGCTGTGGAACTGGGCCGAGAAAACGGGCATGACCCTGTTTGGCACCTCGGCCAAATACCTGGAAGCCATGGAAAAACAGCGGATTCATCCGCGTGACCACCATTATCTGGGGGCCCTGCACACCCTGTGTTCCACCGGCTCGGCCCTGGCGCCCGAACAATTCGACTTTGTTTACCGGCGCATCAAGTCCAATCTGCAACTGGCCTCCATCGCCGGCGGCACCGATATCTGCGGCTGCTTCGTGCTCGGCAACCCCATCAGCCCGGTTTATCGTGGTGAATGTCAGGGCATTGGTCTGGGGCTGGATGTGCGGGTGTTCGACGAACAGGGCCGGCCCTTGCTGGAGCAGCAGGGCGAGCTGGTCTGTTGCAACAGCTTCCCCAACCGGCCGGTGGGATTCTGGGGAGACGATGACGGCAGCCGCTATGACGCCGCCTACTGGCAGACCTACCCGGGCTGCTGGCATCACGGTGACAGAGTGGCGTTGACGGTACACGGCGGCATGGTGTTCTACGGCCGTTCGGATACGGTGCTGAATCCGGGTGGCGTGCGTATCGGTACCGCCGAAATCTATCGTCAGATCAGCCGCTTCGAGCAGATAGCGGATGCGGTGGTGGTGGGCCAGCACTGGCATAAAGATGAGCGGATATTGCTGTTCGTCAAACTGGTCGAGGGCGAGCGGCTGGACGGCGCACTGAAAGCGGCCATTTGCCGACGCATTCGCAACCAGTGCAGTCCGCGTCATGTGCCGGACAAAATACTGGCCGTGACCGATATTCCCAGAACCCGGTCGGGCAAGACGGTCGAACTGGCGGTACGCAATGTGGTGGAAGGCAAGCCGGTAAAAAACATCGGTGCCCTGGCCAACCCGGAGGCGCTGGCGCTGTTTCGCAACCTGCCAGAGCTCAACGAATAATGAGTTGAAGCCTTATACCAAAAAGCTTAAATAACTGATCTATTCGGTTGCTCTGTAAAGGTCGGACAAAGGGCCCGCTCCGCCGACTCGCCATGAACCCATCCGTGGGGGCTCTCTGTTTCATCCCTGAAACAGAAGGTCGGCGGAGCAGATCCCTTTGTCCTCCTTGATGCACCGGAGTTGCCTGTGGGCGTCGTCTACAGACAACTCGGTGCCCAAGAAGAGGCAACAGAGATGGCCTCCCCCGACCGTGACATGCCAGGGATGGCATGCCCGAGCCTACAGGGATGTACTCGTAGCGTGTCGAGGGAGGCAGCTGTGTTGCCTCTGGGGTACAGGCCAAAACCCTGATCGGATGCTTAATGTAATTGGCTATGTATGAGTTAACTGTGTCTGTGCCAATAAGATGCTGTTTTCATTCGGGTTAGTGTGAGTTTCA
>NZ_BAABDS010000044.1:0-6563 GCF_039539745.1 Oceanisphaera sediminis
CTTGCTCTCGCCGGGTGTTTCGGCATGACCTATAAAAACTGGGGAGCCCTCAGCGCGAAGGCGGGAATCCAGATCTGTTGCGCTGAACGGTTAAACTGCTGGTCGTCTGCAAAGACACAGGATCCCCGCCTTCGCGAGGATGACGTTCCTGCGCGAGGGGGTGACGATAAAGGCAAGTTAGCCCTTACGACCGCGACGGAACGCAAGACGAATCTGCTTTTCGGTCTCGATAATGGCAAATAAGGCGGCGCCGATGGCCAGGATCAAGACGCCATCGAGAAACGGAATGGCTTCTGTAGCAAACACCGCCTGCAGCAGTGGCAGATAGGTAATCGCAAACTGCGCCACCACAACCACCAACACCACTGTCCATACCACTGTTGTGCCGCGCACCGCCTGCCAGGTTAATGAGGTACCGTAGATGTTTCGAATAAAGAACAGATGAAAAATCTCCATCGCCACCAGGGTGTTCAGGGCCAGGGTGCGCGCCAGATCCACCGAGTATCCGCGCTCGATGGCGTAGTTATAAATGCCGTAAACGCCGCTCAGGAAAAGCAGGGAAACAAAAACGATATGCCATATCAGCTCGCCGCTTAACAGCGGCTCGTCTCGCTGACGGGGTGGCCGGCGCATCGTGTGCGCTTCTGTCGGCTCAAACGCCAGCGCTATACCCAGCGTGACCGCGGTGATGAGGTTGACCCACAGAATTTGCACCGGGGTAACAGGCAACGTCATGCCGAAGAACAGCGCCACCATGATGGTCATGGCTTCACCGGCATTGGTGGGCAGGGTCCAGCTGATCACTTTTTTCAGGTTGTCATACACGGTACGACCTTCTCGTATGGCGGCCACGATGGAGGCGAAATTATCATCCGCCAGCACCAGCTCTGCCGCTTCCTTCGCCGCCTCGGATCCTTTCAACCCCATGGCAATGCCTGCGTCGGCCCGTTTCAGTGCCGGGGCATCGTTGACCCCGTCGCCGGTCATCGCCACCGTCATGTTGTGTGCCTGCAGCGCAGAGACCAGGCGCAGCTTATGCTCCGGACTGGTACGGGCGAAGATGTCGCAGTCAAGCACCTGCTCTTTTAATTCGCGATCATCCATGCCGTCCAAATCGGCTCCGGTCAGCACCTTGCCGGAATTTTGCAGTCCGATCTCCCTGCCAATTGCCGCCGCCGTCTGGGCATGATCGCCGGTAATCATCTTCACCCGAATACCGGCGTGATGGCATTCCACCACCGCGGCAATGGCTTCGGGCCGCGGCGGATCCATCATCCCCACCATGCCCAGCAGGGTGAGGCTGCCTTCCAGATCCGTCGTTTCCAGCACAGTGTGCGCCGGCGGCACCGCTTTAACGGCAAAGGCCAGCACGCGCTGCCCCTGTGCCGCTATGGTTTCGGCTTGTTGCTCCCAGTAGCGGCTATTCAGCGGCTCCGGCTTGCCATCCGCGCCACGCTGGTTGTGGCACATGCCGAGCATGCGCTCCGGCGCCCCCTTTACAAAAACAAAGGCATGGTTGGCATGATCATGATTCAGGGTCGCCATAAAGCGGTGACAGGCATCGAAGGGAATGGCATCGGTACGCGCCCAGGTCACCCGCTCTGTGCGGGTATCGACGTCCATTTTTCCGGCAAAAGACAGCAGCGCTCCTTCCATGGGGTCGCCTTCTGCCTGCCACACACCGTTTTTTTGATGTAACGCCGCGTCGTTACACAAGGTGGCGGCTCGGGCAAGCTCGTCCAGCACCGCGTATTCCGAGGGCGGAATCTTGGCGCCGTCCAGCATCAAGTCGCCATTGGGCGCGTAACCCTCGCCGCCCAGGGTGAAAAGGTGATGCCGGGTCAGCACCGACGCCACCATCATCTCGTTGCGGGTCAGGGTGCCGGTTTTATCGGAACAGATAACGGATACCGAACCCAGGGTTTCAATGGCCGGCAGCCGTCGCACTATGGCGTGCCGCCTGGCCATTGCCTGTACGCCGACAGCCAGGGTAATGGTGAGTACCGCGGGTAACCCTTCGGGAATGGCGGCAACCGACAGGCCGACCACCGACATGAACATGTCGGCAAAATCGTGCTGGCCGACAAAATAGCCGTAAGTTAACAACAGCGCCGCAATCAGCAGAATAAGCACCGTCAACCAGCGGGCAAAGATACCCATTTGCCTGACCAGCGGCGTGGTCAGTGTTTCCACTTCAAACAGCAGGCTGCTGATGCGACCGATTTCGGTATGACTGCCGGTGGCCACCACGACGCCCCGGCCCTGACCGGACACAACCAGGGTGCCGGAAAAACACATACAGGAACGATCGCCCAGCGGGGCGTTTGCCGCCACCGGCTTAGTCTGTTTTTCGACGGGTACTGACTCGCCGGTTAAAATCGCTTCCTGCACCGACATGCCGTGCGCGGTAATCAGGCGCAAATCGGCAGGCACCTTGTCACCGGCTTCCAGCAGCACAATATCGCCGGGCATCAATTGCTCGCCATCAATACTGATACGCTCGCCGCCACGAATAACATGGGCTCGCGGCGCAAGCATCTGGCGAATGGCATCCATGGCCTTTTCCGCCTTGCCCTCCTGAATAAAGCCGATAATGCCGTTGGCAACCACCACCGCCAGAATGACACCGGTATCGATCCAGTGACCCAGCGCCGCCGTAATCAGTGCCGAGCCGAGCAGTACATAGATGAGAATATTATGAAAATGCAGCACAAAGCGTATCAGCACATTGCGCCTGGCCGCTTCCGGTAAACGATTGGCGCCATATTGTGCCAGGCGCGCGGCCGCCTCAGACGAATCCAGACCCGAGGTGGAGCTGTTTAGCGCTTCAAGCGACGACTCGGCGGATATGCTGTGCCAGTTTGTCTGCGCCTCGTTTATCTTTGTTGTCGGCATTTTCGCGTTCTACCTCCATGTTAAGGCCTGGGCTGACTATATAAAGGGGCTGTTTTTTTGATGGGTGATTTGGAAGACTGACGATTTCATCAGCCGCCGCGTTAGCGGTCGACTGAAGTAACTTTTTAGGCGCTTTATCTACACATAAAGATCCAGTTTTCTTTTATTAAATGACGCGATGACTTGATTGTGCCATTCCTTTATTGTGCGCGTTGTGGCAACATCATTAACGCATTTTTCTAGCGTTCCTCTTGGTTGTGGAAGTGCCTTATTTTCAATTGCCCAATCAAGAACTCTAATGGGCCTTCTATTTTCAATCCAATCCGTTTCTGTCGTGTCGTCTGTGACTTCATAAGAACCACCAATCACTTGAACAAGCGCAACTAATTTCTTTCCATTTTTTATTGCAACAATATCGTTTACTTTCATATCATTGCGAAAGGCATCAATTGTACTTTCTCCATCCTTCCAATTCCCAAGACCTATGATCTTTTTATGCTCAAGAATTGAATAAACATAATCCTCAGCATATGACGGATCGTTAGGATGAATTTGCATATGCCAGTAATTTACTTTTTTCATATTACTCTCTTTTTAAATGTCGTTGGGATTATGGAGAACGCCAAGCTTTGGGGCAGCTGGAGCGTAGCGTAAGCCGTCCCAGCCGCGATAGCGGCGACAACAGCGCCTTGTTAGCTTATTGCGCTATCGATTTGCTCTTTCATACTTAGTAAAAAGAAGCCCCATACGAAACAAGCATAAAACCAAAAGTTATTAACCGACTTCATTTGTTCGGCTTCTTCAAAGCTAAATAAACCAAGGAGACCGAACACAAACATTATTATTGCAGCTATTGGTAGTAATAGCTCACGAGAGTATATATGAAGGCCAGCTAACATAGCATAGAAAGTAGCACCAATACCTGAGATCCAAATTGTTTTCAGAATTACGATCAAAACGAATCGATTGAATTTTGCGTATTCCTCCAATTCACTGGGGATGCCAAACCATACTGAGCCATCCCAGCTTATATTAACGCCCGTTTGTAGAATATACGCTACCGCTAACATAGGTAACGAAAAAACCTTTCCAAGATCTTGAAGATTTTTAATATCAGTAATTTTAGGGACTATATCTGCCATCACTTTTCCTAAACTAACGCTTGGCATAAGGTGCGCCAACACTGAACTTACCAAGCCAGCGGCCATCATACTAAAACCGCCGAGTGTAACGCGTCACCTTGATGCCTTTGTTAACTGAAAATTACAATGCACGTTTAGAGTTAGTAACAAAGCTTGTATTTGATAAAGGTGATTTGTAATAATCCTCATCTAAAAATCTTAATAAGACTTTCAAATCGGACTTATTGCTTGGGATTTTTATAACCTCATCACCATTTACATCAACAGTAACGAATGGAATATTGAATTCAGATGCAACAGCCTTCATGACATTTATAGGGACTAGCTCTAAAATATCACTCTGTTGAATCAATGATATTTTACGCCTAACCCAGCTATCTGATATTTCAATTAGGTTATCTACATCTGATACTTGGACAGCGTCACTTGAAGAAAATATTGTAATATCATCATTTGTTGCTTCTTTGTAATATTCGCTCAAATCAAACATTTGACGTGCCATAAAGAAACTATGAAAACGCAGCTTACCATCTTCAAGAATCGCAGTTAACTTTGAATCAACAGTTAAACCAATACCTTCTATTTTCTTATATACATTCGCCGAGTGAAATATAGAAAGTCCATTCATTGAGATAATACGTCTTCTATCGAAGTTTTGAAGCAATACCTTTACATCACCATTGCCATCTGAATAACCAGTAAATAGCGCTTTGATATCACCAAAAAAACTTTCTGTTGGTTCAACCACTTCCACTGAAAGTGGATTGGTAATTGCGTTAGATAAATTATCAATATCATCATAGTTATCAATAAATAACACTTCACCATCATCTGGTTTATATTTACCATCAAATGGTATTTGATCTACTGACAAGTCAAAAGCAGCCTCCTGTTGTTGTAAATATGTTGTCAAATCATCCTGTACAGCAGAAGACAGATCGAACTTCACAATACGTTTTGCAGGATCGCTTGTAAGTGCAAAAAGGTTAAATAACATTTACTTCTCCATAAGCATACTATTTGATATTAACTTGACTTCTTTGATTGTTTTAGGATCTCGTATATTTCTTTTTGATATTAACGTATATACAACACCATTATCAGACTCAACTTTATAAAACTTGTATTTCAATAAATACATTAATGGATGTGATGGTATATATGGCATAACCCACAGAGCAACCATTAACAACACAAGAATTAATGAGATTATTTCAAAGTTAAGCTCAACCATTCTCATAATTACTGGCGAAGTATATGCGGCTAAAAAAACGACAAGAAAATAATCTGTCGACTCCACCTTTTTTGCTTTAAAATTAACCGTTTCGCCCTGCTTTATTATCAATTTGAAAATCAAAGCGAATAGAATTAAGCCAAGAACAAATACCGACACTAATTGGTAGAACAACATATCTTCACCAGAGATGAAGTATCTAACAATGGCTAATGCTAATAATGTCGGAGAAAATGATGACAAGAATAAAATTGTCTTTAACGAGTTACGCATATTTCTCCTTTTCAGTTAACGCCGCCAACACAGGCGAGCGTTAGCGAGTCCAGCCAGCTTGCTGGCGTTTGTGATTGGCCTTGTTAGCTTTAATTTGCAGGTAGAAGTAAAGTTTCTACAAATTGTAAAGCTACTTTGTCTCGCTGGCCGAAATATTTTGGAGCCTGTTTAGGAAGCCAAATTTCATTGAAATGACGCCGAAAATCCTCATAAAGCTCAATAGGGTATAATTTCGCTGGGACAACTCGACCATCCGGATATTCGTGCCGGTACGTTGGAAAGCTGTTGGGTTCAATGCCCCGATTGTCACGAAGCCACTTACAAAACATTCTCCCTTCCGAAATATCAGGAACCATTTCTTGTGGTAGTGTGTATCCAGCCTGCTCCATAGGCGCGATTAAATTTAGCGTTAATTCATTCAGCATCGAAAAATGAGTGTAAGGAACTTTCCCTCTATTTTGCATATAGCGATCAATGTGCACCGGCATTACTGCCTTAGCGCTACCATGTTGCCACTCAGTAACCCATTGAGATACTTTTACTGCAAACTTTGGGGATAACCATTGACCTAAATTTATCGCTAAATATGGATGAACCCAAGTACCTTGGAGCTGAGGATTGCCGCCGCTGATTATATGAATTAGTTGATTTTCTGGCAGGCCCGTTTGAGCTGTTAGCTCCGCAATGAAAGCTTGAGTCGTCTTCAAAACCTTGTAGTCTGAAAATCTTTTGCCAACGGACTGACAAAGTGCAGTTGCACTTATGTAACCATCTGCTGTACGTTGAGGAATTATTTCTCCCTCTTCTACTCTAGGAATTAGAGTTAATTGATTCATTCCTTACTCCTCGATTGGTCGGAAAGCTAACGCTTCACTAAGGGGCAAATAATTGTTGGCTAAAATAAGCGACACAGGAGCAAACAGCCAACAGTTATTTGTCCTTTTGAGTGACTTGTTGAACTAAGCCGCTTCGCGGCAGAACAATGTCGCTCCTTATCATACTGATCTCAGAGCCCTACC
>NZ_BAABDS010000045.1:0-3400 GCF_039539745.1 Oceanisphaera sediminis
CATGAGTACTTTTATCTCGCTGCTGCGTGCGCACCATGATGCGTTGATGACGGCCAGCCACGCGCCGGTGTCTCCCGACATGAAACGAGCGATCGCGGCGATGGAGTGCTGTCAAACCGAGGCCGCCGGCTGGTCGCAGTGGTACTGCCGACATTGCCATCATCACGACCAATCCCCGCTCTCGTGCGGGCATCGGCTCTGCCCGCAGTGCCAACACCGAACCAGCGCCACTTGGCTCGCCCGTCAGCAGGCCAAGTTACTGCCGGTTCATTACTTCATGATCACCTTTACCTTGCCGGCCGAGCTGCGTGGCCTCGCCCGTGCGCAGCCCAAGGCGCTGTATCGCATCATGTTCTCGGTCGCCGCCTCGCTACTCAAGGACTTCGCCCAGCGTCGGCATGGTGGTCGCAGCGGCTTTACCGCGGTACTGCATACCCACAGCCGACGACGGGATCTGCATCCTCATCTGCATGTCATGGTACCGGCAGGCTACTATGACCCCGCACGGCGCCAGTGGCACAAGGGCCCCAAGCGTTACCTCTACCCTGCTGCCGCACTGGCCAAGGTGTGGCGGGGCCGGCTACTGGCCGCCATTCACCAGCACCTCCAGCTCTACCTGCCAGCCAGACTACCGGCGCAATGGGTGGTGGACTGCCGCCCTGTGGGCCGGGGCCTACCCGCCCTGAAATACCTGTCCCGTTATCTGTACCGCGGGGTACTGCCCGACCGGGATATTATCGGAATAGACGGTGACCAGGTGACCTTCCGCTACCGCGAGGGGAAAACCAATCACTGGCAACACCGCACCTTACCCATCGTCAGGTTCCTGGGGCTGATATTGCAACACGCCTTGCCCAAGGGGCTGCAACGAGTACGGGACTACGGGCTGCTGCACGGTAGCGCCAGGACGGTGCGCTTGATTATCCAGTTGTTGTTGATGCGACTGGGGTGGCGCGGGCTGCCAGGGGAGCCGGCAACGATGACCAAAGCCAGCCGCAGCTGCCCGCACTGCGCACAAAGCATGGTGTGCACCGGCATCATCCGAACGGGATAGCCGAAAAGCGGGCACAATAAGGATAATGGCCTCAACAACAGCAGGAGAAGCACGACCATCACTCACCGATCACTGTAACTAATTGAAGTTATTAGTCTTCTAATCGCTTAGCGGCCAGCTATGCCTGCAGAAAATAGCGGCCTCACCGCCCACCCCATGCTTAACCGAGCAATTTACTTAATAAAGGCAGCTTCGGGCTTGTTCAACACCCGGATGAAGTGTCGGCTGCGCGACACTTATCCTTATTTGTTATGCATTTTTGAACTCTATTCCATCCAGATGCAGCAACCGGCCTCTAAATTCAAAGTCACCCAACTCGATATTCCATCGCTGTTCCATAAACCCGAGAAGGTCCAAACCACGCTTTAAAATCTCATTTGGCGTCCACTCTTTATTTTGTGCCACTTCATTCTCGGAGACCGAGCCGTTGTAATAACCAACCCCATTCTTATTATTGACCTTTTGAGGAAAGCTGTCGTTTTGTAGTGCTGAGTTTTTGGAGCGCGACAGTGGTAACAAGTTACCTAAAGAGTGTGTTAAATATCGCTTTTCCTGATCATTCAGGTAGTCGAAGCGATCAGCCCAATAGGCGTCGTCAGGCGTTTGTGGAAAGATATGCTCTAAAGTCACATGATCTTTATTACTGGTTTTCAGTACTTCCCAAGAGAGCTTACTGGTTGCCTGCTTACCTTTCTCTCTAAGCCAGTGCTCGTGCTCATACAGGAAGTAGCGAATACCATCCCAGTGATAAAAGCCATCCCTGTCCAATTCATACTTCTCTTCGATGTGAGCCAGGAATTTCTCTGGATCATAATATCGATCAATCCAAGTGTTTATCGTCTCCATCACCTCTTTAATCGATTTAACACCGGTCAATAGATCCCGTGACATAGTGAAGAATTCAGTATCACCGGTATTCGCACGACGTTGGCTAAGATTAAAAAGTGTGAAGTTATAGCGTTCAGCGGCTGCCAACAGTTTGCTTATCATTGCGGGATCTTGCTTGGAAACAAACGCTGACAAGATCAGGGGCTTGAAAGACCTGAAGCTCAAACGTTCCAAACGGTCTAGCCACAGTTTTTGTGAATCGGTTAGCTGATTGGCCTGCGCATAATACGGATCATGCATGTAGAACCAGTAGACAATAGATTGCTGAAGGCTTTTCACATAGTCAGAGATTTCTTCAATCTTAAGTTTATCTTCTACTTTTTTAGGGTGAGTAATATTTCGGGCATTAAATTTCTCATCCAGTAGGAATTTTATGTAGTCATCGCCTTTCCGGCGAGTATATTTAAAATACATCGTCCAATGGTTGCGAAGAAAGAGGTTATCACTCAGGGGGACCTCTGGGTTCTTACCCAGGTATTCATACATGGTTTTCCATGCATCGTTGATATTAACCCTTAGCTGCTCTCGCCCATCATTGTCCTTAAATAAGGTAGAAAGATAGATTAACCTGTTCTTGAGCAGCTCCAAGCTAGTAAGCGGTTTACCCCGATTATTCATTGTCTCGAAGGTAACAAAGACATCAATCTCTTCGTCAATTTCGTACAGATTGAATTTCAGCTTCTGCGTAAGCTTTTTATAGATTACGGCGATCTCATCAACCGACATTCCAGCTAACCGCTCAATAAAATAACGTTTGGCAAAACTGAGATTTCGCGTGTAGAGCGTTTCTACAAACTGATTTGAACCGGAATGCTCACCAAATATCTTGGTTTTCATATATTCATCACTGGGGTTATCTTTCTCATACCCAAAGATGAAGCTCTGCTGCAACTTATTATCTGCCTCAAAAAATATGAACTGCTTACGTATTGAGGCAATAGATTGATAATTCAGCTCTGCGCCCTCCTCGACTGACTCAAGGATTGCCTGCAAAAGAATCATCGCAGTGGTTAATCGCTGCTGACCATCAACTACATAAAAAGGACGGAAACCTACACCTTCTATTAACCAAAGATCTTTCTCCCAGCGCAGATACAAGCTGGGCTTTACCGGTTCAAGTGTAATTACTCCGGTATAGTGAATTCGGTCAGATTCGAGCTGGAGGATATCTTCCCAAAAATCCTCAACCTGATGCACCTTCCAAGCATAACCGCGCTGATAGTCGGGAATTCTCAGCAAACGTCGCTCGAAGATATCGCTTAGGCTATTCAATTTCATACTAAAATTTCCATTTAGGATGCATAACGCCTCATTAAGAGGCAAAAAATTGTTGGCTAAAATTAGCGACGAAGGAGCAAAAGCCAACTGTTTTTTGTCCTATTTGAATGACTTGTTGAACTAAGCCGCTTCGCGGCAGAACAATGTCGCTCCTTATCATACTGATCTCAGAGCCCTACC
>NZ_BAABDS010000046.1:0-151224 GCF_039539745.1 Oceanisphaera sediminis
AACACTACACCGCCATGCTCAGCCTCGTATCAACGGTGATATGGCTGGCATGATTGAGAACGCTCCCTAGTGGCCGGCCGTTTGGCGCCACCTTCAATGTTCCGACCCCGGATCAACTCGGTGAGGTGTTAACCGAACAGGCAGCCAAAGTACCGGCCGGTGAATGGCTGGTCGGCGTGATGAACCGTCCTTACTGCCATATGAAAATGCCGAACCGCTGGGAGCTGGATGCCATAGTACCCGATCACCCGGTCATGCTGGCCTGTGGCGTACTGAAATTGACATTAAACTCTCAAGCCATCGGCAAGGCCGGCCTGAGCAAAGACACCCCCGAGCCGAAAGACGGGCTGATCGTCCGTGATGAGCAGGGCGAGCCTCAGGGTGTGCTGACCATGGGCGCCCGCAGTTATGCCCTTGGTGTTATTCCCAAGCCCGCGCTCAGTGATGAGCAAGCCCGGGAAAACCTGCGCGCCCAGCTGAAGAAGTTCCCGCCCATGGGCGTCACCAGTGTCAACGTTGCCGGCGTTCGGCCCAATGAACTTCGCCTGATCCAGGATGTCTATGCCCGCTGGGGTGATGAACTCCCCCGGGCTACGCTACAGATTTTCATGTTTCCCGGTTATGACCATGTTGAAACCAGCCTGGCCGAAATAGAAGGTCTTGGCTTTCGCTCGGGTATCGGGGATGAGCGACTGAAGCTGGGCGCCATCAAGATGGCGATGGATGGTGCCATTGCCGTACCCGACTTCAAGACCATTGAGCCTTACGACAGCCAGGTCAGCTTTGACGAACACGGCCCCTGGGAGAATCATGACGGTCATTTCGATGGTGTCACCGTCATCCCTCAAGACAGCCTGTACAAGGTTGGCAAACGTGCCCATGATCTGGGCTGGCAGCTGGGCATTCACACCATTGGTGATGCCGCTGCTGTGCAGGCGGTAGAGGTGCTGGAGCAAATTCTCACCGAAAGCCCCAAAAAAGACCATCGCCATCACCTGCATCACCTGACCATTCGGCCCCCCGAAGCCACCCTGGCCAAGATCGCCGAGCTGGATATCATTGTCGATACCCAGCCCAACTACACCTACTACAACAACGCCTTTATGCTGGCCGCCGTTAGCGGTGAACGGCTGGAAAGGCAGAATCCCCAACGCTCGCTGCTGGATCACGGCATCAAAATAGCCTACGGGTCTGATGGCCTTCCCCACGGTCCTTTACTCGGCATCTGGGCTGCCACTACCCGCACCGGTTACGATGGCAAGGTTTATGGTGCCGAAGAAGCCCTCAAGGTCGAGGAAGCCATTCGTGCCTATACCCAGGGCCCGGCCTACCTGACCTTCGATGAAGATGAACGTGGCTCAATTGAAGAAGGTAAGGTCGCCGACATGGTGGTACTGGCGGAAGATCCGTTGACCATAGATCCCATGCGGCTGCGGGATGTGGCCGTCGAGAAAACCATCGTTGCAGGTGAAGAGGTATTCACCGGCTCTCATGTAGAGCCCTATTACCAACTACCGCCGGCACCCTGAGCCGAAAGTTACAAGTTGCCCACGCAAAAAGCCCCGCTGCCTTTCGGTTGCGGGGCTTCGTTTTCTAATCAAGGCATTGCCGAAGAACCACTGAAGTCGACCCTACGGCAAGATACGCTATTAACAACATGCCTTAACGGTTGCCTGGGTGTATTCAGCAACCCTTTTGCCGTACATAAGACGCGGCAGCCAATAACAGAAGCGCCAGAATTACCATAAAACAGATAATATCGGGATCCAGGTCTTGTTGCAGAAGTTTCCACTTGACGCCTTTCTTGCGGTAGCATTACTGTCGTTTCACCCTGAATACCATGGCGCTAACGCCAGGATGCAAGGACAGACAGATAACACACAAGGAGTCAGTGATGAGACAGAGTGTTTTGAACGTCGCGCTGTTGGGCATGGCCTTAAGCGCCGCCGGTAGCGCCGTGGCCAAGGACTGGAAGGAAATCAAGTTTAGTGTCGAGGGCACCTATCCGCCGTTCAGCTATACCACCACCGACGGCGAGCTGAAAGGATTTGAAGTGGATCTGGCCCGTGCGCTGTGCGAGGAATTGCAGATAACCTGCACCATTCGCGCCCAGGACTGGGACGGCATTATCCCTGCCCTGCTGTCGCGTAAAAACGACGCCATTATCGCCGCCATGACCATCACGCCCGAGCGCGAAAAAAGCGTGTTGTTCACCATTCCCTACGCGCGAGTGCCTACCCGTTTCGTTACCAAGGCAGAGCGGGAAATTGAATTCAACAATGAAGGAATGGACGGTCTCAAGGTTGGCGTGCAGCGCGCCACCATCGGCGACAAGTACCTTGCCGCCCAGCATCCGGAGGTTGATGTGGCCCGCTATGGCACCTTCGATGAAGCCTTTATGGATTTGCGCTCCGGGCGTATCGATACCGTATTCGGCGGTGCCATCGGCCTGCAGAGCGGCCTGCTGGATATGCCTGACGGCAAAGACTTTCACTTTTCCGGCCCGTCCTTCACCGAAGAAAAATGGTTCGGCAGAGGCATCGGCATTGCCGTGCGCAAGCAGGATGCTTCACTGGCCGAGCTGCTGAACAAGGGCATTCTGGCGCTGCGCGAAAAAGGCATTCATCAGCAAATTGCCGGCAACTACTTCCCCTACGACATCTACGGCGTGGAATAAGCACTAACGCATACTTGGCGTGGCCGCGGGTTTGGGGTCACGCGTAAACGGCTAACGCCTCAAGATTTGTTAGGCTTGGCACAGTTAAAGAGAAACAGCTTTAGCTTCGCTCTGTTGTACAGATTCATAAACCTCTATTGCAAAATGCCTTGGTTTGATTACAGTATCTGATTCTCTCAATTTGGCTTTAACGGCAGCCATAGCCTCGAGTGCATTTTGTATTGAACTTTCACCAATAGTTGGAAGGATGCCAGGCAACAATGCATCAATCTCATTACTTGTAACCCCAATAGCCCTTACTTCTAAAGATCCTGTTAGCTCTTCCTTACTAGCAGCAACACCAATTTTTAGGACTCCATTTAAATCTATGCTCTTCTTTTTTGTTGTTATATTTGCAATTAACCTAAGCCCCACACCTGTTCTGAAGCGCCCAATTTCCTTACCATTTTCAACTATGTCATCAATAGCATACTTGGTGAAATCCATAATTGCTGCATACTTACCTGTTTCAGCTGTAGCGGTTCCAGCAAGATATTGCAGACTCCCATTTGAGTTTACTTTGGCAATAGTCACTTTTGACCATGTATCTGCAAAATAATTTAAAGCTTCCTCATTTGTAAGTAACCTAATGTCTACTTTTACAATTTCACCATTTCTTACAACCTCAACTTCAGATTTTGCGATAATTGGCTCAATAGGTACAAAACCGGCTCCCTTTTCCTGCTCAATTGCTCCAGCTCTAATCAAATCAACTTTCTGGTTCGTCATGTTTGACGTGCATCCTGAAACAGAGACAATCAAAATAAGAATCCCGGAAATAATTTTAAGTTTCATGCATCCATTCTCCATTGGTTTGTTTTTGGTTATTTTAGCCTAACGTCACCTGTAGGAATTTGTTAGACACCGGCATCCTCCAGATTGCTGAGCTGAATAAGAGCACTGAAGATCGCGCCACTATAGTGAAGATAGTTTAAAGCATCGAATTTTTCTATCGACATACGCCTGCTAGCGAAATGCCCCTTTCTATAATTGCATCAGTGGGCTCGAACCCACCCAACTCAATACGCATCTTGTTCTTCAACAATATCGTGAAAGCAGCCTCATCCGGCTTGCCACTCGAATCGAAAAGCATCAAGTCATAATAAGGGCTTGGAGTATTGCCATCCCGTTCGAAGCCGCTGAGCCACTGTTTGGCTAAACGATTTGGGCAGTTGCATGAAGCGCACTGCTTTTCGGTAGGCTCGCCATTCGGCCTTTTGCAGAATGGACCAGCAAATCCGGAAGGTGGTTTCGGATAGTCGCTACAGGAACGCCCCCAACCTTTGTACACTGCGATAGACCCAAGTGTGTCGCACCAAGGTGAGTATGCATTTGCCAGTTCGACCGCACTGCGTATACCGCCTTTGTGCTTCGTGCAATAGTCTCGAACCACAGCTCTTACCGAGTAACCGGGGTCATTGAAGACTGCGTGTCCTTTGCTGTCTCTCCGCCCATCACTTCCATTCCAAGGGGCATCACCTTGCTTGACGCACCCGTAGTTGTTTAAGCGAACACACAAGGGCTTTTTTTCTGTTTCTCTGAATCCACCCCTGTCGCTTAACGTCAATCGCTTGCCCTTGTATGTTAGTGATCGTACAGCCTGTTCTTCCCAATTCGTCGCCTCGGACACGACTTCATTTGCGTTGGTGGCCATTGGGACCAATCCGCTGAAGAAAAGCATGATCACGAGAGCTTTGACACAATTTTTCATAAGTCCTCTAATACGTTTGGGGATTGAATTCTCGGGGCTGGTTGAGGTGCCTAACGCTTCAAGCTGCGGCGCGAAGCGTGATCTTCCCCCGATAAATCGGACACATTCTTCAACTACGCCGCCATGGCTTCATATTCGACTGGGCTCATATAATTCAGGCTTGAGTGCAGTCGAATTCTATTATAGAAGTGCTGTATATACCCAGCCAGTTTATCCCGCAGGTGCAGCTCGCCATAGAAACGATTCTCTTTGATCAATTAGCCCTTCAAGGTATGAAAAAACGATTCCATCTCTGCGTTGTCGGTACACATACTACTGACATAGTTCTTTAATTTTAATATCATGTTTCGCTCGAATTTTGAGCGAGTGAGGCATGATGAAACCGACTGGAGCAGCTAAAGAATATCGTCGAGTGCTGGCGGTACAGTGGGCCGATGAAGGCGTGAAGCAATCGGTCATCGCCGAGAGGTTGGGCGTGACTCAGGGCTGCGTCAGTCAGTGGGTCAAACGTGCTCAAGAAGGGGGCAAAGACGCACTGAAAACCAAGCCCTTTCCCAGGCATCCACCCAAGTTGCCGCAGGCGGCTATCCCGCTCATTTTGAAGGCACTGGAAGAACTGGGCCCACAGGGCTTTGGCTATGAAGATCAGCGCTGGACGACACAACGGATCGCCGATGCAATTGCCACCCTGACCAAGATTCAGTACACCCAGTCGCATATGAGCAAGTTGCTGCGACGCTGGGGATGGTCCTGGCAGAAACCCAAACGTCAGGATGTCAGACGTAATGAGGCAGCGATTACCCATTGGCAGCAGGAGATCTGGCCAACGTTAAAAAAATCAGGCCCAGGAACAGAATGAGACCCTGGTATTTATCGATGAATCCAGCTTTCACCTGTGCTCGCATCACTATAAGACCTTTGCGCCGGTAGGACAGACCCCGGTGGTGAAAGGCAAACGCGGGCGGTCACCTCGCTTCATGGTCACGGGCGCGGTCTCCCCGGAAGGTCGGACGTACTTTAGCTGGACGACCGAGCATGTGACCGGTGAAACCGTGGTCGAATTCTTAAAGAAACTGCTGCGTTATTGGCCCGGTAAGCTACGCGTCATCTGGGATAATGCTCCAGTTCATAGAAGCAATGCCGTGAAATCCTGGCTGTCGACATCTGACGTCCAGCAGCGTTTGAGGCTAGAAGCGCTACCGCCTTACGCACCCGAGCTGAATCCAGCCGAAGCCCTGTGGAGTTGGCTCAAGCAGCGGCGCGCGAACCTAGCCTTCAAAGATGGCCTGGCATTACGTCTGTGGCTGGAAGAGAAAACACAATGGTTAAAGCGCCAACGCGGTTTTGTAACACAGCTGATGAAATCTTCGCCACTATATTAATTTTCAATAATTAGGTCAGTAGCATTAACATCAAGCGGACGTGAATTTTTCTTAAGATATTTAGCAAGCCGCCAAATTGATGATGGTTCCGAAAGCTCTCTACGAATATTCTTAAGCTCATTCAGGGTTTTGCTAAGTCTCTCCATACTCACCTTGAAATATAACGCCGCCAACACAGGTGAGCGTAGCGAGTCCAGCCAGCTTGCTGGCGTTTGTGTTTGGCCTTGTTATAGGGGTTTAATTAATATGCTCACTGCTTACACAGAGTCATCATCTTTTATTACCAATTCAAGTTTAACGCACGGAGTATTCCCAGTTAAATTTACCTTCATCCAGTATTTAAGGATCAGCTTACCAACAGTGTCACTACCTTTATTCAGCTCAAAGTCGACATCTACGTATTGGTCATCAGCTATCTTACGAAAGCTCACAGTGTCAAACAGCTCTTTACTAGTAAGTAGGCAGTAATCAACATCACTAAAACTTAGTGAGTACACCTCGCAGTTACCAATATGGCAAATATATTCATTGTCAAAACCATCTTGACGGCTAATGTCGTGTCTTCCTGCAACTTCTGGTTCATATGATGATCTTCGTAGCGTGCTCTTTAATTTTTGGCTGCCAACAAACAGCACAGGGATAGCCATTGACTCTGAGATTTTCCGGATATCTGAAAGAATGCCATCTATATCAGTGTACTCGTATGATACTGATTGGGGATGTTTTAGTAACGACCGTAATACGTTTAGTTTAAGGTTGTTTGAAATACAGTCGGCCATCCAACTATCTTCATTAATTGCCCGGCTCGTATCGATGCCGGAGGCAACCCGTTCTTTGGCGTAGTCAACGATATTCACACTGAAAGCAGAATTATCATTAAGATCGGCTTCTCGATCAAAATGTTCAAAAAGCCCCAAGGGGAATTCAGGATCACCTTTATTACTTAAAATAGCCGAGCTCGCCACACAAAAATTTGCGAGCCGATCTCTATCTTTATCGGCGTCAGCAACAAGTTGCCTCTGAGCATCACTGATTTTCTGGATTATTCCTTCTACCGATTTAATAAAGTTACCTTTGAAGATTTCTAGGCTACTAGGGTCAACCAAGAGATAGTCGTCGTGCTCATTGGCAATTTTTATCCAGTCATGGAGATCCGAGATGATTGACTGCTGATCCATATGCCTGAAAAAACCAGAAAAAATGGCCTCCTCCCAATCGTTGGGTAATTTCCATATTGTGCCCGACATGGAAATTGCGATTTCGACATAGGCTCTATTCATACTTCGTGGATCGTTTGCCCCCCACCCTGAGTAAATCCGACCAGAGACTCGCCTTTCTTCATAAATGCGACCAAAAGACTCCATTATTGATGATAACCAAGTTCCATAGCTGCCCTCGCCATAATATCGATAATCACGATGCCGAATATAAGCACCTAGCAGATCACCAGCATTGGATATGTTATGGCGGGATTGACCAATTGAGCCTGATGGATGAATACGTGACCCTGTCAGTAGGGCTTTAATATATTTAGCCAAAAGATCAGGTTGGTCATCACCTGGCTTCAAGAGCATGTAGCAAGCTGTAATGACTCTCAAATCGATATGAGCATTTCTTAAAGAGAGATCAAACGCAGCACTATAGTCGTAGTCGTTCCCTCTGAGGACTAACTGCCAAGTATCACTAGTCGACTCCATTGGCAGTAAATAATGATTAATTAGCACTGAGCGCCAACTATACAATGGTCATCACGTGATAGCTGTTCGAGCCAGTTAATAAGCATATCAACACCCCAACCAGCCGCCTCGAAATTACCGAACCGCAGGGCAGAAATTGCCGTAGATGCAGTAAACTCTAAGTGTGTGATAAAAGCTGGGTATGCCTTGTTAATATCCCCAGTTCGCTTTGAACGTGGCTCAATGTACATGAGCCAACTTTCCCAAGCACCAACGAAGTCGTAGAGAATGTCCTCGTACTTGTTAGCAACCCTTAAATCGCTCGACTCCGAATTGTATGAACGCCATTCGACCAACAGATACCACATATAGTAGCTACCCTGTATCAGCGATCTCATTTCTTGTTTGATTAAAGTATCTCTACTTGAGAATATTCGTTTATGTAAATACAGCATATTTGTATAAAATCGAGAATTATCAGGGATTCGCTCAACCGTCTCTCGGGCTAGACGGTAATACTCACCCATAAGTTCATCAAGGTAGCTTCTACCACTCAAGCCACCAGCTGGCAATATTAGCCAGTTATCCAAGTTTCCCTTATCGTTTTTAAAGGATAAAGCTTCTGCAAGCTCGGCATGCCACAGAACCAAATTGGCCACAGCGTCTGAAAATTCTCTGGCATCACCATCTCTAATGGCGTCATTTGCGGGACCAATAAAGCCATTCAGAACAGTTGTTAAGCCAATATCTACCTGAGGAATCTCCTTTTCGAAGGAGAAAGCTACTTTAATGAGCACCTTTACTAACGGGTTTATATTAAAGCCACCATATCGGACTACAGTCATTATATCGCTAGTCCTACTGGCTCGAAGAGGTTGAACCACTAACTTCCCGCCCTGTATCTTTTTCAACCTCAAAATAAAGATTTGTATCCTGATAGCACAGTTAAGAAGCCACAGCTTGATATCTTTCAGGGATTCTTCTCGGTTTACCTTTCGAGTTATGTCTTTATAGTCATCGCTAGAATACTTATATGTAAGAACTTCCATTATATTTTCATCAGGGTTAGCTATCAACTTATGGTGGATGGCATTATCTAATAGAAGCTGCTTAATTCTGCGGCGAACATCGAGTTCACATGCTTCGTGAATGGAGAAACGAAAAACGATCGCCTCACGGGAAGTTTCGTCCAACATTCTGAAAGTTTTGACAAAGAACCAAGCGGTCAATAGCAAATTAGATGCGAACCACAGTGCCGAGGTAAGACAGATAGCCGCATACGTAGTCTCACTTATTGTTGCTCTTAAAAAGTAACCGACAACAATGAACCCTGACAGCGTGAGGCCGCTCAGGCCCGCAAACATAAAGCCGGAGTACTTTTGGTATAGAGGAAAAATGACCCTTTTAGCTGACTTATTCTGAAACAGAACGCTGACAAGACCAACAACCAATGGATAAACGACGCCAATAATAGTTAACTGTCCTCCTAGAAAGGAACCCTGCCACTTAAGAAGCTCTCTCCACTCAGGAATATATTGGATAACGTGGGGTTTAACCCATGGTTGCCAGACAATGAGATTGCTAGTCACTAAACCCGCCAGCATCAACGTTAGCAGAATATATTTTTTATAGTACGTCGACCATCGAACGATACTTCTTTCTGTAAAACTCAAGCGACTATTTAAAAAAACTTTATTTTCGTAAAGTGATTCTTGTATTTCTTTGTTAACTCGAGAAGATAGATTATTAAATAAACACCTGAGAAAACTTTTCATCAATCAGATAGCCCCATAACTTTCACAGATATCCCGAAAGAATATACCAATGAAATGCAATTCATCTTGGTTGTATTTTACCACTTATGCTGCTTTACCTATAACGCTTACAGCAGAGGCTCAAAAACCAGAGCGAAGCGGCGGTTTTTGAGTCCTGCTGCCTGTACTTGTTAGCCTAATTTGGTTTGACCCAGAGCTGATGTTGCATAGCTTCTAGAATGAATGCCATTAACAAGTGCAAACCTGAAGTTTCTATCCCAACTTTTCGTCTTTCCCTACCTTGTAAACCACCAGCAACTTCAGACATTACATTGTGAAAGCCAACGGACTGTTCTTCTCCAGACTTAAATAGACTAAAATCGAATTCGCCTGGTATTTTTTCACTTAGGTCGTCAAGTAATGTGCCGCGCTCTATACCATCATAAATCTCTTCAAACGAAATTTTGTCTGCGTGACCATTTGCGATTGCAGAGTTTACATAGAATCCAATAAATGAAAGTGTACTCAACCATGGTTTTTCGTTCATATCTTATTCTCCTTGATAAGGGTTATTTTTTGCGAGACTAACGCCAGTGGTAATGGGCGCCAACGGAGCGCAGTGAAGTTGGCCGTTGACCACCTTGTTAGCACTATTTGGCATTAGTGAGAAGGCGGATGATTTCGTCAGATTGCTTAGAAAGTGCTGCTACTACATCGCTGGCACAAGAATCAACTCGGGTTGAGCCGCAGTAACCCGTGAAGTGATTTAAATAATAAGGCAGGGGGGTGTCTGGATTGCTCCATGTGATAACCATGGAATAAGCCGTTGAGTAACCTGGATTTTGTGTATTTTGATCAAGCGTAGAGATCCGTGCTTGCATTCGGAGCTTGGTTTGGTCAAAAGTGAGACCCATTGATGAAGATGACCTGATTTTTTCTTTTATTTTATAGATCAGTCTATTACCCACAGAGTCACTTCCTGAATCTATAACTTCGACAGGCATTTCTGCGGATGCAGAAAAAGAGATTAGAAAAATTAAGGTGGCAACGAAGTAATGCATATTCAAACCTCCACTAAATAAGTGCTAACATTTTTAATAGTGCGCATGCGCATATTTCTTCCATCGCACCAGCGCATTTTTCACCTATAAGCTTCTGATAGTAAGATGATTTTTACTCGTCAGTCGTATAAGGTGATGTGCAAAAACACGCATGCGCGATATCAACAATAGCGTGCGCACTATCCACGAAGCCCTGCCGTAACCTGCTCAGATCATGAGCGTTTTCAAGCCCGGCTTGCTGTACACGCGCATGCGTTGTTGATAGTGCGCACCGAGCTCTTGAGTCCGAAAATATGCTGCATAAAACAGCATATATTTGCTTTGGCCACGCTACCGCCCGAACCTTGCGGGCGATCTGGCCTCTCCCTTCCCTGTTTGTGAGGCGCTGTTACCGGTATTACATTAAATCCGAATGGAGCCTTGCATTATACGGGGCAAGAGTTGCAGATTGGAAGCATTGGAGGGATTAGCGATATCGTTTGGCCCATCAACGTGAAGCATCGGGGGCATAAAGGCTGGATTCCTATCTTCGCGGGAATGACGATTGAAGATGCCGGGGTGTACAGGTGGATAAAGGGATCGACTCGGCCGACCATCCGCGCCACGGATGGCGCGGCTGAGCCCCCATGGGGCGAGCTTGCTCGCCGTGACGAGTTGTTTCAGCCTGACCAAACATCCAGTGAATGTTTGCAGCAGGCTGAAACAATGAGTGTCATGTCACACGGCGTGTCGGCGGAGCTGGCCCTTTGTCCGACGGGCATAGCCGTCAGGATATAAAAAAGCCCCGTTGCCTTTCGGTTACGGGGCTTTTTTCATTGAGACTCTATAGAAGGTCCACTGAAGTGGACCCTACGGTAGAACGCGCTGGTATTACTCCGGTTCCGCCAGTTAGCGCTGGCGGAACCGTTCGGCGTTACACCACCGCTTCGCTGGCAAAGCCGCGCAGGCCCACTACGTGTACGTGTTCCTGCTTGCCGTGCACCTTGCGGATCAGCTTGTAGGTGGTGCCTTTTTCCGGGCTGATGTTCTCGGGCGCGGCAATCAGCAGCTGCATGTCCTGCCGTTCGCACAGCTCGAACAGGGTGGCGATTGAGCGGGCATCCAGTCGGGCCGCTTCATCCAGAAACAACAGGCGACAGGGCAATACCTCTTTGCTGCGCAGATGACGGGATTCTTCTTCCCAGCTCTGCAGCACCATCAACAGAATGGCCTGGCCGGTACCAATGGCTTCACCGGTAGACAGGGCGCCGCTTTCGGCACGCAGCCAACCGTCGGCGCCACGCTGCACTTCAATGCCCAGATCCAGATAGTTGCGATAATCCAGCAACGCCTGACCCAGCACCTGCGGGCTGCGATCCCCCTGCTCCAGTTGCGGGTTCAGCCGCTGGAACAGCTTGCCCATCGCTTCCGAGAAGCTCAGCTCCTTGCTGCTGAACAGGTCCTGATGGCGACCTTCGGGGTCGCTCAGCGCCTCCAGCAGGCGACCATAGGTGTCGCGAATGTTCACGTTCAGCCGCACACCGGCCACCAGACCAAAGCTGATGTTCTGCAGGCCCTGGTTAAGCTGGCGAATACGGTTCTGCTCGCGGCGAATAATGGTATTGATCTTGGCCGCCACTTCCACCGACGACAGCGACAACTGGCCTTCGCGCAGTTGCAGCTCGTCCGCCAGCCGGCCCAGCTCCACTTCCATCTCTTCCAGCGCTTCCACCGGATCGTCGGCCCGAATAATGTCGTGCCGAATACGCGCCTTGAGGTGGCGGAACACCAGAATGTAGAACTGCACCTTCTGCAGGGTGTTGCGGTTGCCCTCGCTCAGGCGCAGCGCATCACGCAGCTCTTCGTCGTGAGCCACCGCCAGGCGCAGGGCACCCAGCGCCTTGTCGGAAATGGAACGCAGCTCGTCGGCATCCAGATACGCCAGCTCCGGCCGGGCCAGGCGGCGCACCACGTCGTTGTCGCGCGCCAGTCGCACCACTTTGGCCCAGTTGGCCTTGTGGGCCACCAGTGCCTTGCGGGCGGCAAAATAGCCCTGGCCGTCTTTGCCGAGGCGCTGACTCAGCGATTCGATTTCACGTTTGCTCACCTGGCGCTGGGCCTCGGTCTGGCTGCGCTTGCCACGGGTGTGCACCAGCTCGTTTTCAATGGAACGCTTGGCCTCGCGGGCCTTGTCTTCCATGTCGGACGCAAGAGTTATGCCCAGAGCGGTCAGCTCGTCACGGAATTCGTTGAGGGTCTTGCTTCTGGCATCGCGGCCGGTTACCAGCGCGGTGCGGGCCTGCAGCGCATCGGTCAGGCGACCGTTCAACTGTTCGGCACGCAACCCGGCCTTGCGGCGGGTTTCTTCGGCCTGCACCAGCTTGGCCTTGAGGCTGTCGTTCATGGCCGAGCTTTGATCCAGCAACTGCTCGGCGTCGGCATAGGCCAGGTGCGGCAGTCGGGCCACCAGCTGGGTCAGGGCATAGGTGCGGTTGCGCGCCTCGGTCAGCTCGGCTTCGGCCTCGGCTACCTGCTGTTGCAGGGCGTCGAATCCGGCGGGATCCTGACGCAATACCTGTACCTGCTCGGCCAGGCGGCCCAGCCGCTGGCCGTGGGCAGCCATAAAGTCGCGGGCCAGGTCCAGCTGGGCCATTTCTTCGCGGGCGGCGGCCAGGCGTGGGGCTAGCTCCTCGTCGGCCAGCCAGTCTGCCAATGGCAGCAGCTTGTGCAACAGGCTCTGCTGCTCGCGCAGCTGGTTGCGACGGGCCTGCCACTGATCGCGCTGGGCGGCAATGGCGGCCAGCTCCTGTTCCAGCTGATGCTGCTGGGTGGCCAGTTGTTCCAGTGCCGCTTCCGGGTTGTCGCCAAAGGCCAGTTGCAGGCCCTGACCAACAAATTCACTCAGCTGATGATACAGGCGGCTGTGCTTCTGCTGGGCAAAGGCCGACTCGGCATAACGGGCACTCACGGTTTCCAGTTCGGCGCTCAGTTGCTCTATCTTGGCCTCGCGGGCGGCGCGGCCAAACATCGGCTCGGTCGGAAAACGGGAATAACGCAGCTGGCGTTCGCCGTTTTTCACCCAGATGGCGCCGTCCAGCTCGGTGGCGTGCAGCAGGTCTTCGTCAAAGGCGTCCGGGTTACCCTGGATCAGGTACAAGTCTGCCGGGCACGACTCCAGTGCCTGCAGTTGCTCCAGCGCCGCCTGCGGGTCGGCCACCACTATGCCGTTGCGGGCCGGGCCATACAACGCCTCGTAATAAGGTGCATCGTCTACCGCTATGTCGTCGTATACGTCGGCAAGCAGGGTGCCGCCCAGCTGTTCGCACAGGGCAATCAGGCGTGGGTCGGCGTCAACACCGCTGCTCAGGCCACGAATTTGTTGTTCCAGCTGCTGCTTGGCGGCCAGAGACTGCTGCTTGCTTTGCTCGGCCTGATGCTCGTCGCGCAGCGCCTGCTGCATGGCGGCAGTGACCTCGTTGCTGTCGCTCAGCGGCAGGCCGGACAATTCACGCAGCCGCTCAAGCTGTTGCCGGGCCTTGTGCCAGGCCGGAGCCTGGCCGCGCAACGCCGTCACCTGCGGGGCAATCTGCCCCAGGCGAGACTGGCTCTGGCGCTGGGCGTCGGCACAGTCGGCCAGTTTTTCTTCCAGCTCGGTTTTCTGCTCGTCCAGCTCCGCCAGTTGCAGCTCCAGCTCGGCTTCGTCCTGCACCGGGCGGCCCAGTCGGGCCAGCTCGGCCTGCAGCGCCGTGGCTTTTTCGCGTTTTTCGGCGCCCTGCTCGGCGTCCTGCAACTGGCGACGAATGGCACCGTCGCGCGCCAGCAACGCCTGATATTCCCGACCCTGCTCCAGCAACTGGTTGGCGCGGGCAAAGGCAGACGCCCGGCTAACGTCACCGTCGATGGCCTGCAACAGCGCCAGCGCCTGATCGTATTGCGCCCGGGCCGCTTCGGCGAGCGAGAGCTGCTGGCGTTGTTCCAACACCACGGCGGTTTGGGCCTGCTCGCGTTGCTGGTGCGCCTGCTCCTCGGCTTTGGCCTGCTCCGGGCTCAGCTCCGGCAGGCCGCAGCGCACCTTGGCCTCACCCAGCGCCTGGCGGGCCTGACGATACTGAATGGCCCGGGTCTGTTGGGTGTCGAGCGCCTGCTGATAATCGGCCAGCTGACTCTTGAGGCTGTCTACTTCTTCTTCGGCCGCCACCTTGGTGGCGATGGCTTCCTGCTGTTCGTCCTGCAGCTCGGCCAGGGTTTCTTCCTGAATGGCGAGCTTTTCTTCCAGCTCGTCCAACTCTTGCTGATAACCGGTGATCTTCTCGTTGAGCTTGACCCCGCTCAGCACCCGCGCCAGATGCTCGGAGGCGATATCCAGCTCTTCACCCAGCATGCGCTCGCGGGCGCCCAGGTGTTCCAGCTCGTCGGCCAGATAAATCAGCCGGGCCCGCTCTTCCGCCAGAATGCGGCGTTCTTCGGCCAGCGCCTTGCGCGCCGACAGTGCCTGATCCGACAACCGCTTTTTTTCGGCGCTGTTGCGCACATAGTCGGCGGCCACATAGTGGGTGGTTTCGGTGATCAGCTGGCGAAACAGGTCGCGCTGACGCTGGGTTTCGCGAATGGCTTCCAGGGTGCGGCGGTTCTCGAAAATCGCCGCTTCCATATCGTTGAACGCCTTGCGAATACCGGCGTTTTCCGGCAGCAGGTAGTCTTTGAGGCTGCGGCTGATGGTGCTGGAAATGCCGCCGTACAAAGAGGCTTCGATCAGACGATAGAACTTGACCCGATCGCGCTGATCCTTGAGCTTGCGCGGGGTGACGCCGGTATCGAACAGAAAATTATGATACTCGGACACCGTATTGAAACGGCTAAAACGCAGCCCGTCCTGCTGGGCCACCGCCTTCAGCTCGTTAAGCGAACGCACCTGGCCCCGGCCGTCATCCAGCCGGTGCAGCAGCAGCGCGGTGGGCGTATGTTCGGGCGTGATGCCCTGCACGCTGAACGAGGTCAGGTTGACCTTGTTGTCGCGGTTGGCCACCTGCTCCAGGTGCACGCCAAACCAGACCCGCTCGCCCTGGGAGGTGTCGACCTCAATCATCGAATAACAGTGACCGCGCTGCAGCTTGCCGTACAGGCCCTTGTCGCGGCTGCCGGACTGACTGCCCGCCTCTGTGGTGTTGCGAAAGTGCAGCAGGCTGAGATCGGGGATCAGGGCGGCAATAAAGGCGGCCATGGTGGTGGACTTGCCGGCACCGTTGCCGCCGGACAGCGTGGTCACCAGGGTGTCCAGCTCGAAGGTGCGGGCAAAAAAGCCGTTCCAGTTAACCATGGTCAGGGAATGAAACTTGCCCCGGCTGAAGGTATTCAAGGTGTTTTCGGGCGTCGCTGAGGTGCTCACTGCTCGTTCTCCTGCTCTTCTTCCTGGTCGTGGCCGGCCACCGCCTCGCCGTCTTTGATCATGCGCAGCTGCAGCTCGCGCGGATCTTCGTCAGTGCGCACATCGGCGGCAAAGCGAAACACCGCTTCGGTAATGCGAAACTTGTCCTGGCTGCCGACGGTGCTGACCATGCCCAGGCGCTTGAGCCGGCGAATGGCGCTTTTGAGCTTGTCGGCCAGCTTGCGTTTGTCCAGATCACTGCCGCCGGCACGCTGGTTGACCATGCGCAACAGGGCGGCTTCGTTGGCCAGGGTCAGCACTTCTTCCTGCAGGTCGAGCAGGGAAAAGACGCCCTCGTTGATCAAGCGGTCCGGGCTCAGATACAGGTAGCACAGTACCTTGCCCACCAGCATTTCCAGCTCGGACAGAATCGAGGTGCCCAGCTCGCTGGTTGAGCGCGGGCGCAGGTAATAAAAGCCCTCGGGGGCGCGCACCAGTTCGACGTGGTAGCGCTGATAAAAGGCTTCCAGCTCCGGGTAGTACTCCTGCAGCAGCGAATGCTGCTCCAGCTCGTCGGCGCTGATGTGGCGACCGGCACGCAATTGGTTGTCCAGCGCCGGAAACAGCGGGTTGGCAATGGCCTGAACCAGACGCGGGTCCAGGGCGAGATCAGTATTGGTCGATAACATGTGCTTGTACCTTGGCCCCGTGGGCGTTGATGCGTTGCCAGTCCGGCTGGGCGGCGCCCATGCATTCGGCGTTGGCGTGGCCCAGCTTGACCGCTTCGTCGATCAGCAAACGGGCAATATCGAAATGTTGGTATTGAGGATAATCGTGCAGGTAATCTCGAAGCACCGCCGCCATGTCGAGCGGCTTGCCGGCGAGTGGAAACGCCTGCAGATGATCGCGAATGCGGCCCGACAGTTCGGCCGACACGTCCACCATGTCGTGATATTCCAGCTCCACCGGCAGCTCGCCGGTCACTTCTTCGGCGTAGGCGGCCATGGTTTCGTCGCGCAGCTCCAGCAGCGGCTGGGCCTGGGCGATGCACAGCCGCCAGTTGTGATCTTCAAACTGGCGAATGGACTCGCGCAGCCGCTGGCTGAAGGCACGGTTCTTGTCCATGTCGATGGCGGTACGAATAAAGCGGTGTACGTGCAGGTCGTACCGGGCCCACAACTCGATGCACTGACTGCCCCACAGAATAATGGCGTCCAGCCGCGCCTGCAGCTGCTGGCACAGTGGCGCCAGCGGCTCGCCGCGTTCGCTTTGCTGTAACTGTTCTTCGATGTTGAGCAGGCTTTGCTGCAGGCCGTGGCCGGCCTTGTCGAGCGTATCCTGCAGCTCGCGCAGGGTCAGGCCGGTTTCGCGCAGCAGCTGCTCACAGGCCGAAATGGCTTCGTGCCAGTTCTTGTTGAGCAGCGCGGCGATGTTGGCCTTGACCGCGTTCTGCTGCTCGTCCATGGCGCGCTGGGTGTCGTCGATGCGCGCCAGCTGTTCGGACACCGAATATTTGAGCCGGCCCGCCACGTCCTGCGCCCATTGTTGTTCGTTCGGATTAGCGGCGATGGTCTCGGCAATGGTGTCCAGATCCTGGGCAATCTGCGCCAGCTGCAGTGACAGCTTGATCTGACTGACCTCGCGCTGGGCGACAAAGAATTCGACGATGGCCATGCCCAGTCGCGTCAGCCGGTACAGGCTTTCGCTCTCGCCCGGCTCGCCCTGAAAACGGCTCAGCAGCCGCTGGCGCACCAAATCGTTAATGGCATTGTTGGCCCGGCTGGACTGGGTGTCTTCGGCCTGCTCAAAGCCCTTGCTGACAAAGCCAAAGGCATGGTGCAGCTCGGCCTCGGTCAGCTGCGGCTGCTCGCCACCCCGGCCGAATACCTGTATTGCCAGCAAGAACGCCAGCCGCTCGGGCGGCAGGTTTATGCCTAGATTTTCCTGTTTGACCCAGCCAATCCAGTCCGGCAGGGTGCGGGACATTTCCGTCATCTTGCAGCTCTCTTCAGTTCTTGTTTCTGTACGCCCGAAAATTGAAACGTGGCTGGTATACGAGGCCACAGGGCTCACTCTGCCGACACGCTACGGATAAATGACACTCACTGTTTCAACCTGCTGCGAGCATTCACCGGATGCTTGGCCAGGCTGAAACCGTTCGTCACGGCGAGACAAGCTCGCCCCCTGTACGCTCGCACATGCCATCCATGGCATATGACGGTCGGCCGAGCCGAGCCCTGCACCCTCCTGGCTGACCTTGGCGTGGCTATCAGATCATCATTCCCGGGTTTAATTTCGTCATTCCCGCGCAGGCGGGAATCCATGATATATAGCGCCAGGTCCGAACACTCCGCCTATACCGCAAAGCCCATGGACCCCCGCCTTCGCGAGGGTGACGACCCTAAGGTATGCGCGAACGTGACGACCTCAGTCGCCCTTTTTTGCCAGCACGTGAATGTAGCGCCCCAGGTGCATGAAGGGCTCCTGGCGGGCGTGGGCCAGCTCCATGGCGATCACCTCGTTGGCCTGCTCGACCTTGATGCGTTTTTCCACCATATAGTCGTGGATCACCCGCACCCCACTACGCCCGGTTATAACAAAGCCCAGCTCGTCCAGCCACCGGTAAACCTCATCGGGTTTGCAGGGCCAGCCCGGCGTCAGTTTCTGGCGTCGTTTCTTGACCAGATTGGCGTGCACATAATCAAAGTGCCCCATCACCAGGCTGTGATACAAGAGGCCGTCGCGGTTATAGAACATCAGGGACAAATGGCCGCCGTCGGCCAGCAACGCCTGCAAGCAGGCCAGCAACGAGGCCTGTTCCTGCACCCACTCCAGCACCGCATGGCACAAAATCAGATCGAACTGGCCTAGATCTTCAACAGTTAACGACTGAATCGGCGCCTGAATAAACTCGAATTGCGCAAGCAGACCTTTTTCGGCGACCTGCTCCCGGGCCAGCGCCAGCATTTCGCCGGACAGATCGCACAGCACCACCTGGTGGCCGCCGGCCGCCAGCGGCTGCGACAGCGGGCCGAAACCGCCACCCGCATCCAGAATACGCAGCGGCCGGTCCGGCATGTCGGCCAGCAGCTCGTCGATATCCCGGCTCAACACCGCCAACCGAATGCGACCCTTGGTGGTGCCGTAGATATTGCGGGCAAAGGTATCGCTCTTGCCGTCGAAATTGGTATTGCTCTTTATGACCTTGGGCTTTCTTCTCACCGGGGTGTTTCTTGCTGAGTCTGGGGGCGCTATTCTGGCACAACCGATACGGTTAACAAATGCGTGTGTACATGGGAACGATGTTTTTGGCGAAAAAATGGCTGGGTAGCCTGTTATTACCGCTACCTCTGCTGCTGATACTGGGCTTTTTCGGGTTGATTATGCTGGCAAGGCAGCACAGGCGCAGTGGAAGTGCGCTGATCCTGCTGTCGCTGACCGCCTTGCTGCTGCTGTCTACCCGCCCGGTGGCCAACCGGCTGATAGTGCCGCTTGAGTCACAATACCCGCCCCATGTAATCAATACCAACTCGGGGCAGCCGGTGCAGGACATTATCGTGCTGGGCGCCGCCCAGGTGGCGGATCTGTCGCTGCCGCTGCTGAGCCAGCTGGGCAACGCCGGACTCATCCGCATTACCGAAGGCGTGCGACTGGCCCACGCCTACCCCGAGGCGCGCCTGATAGTAAGCGGCTATGCGGGCGGCGAAGGCCGTTCCAGCGCAGAGCTGTACGGCGCCGTGGCCCGGGCGCTGGGCATAGCGCCCAGCCGGTTGCTGATGTTACCCGAGCCGAAAGACACCGCCGAAGAGGCCGCCGCCATTACCCCGCTGATTGCCGGCCGCCGGGCGCTGCTGGTGACCTCCGCCAGCCACATGCCGCGCGCCATGACGCTGTTCGAGAGCGAAGGCGCACAACCCTGGGCGGCGCCGGTGGGCCACCACGCCAAAGAGAGCAACGCCGCCCTGCCCTTGTACACCTATCTGCCCCGCGGACGTTATCTGGAGCGCAGCGAAATTGCCTGGCATGAATATCTGGGCCTGGGTTGGCAGTGGTTAATGGGCGGAATAAACACCACACAGCACAAATAGCCGAAAAATAACGATATTAGGGGGCGTCGCTTTCTGGTTTCGGCGGATCCCTGCCCCTATAATGCCCTCATTTAACGAATAGGAAACAACACAAGATGCGACAGACTCTGGTAATGGGTAACTGGAAACTCAACGGCAGCAAGACCATGGTGGCCGAGCTGATCAATGCGCTCAAGGCTCCTGCCGCCGAGACCTCAAGCGTGGCCGTGGCGGTATGCCCGCCGGTGCTGTTTCTGGGCCAGGCCCAGGCGCTGCTGACCGACAGCAATATCGCCCTCGGCGCGCAGGATGCCGATATCCATACCCAGGGCGCGTTCACCGGCGAAAACTCCCCGGCCATGTATGCGGAGTTTGGCGTGCATTATGTGCTGGTCGGCCACAGCGAACGCCGCACCCTGCACGGCGAAAGCGATGCCATGGTGGCGGCCAAGTTTGCCGCCGTACAGCAGGCCGGTCTGGTGCCGGTACTGTGCATCGGTGAAACTCTGGAACAGTTTGAAGAAGGTGAAACCCGGGCCGTGGTCGAGCGCCAGCTGCACGAAGTGATCGCCCATTGCGGCATCGACTCGCTGGCCAATGCCGTGATTGCCTACGAGCCGGTGTGGGCCATCGGCACCGGCAAGACCGCTACACCCGAAATTGCACAGAACGTGCACGCTGCCATTCGCGGTTATCTGGCCGGGCAAAACGCCGAGGTCGCCGCCGGGGTACAGATCCTCTACGGTGGTTCGGTCAAGGGCGCCAGCGCCGCCGGCCTGTTTGCCATGGAAGATATCGACGGTGCCCTGGTGGGCGGGGCCGCCCTGCAGGCGGACGAATTTGCCGCTATTATCCGCGCCGGTGCGTAAAACGCGTGTTGGGATTCGCTTCGCTCATCCCAACCTACAGCCCAATCCAAATATCGGGGTGTTTTTGTAGCCGGCGCTTCAGCTGCCGGATCAGACGGTGCCGGGTCATCAGGCACAGCGCCGTCGGTGGGTTTGCGCAGCTAAAGCAGCGCCTACAGCACCATTTGGAATTCACCGGCATTAACACGGAACATGAAAGAGAGAGCCATGATTAAGCGAATTGGAGTACTGACCAGCGGTGGCGACGCCCCCGGCATGAACGCCGCCATTCGCGCCGTGGTGCGAACCGGGCTGCACCATAATCTGGAGGTGTTCGGCATTCACAGCGGCTACCTGGGTTTGCATCAGAATGACATAGTACCGCTGGATCGGCAGTCGGTGTCGGATGTGATCACCCGCGGCGGCACCTTTCTGGGCTCGGCGCGCTTTCCCGAGTTCAAGAATGAAAAAGTTCGGGTAGAAGCGGTCGAGAACCTGAAAAAACACGGCATCGACGCCCTGGTGGTAATCGGCGGCGACGGCTCCTACATGGGCGCCATGTGCCTGACCGAAATGGGCTTTCCCTGTATCGGCATTCCCGGCACCATCGACAACGACATTGCCGGCACCGACTACACCATCGGCTTTGACACCGCGCTTAACGTGGCGGTAGAGGCCATCGACCGGCTGCGCGATACCTGCAGCTCTCATAACCGCATTTCGGTGGTGGAAATCATGGGCCGCCATTGCGGCGACCTGACCTCCTCCGCCGCGGTGGCCGGTGGTGCCGAATACGTTATCGTGCCGGAAGTGTCCTTCGATCAGGCCGAGCTGATTCAACAAATCCACGAGGGCGTGGCCAAGGGCAAGAAGCACGCCATTGTCGCCATCTGCGAGAACATGTGTGACGTCAACCGGCTGGCATTCGATATTCAGGCCGCTACCGGCCGCGACACCCGCGCCACCATTCTCGGCCATATTCAGCGCGGCGGCACCCCCACCGCACAAGATCGCATCATGGCCAGCCGCATGGGCGCCCGGGCGGTCGAGCTGCTGCTCGAAGGCTACGGCGGCCGTTGCATGGGCCTGCAGAGCAATCACATCGTGCATCACGATATTATCGATTGCATCAAGCACCTGAAGCGCCCGTTCAACGAAGAAATGTACCAATTGTCGAACACCCTGTTCTAAACGAGCAGCGGCCAGACCGGTCGAATAAATTCGACCCTACGAACACCAGAACCACATCATCTCTAGCCGGCCCCGTAATGGAGCCAGCTTGCAAAATCGATAAGACCAGCCTGCCCTATGCTTCCCCCGCTCACGGCGATTGGCCATAATGACTCCCATTTTGTGTTTTCAAGGCCATGACCCGATGGATAACCTCGATGTAAATTTCATGGTGCTGCTGCTGGCCGCGCTGGCCTGCTTTGTTGGCGCCTATGTGCAAACCGCCATCGGTTTTGGCATGGCCATAGTGGCCGCGCCGATCCTGTTTTATCTGGATCCGGCGCTGGTGCCCGGCCCGCTGATGGTGGTGCTGCTGGTAATGTGCCTGATGAACGGCTGGCGTTTTCGCAAGGGGCTGGAGCTCAACCTGCTGGCGCCGGCGCTGCTGGCCCGCATTCCCGGCAGTGCGCTGGGGGTCTTGCTGCTGGCGCTGGTGTCCCAGCAGGTGCTGGCCATTCTTATCGCCATCACTATCATGCTCGGGGTGCTGGTGCGGCTGAAAGACATAGCACTGCCGATGACCCGCACCAACATGGCACTGGGTGGCTTTATGTCCGGGGTCATGGGCACCAGCACCACCATCGGCGGGCCGCCGATGGTATTGGTGATGCACGGTGCCGACATGCACCGCATTCGCGCCAACCTGGCCGGCTTTTTCGTGGTGTCGACCATGATGTCGGTGGCGGCCCTGGCGCTGGGCGGTTTTCTTACCCGGGAGCACCTCATACTGGCCCTGCCGCTGGTGCCCGCGACCCTGCTCGGCAACTGGGTGGCGGCCCATACCCTGCATCTGGTCTCCCGGCCCGTGATGCACTACGGCTCTTTGCTGCTTTGTACCTTTGCCGTTATTGGCATGTTAATTAACACTTTTTTCTGAGGCCCACCCTATACCCACAGCATCTGTGGCATTGTTAAACGAGGCATAAAGTCCGATAATAACCGCCGTTATTTATTATCCGCCGAGTGATCATGTCTGAATACCTGCTGCTGTTTGTCGGCACCGTGCTGGTCAATAACTTCGTGCTGGTCAAGTTTCTCGGACTGTGCCCCTTCATGGGGGTGTCCGGCAAACTCGAGACCGCCGTCGGCATGGGGCTGGCCACCACCTTCGTACTGACCCTGGCCGCCGCCTGCTCTTATCTGGTTAACCAGTATATTCTGCTGCCGCTGGATCTGCTGTATCTGCGCACCCTGTCGTTTATTCTGGTTATCGCCGTGGTGGTGCAGTTCACCGAGATGGTGGTGCACAAGACCAGCCCTACCCTGTATCGCCTGCTGGGTATTTTTCTGCCGCTGATCACCACCAACTGCGCGGTGCTGGGCGTGGCCCTGCTCAACATCAACGAACAGCATAACTTCATGCAGAGCCTGGTATACGGCTTTGGCGCGGCGTTGGGCTTTTCATTGGTGCTGGTGCTGTTTGCCGCCATGCGCGAACGTCTGGCCGGCGCCGATGTACCGGCGCCATTCAAGGGGGCGGCGCTGGCGATGATCACCGCCGGCCTGATGTCACTGGCCTTCATGGGCTTTACCGGACTGGTCAAGTTGTAATATGAGCAATATTTTAATCGCCATCGCGGTGCTGGCGTTGCTGGCCCTGATTTTCGGCCTGATCCTCGGCTTTGCCGCCGTGCGCTTTCGGGTAGAGTCCGATCCCATCGTCGAGCAGCTCGACGAGCTGCTGCCCCAGACCCAGTGCGGTCAGTGTGGTTATCCGGGCTGTCGCCCCTATGCGGCGGCGGTGGCCGAGGGCGACGACATCAACAAATGCGTGCCCGGCGGCGATGCCACCATGCGCAAAATGGCCGATCTGATGGGCGTCGAGCCCCAGGCCATGGGTGAAGAAGCCGCCGCCCCCGTGAAAAAAGTCGCCTTTATTCACGAAGACATGTGCATCGGCTGTACCAAATGCATTCAGGCCTGTCCGGTCGACGCCATCGTGGGCGCCACCAAGGCCCTGCATACGGTGATTGCGGATGAATGCACCGGTTGCGATTTGTGCGTGGATCCCTGCCCGACCGATTGCATCGAAATGATACCGCTCTCGGTCACTCCCGATAACTGGAAATGGCAACTGCCGCCCATCGCCATCAAGCAGGTAGATTAAGATGTCGCTGTTACAGGATCTCAATGCAGGCAAACTGCACGGCTTTCATGGCGGTATTCACCCGCCCGAGCGCAAGGCGCCGGCCAACCTCACGCCCATCAGCCATGCCGGCCTGCCGGAAGAGCTGGTGCTGCAGGTACGCCAGCACATCGGCCAGCCGGCCAAAATCAGGATAAAAACCGGCGAGCGGGTGCTCAGGGGCCAGCCCCTGACCGAGCCGCTCAACCCCATGATGATACCGGTGCATGCGCCCACCTCGGGCATCATTGCTGCCATCGAAGACAGACCCCTGTGCCACCCCTCGGGGCTCGACGGCCTGTGCATCGTGCTCAAGCCCGACGGCGAAGATCAGTGGCGCCCTCGCTATCCGGTGGCCGACTTCCGTTTACTCGGCGCCGACGTGCTGCTGGAGCGTATTCATCAGTCGGGCGTCACGGGGCTCGGCGGCGCCGGTTTTCCGGCCCACGTCAAACTGACACCGCGCAAGAAAAAAATAGACACCCTGATCATCAACGGCGTGGAGTGCGAGCCCTATATCAGCGCCGACGACCGGCTGATGCGCGAACACCCGGCCGAAATACTGCTGGGCGTGGAAATACTGCGCCACATAGTGCAGCCGCAGCTCACCATACTGGCGGTGGAAGACAACAAGCCCGAGGCGCTGGCCGCGCTGCGCACCGCCAACCGGGACCAAAACCTTCTCATCGTGGCGGTACCCACCAAGTATCCGTCCGGCGGTGAGAAACAGCTGATCGAAATTCTTACCGGCCTGCAGGTGCCCCGCAACGGCCTGCCTGCCGACATCGGCATCGTAGTGCAGAACGTGGGCACGGCTTATGCGGTCAAACAGGCCGTTATCGACGACGAGCCGCTGACGCGGCGAGTGGTCACCCTGGCCGGAGAGGCCTTTGCCGAGCCCGGCAATGCCTGGGTGCATATCGGTACCCCGATTCGTTATCTGTTGCAGCGCTATGGTCTGACGCCCGAGCCGGAGCAGCGCATCATCATGGGCGGTCCCATGATGGGCTTTACCCTGCACAGCGCCGCCGCGCCCATCATCAAGGGCAGCAACTGCATACTGGCCCCTAAACAGGCCGAGCTGGCGCCGCCGGCGGAAGAAATGGCCTGCATTCGCTGCAGCAACTGCGCCGATGCCTGCCCCGCCAGCCTGCTGCCGCAACAGTTGTACTGGTATGCCCGCAGTCAGGATCACGACAAGCTGAACAGCCATCATCTGTTCGACTGCATCGAGTGCGGCGCCTGTGCCTATGTCTGCCCCAGCAGCATACCGCTGGTGCAGTATTACCGGGTGGCCAAGGCCGAGATTCGCCAGGCCCAGCGCGAAGCCGAGCTGGCCGAGCGCGCGAAGCAACGCTTTGAGGCTCGCCTGCAGCGACTGGCGCGCGAGAAGGAAGAACGTCAGGCTCGACAGGCCAAGGCCGCCGCCGAGCGCAAGGCGCGCATGGCCGAGCAGGCCGCCGCCGGGGGCGAAGATCCGGTCGCCGCCGCCCTGGCTCGGGTGAAGGCCCGCCAACAGGAGCAGGCGCCCGACGACATGGCCGCCGCCCGTGCCGCCCGCAAGGAAGAAGCCCGCCGCAACCGCGAGCTGAAACAGGCGCAGGCCGATGGCACCGCCGGTGAGAAAAATGCCGCCGCCGGCACCGCTGACAGCCCCGACACCGATAAAAAATCCGCCGTGGCCGCCGCCGTCGCCCGCGCCAAGGCGCGCAAGGCCGCACAGGTTGGCACCGAAGCTGACACGCCCGACGCTGCGGCTCCGGCCGACAGTACCAATGAGGATCCGAAAAAAGCCGCCGTGGCCGCCGCCATCGCCCGAGCCAAGGCACGCAAGGCCGAACAGGAAACGGGGGCCACTCCCAAGTCGGAAACGCCGGCTGGAAACACCACAGCAGACGACAAGCAAGCCGCCATCAAGGCGGCAGTCGCCCGGGCTAAGGCTCGCAAGGCCGAACAGGCCGCTGCCGCGGCTAAACCGGCATCCGGCACCGAGGCGGAGCCGGCGAAAACCGAGACTCCGGCCCCGGCCGATGCCGCAGCCGACGACAAGCAAGCGGCCATCAAGGCGGCGGTCGCCCGAGCCAAGGCCCGCAAGGCCGCGCAGGCCGAGAAATCAGCGGCATCCATTTCATCCGATCGAGAAGACGAGTCCTAATGGCGTTTACCATCAGCAGTTCCCCCCATGATCGCGCTCCGCTCGACACCGCCACCCTGATGCGGCGGGTTTGTTACTGCCTGATACCGGGCATTGCCGCCCAGTGGTGGTTTTTCGGCTGGGGCAGCCTGGTACAAATTATGCTGGCGGTTGCCACCGCCTACGGTGCCGAGGCGCTGGTGCTAACCCTGCGCGGCCGGCGCCTGCAGCAACTCAGGGACAATTCGGCACTGCTGACCGCCGTGCTGATCGGCATCGCCCTGCCACCGCTGGCGCCCTGGTGGCTGGTGGTGATCGGTACCGGCTTTGCCATTATCGTGGCCAAACAGCTGTATGGCGGCATCGGTCAGAACCTGTTCAACCCGGCGATGGTGGCCTACGTACTGCTGCTGGTGTCGTTTCCGCTGCACATGACCAGCTGGCTGCCGCCGCTGGAACTGCAACTGTACCCGCCGACCTTTGCCGACACCGTGTCGGCCATTTTCACTGGCTTTACCCTCGACGGTTTCAGCCCGCACCAGCTGCGTGAGCTGGCCGATGGCACCACCATGGCCACCCCGCTCGACACCCTTAAAACCGGCTTTACCCAGGGCCACACCGGCAGCGAAATTCTGGCCAACCCGGTGTTCGGCGGCCT
This sequence comes from Oceanisphaera sediminis, assembly GCF_039539745.1. Taxonomy (NCBI): domain Bacteria; kingdom Pseudomonadati; phylum Pseudomonadota; class Gammaproteobacteria; order Aeromonadales; family Aeromonadaceae; genus Oceanisphaera; species Oceanisphaera sediminis. Next base: position 26,707 of record NZ_BAABDS010000046.1, read on the forward strand.
GGCCGGCATCGGCTGGCAGTGGGTCAACCTGGCCTATCTGGCCGGTGGTCTGCTGCTGCTGCGGCTCAAGCTCATCAGCTGGCCCATTCCGGTGGCCATTATCGGCAGCTTGCTGCTATTCAGCCTGCTGGGCTTTCTGATGGCGCCGGACGGCACCGCCAGCTCCATGATGCACCTGTTGTCGGGTGCCACCATGCTCGGCGCCTTCTTTATTGCCACCGATCCGGTGTCGGCCGCCACCACCTTTCGCGGTCGCCTGATTTACGGCGCGCTTATCGGTTTGCTGATTTACCTGATTCGCACCTTCGGCGGCTATCCGGACGCGGTGGCCTTTGCGGTCTTGCTGGCCAACATGACGGTGCCGATGATCGATGCGCTGACCAAACCCACCACCTATGGAGCGGCCCGCTGATGCTGGAGATGATGCGCAAAAACGGGCTGACACTGGCAACCTTTGCCCTCGGCTGTACCGCCGTGGTGGCCCTGACCCACAACCTGACGCAGAGCACCATTATCGAGCAGGAGCAGGCCCAGCTGCTGCGGGTGCTGGATGAACTGCTGCCGCCCGAGAGCCACGACGAACCGCTGTTCGATCACTGCGTGATGCTGAGCAGCGAGTCGTTTCTGGGCACGCGCGAGGCCCTGCCGGTGTTCACCGCCGTGAAGAACGGCGAGCCACAGAGTTATGCCATCGAGGCCATTGCGCCCGACGGCTACAGCGGCGAAATCAAGCTGGTGGTGGGCATCAAGGCCGATGGCACTCTCAACGGCGTGCGGGTGCTCAACCACAATGAAACCCCGGGGCTGGGTGACAAAATCGAGCTGAAAAAATCCGACTGGGTGCTGGACTTCAACGGCCAGTCGCTGCAGGGTGAGGAAGACCCGCGTTGGGCGGTGCGCAGCGATGGCGGCCAGTTTGATGCCTTTACCGGCGCCACCATTACCCCCAGGGCCGTGGTCAAGGCGGTACACAAGGTGCTGCTGCTGGTGAACCAGCAACCCCGATTACTGAGCCAGGCGCCAGCGTGTGGAGAATCCCTATGAACGAACAACACAAAGAGATTATTCGCCAGGGGCTGTGGCGCAACAACCCGGCCCTGGTGCAAATTCTCGGCCTCTGTCCGGTGCTGGCCGTGACCAGCACCCTGACCAACGCCATGGGGTTGGGCATTGCCACCATGCTGGTGTTGATTGGCTCCAATCTTACCGTTTCCCTGGTACGCCAGTGGGTACCGAACGAAGTGCGTATTCCCATCTACGTGATGATTATCGCCAGTCTGGTCACCTGCGTGCAGCTGCTGATGAATGCCTATACCTACGGCCTTTACCAGTCGCTGGGCATCTTTATTCCGCTGATCGTGACCAACTGCGTGATCATCGGCCGGGCCGAGGCGTTTGCCTCCAAGAATACCGCCGGGCTGGCGGCGCTCGACGGTCTGATGATGGGCACGGGCTTTACCGCCGTGCTGCTGGTACTGGGCGGCCTGCGCGAACTGCTGGGCCAGGGCACCCTGTTCGACGGTGCCGAATTGCTGTTGGGCGACTGGGCAACCAGCCTGCGTATCGACCTGCTGCACCTGGATAACGGCTTTCTACTGGCGATACTGCCCCCCGGTGCCTTTATCGGTCTGGGCCTGATGATCGCCGCCAAAAACTGGCTGGACGGTCGGCTTGCTGCCCGCCAGGCGCCGGCACCCAAGGCCGAAGTCACCCGCGCAAGAGTGACCTCGCTATGAACATGGAAAAACGTCGCCAGATCCTGGAGCGGCTGCGGGCCGAAAACCCGCATCCCACCACCGAGCTCAACTTTCGCAACCCGTTTGAATTGCTGATCGCGGTGCTGCTCTCGGCCCAGGCCACGGATGTGAGCGTCAACAAGGCCACGGTCGGCTTGTTTGCCGCCGGTCCCACCCCCGCCGCCATGCTGGCGCTAGGCGTGGACGGCGTGAAGGAGCACATCAAGACCATAGGCCTGTTCAACACCAAGGCGGTTAACGTCATCAAGACCTGCGCCATACTGCAACAGTTGCACGGCGGCGAAGTACCGGAAAACCGGGAGGCGCTGGAAGCCCTGCCCGGCGTGGGGCGTAAAACCGCCAACGTGGTGCTCAACACCGCCTTCGGCTGGCCCACCATAGCGGTAGATACCCATATTTTTCGGCTCTCGAACCGTACCGGCTTCGCCCCGGGCAAGAACGTGGACCAAGTGGAGCACAAGTTGCTGAAATGGGTACCGGCGGAATTCAAGCAGGACGTGCACCACTGGTTTATTCTGCACGGCCGCTATACCTGCATCGCCCGCAAGCCCCGCTGCGGCTCTTGCGTGATCGAAGACTTATGCGAGTTTAAAGAAAAACAATATCCCGATGACTAGGGTCTGTTGACCCTAAGCACCATAACGGGAAATACCCGACCTTTACATCCACACCACTCTGGGAGTGTTAATCATGCGTATTCTTCACACCATGCTGCGCGTCGGTAACCTGGACAAGTCCATCGCCTTTTATACCGATGTCATGGGCATGAAATTGCTGCGTACCAGCGAAAACACCGAATACCAGTACACCCTGGCCTTTGTCGGTTACGGCAAAGAAGAAAACGAAGCGGTACTGGAGCTGACCTACAACTGGGGCACCGAGCAGTATGATCTGGGCAACGCCTATGGCCATATCGCCATTGAAGCCGATGACATCTACGGTATGTGCGAACAGATCCGGGCCGCCGGCGGCAAGGTGACCCGCGAGCCGGGCCCGGTCAAGGGCGGCAGTACCGTTATCGCCTTTGTGGAAGATCCGGACGGTTACAAGATAGAGCTGATTGCCAAGGCCGACGCCGGCAAGGGGCTGGGGGAGTAAAAACAGCTTTAAGCCATAAGCTGTCAGCTGTCAGCTGTCAGCTGTAGGCAGCAAGCCAAAAAAGGAGCCTTACGGCTCCTTTTTACTTGTCGTTTTCCGCATATTCCGTATGGTTTATGTGAGTCTGCTTTTGCCTGCCTGTTTCGTAGGGTCCAATTTATTGGACCGCAAGGCCCGCGTGTAACGCCGTTGGTCGAATGAATTCGACCCTACAAAAAAATCAACACCAGAATATCCACGCCTCACGCCAATCAGCGTACGGGCAACTCCACATCTTCAAACAGTTTGTCTATTTCATCCGGTGATTTCAGGGCCGTGGCTTTGTCTACCCGCTCGCGGGTAAGGTGGGGCGCAAACCGTTCCATAAAGTCATACATGTAGCTGCGCAGAAAGGTGCCTTTGCGAAACCCTATCTTGGTGGTGCTGGCCGCAAACAGGTGGCTGGCATCGATGGCCACCAGATCCGTATCCTGTTCGGGATCCACCGCCATGCTGGCGAGCACACCGATGCCGATGCCCAGCCGTACATAGGTCTTGATCACGTCGGCGTCGGTGGCGGTAAACACCACCCTGGGTTCAAAGCCGGCCTTGTTAAAGGCAGTATCCAGCTCGGAACGGCCGGTAAAGCCGAATACGTAGGTCACCAGCGAATAATGGGCAATCTCGGCAATGTCCGGCTTGTCGATGGTGGCCAACGGATGGTCTTTGGGCACCAGAATACAGCGATTCCAGTGGTAACAGGGCAGCATGATCAGATCCTGATACAAATGCATCGCCTCGGTGGCAATGGCGAAGTCGGACGAGCCTTTGGCTACCGACTCGCTGATTTGTACCGGTGTGCCCTGATGCATGTGCAACGACACCTTGGGATAGCGGTTGATAAAGCCCTTGATCACCTCCGGCAACGCATAACGGGCCTGGGTATGGGTCGTTGAAATATTGAGCGAGCCCTGATCCGGGTGGGTATGCTGACTCGCCACCGCCTTGATGCTCTCGACCTTGCCCAGAATTTCGCTGGAAATACGGATAATATCCTTACCGGCAGGCGTCACTTGAGTCAGATGCTTACCACTACGCTCGAACACCTGAATGCCCAGCTCATCTTCCAGCATCCGCACCTGCTTGCTGATGCCGGGTTGCGAGGTATACAGGCTCTCGGCGGTGGCAGACACATTCAGATTATGGTTGGCAACTTCAACGATATAGCGTAACTGCTGCAGTTTCATGGTGGCTCGATAGTAAGGTGACATAGCTAAATATTATCAGACCCTGCAAAAATATCCTCTTTGGTAATCATTAATAACCAAAGGTTATATGCTAACAGATTAAACAATCAGCGGTTTTATGTCGTTAACCGTATGGGGGTTAGCCAAAGTCCGATGACTGGGGTAACATTTCACTTCACCTTTACCTATCCACGAGCCGCCGACAGATGACGCTGACACTGATCCTCATAGCCATAGGCGCCTTGTTGTTTCTGGTTATTGTTTACAATATTCTGCAGCAGTACCGCCAAAAGCAGGAAGCAGAAAAACGCACCCTGTTACTCAAGCACAAAAACATCATCAACGAGACCGATGAATTGCTGCTGCACGCCGGCCAGCTGCCATACAGCAAGGCGCTGGTGATGATGCTATACAACCGTATTCTGTCCAGCCTGCACATCATGCGGCAACAAGACCCCGCCAGTACCCAGGTAAAATCCCGCACTACCAATATCGAGCAACAGCTGCAGCAGGTAAAAGAACATTATCAGATGGAGCAGGCCAGCCTGCAGCCACCCGAGTCGGATCGGCAGGCCATCCATATGCTGAAGATCGTGAAACGACTCCGTGCCCTGTTACGTATAGAACACAACAACGGCAAGCTGGGAAACCAGACGTTTGTCATCGAAGATCGTCGCCTGGAACTGATACAGCTGAAAATCAATCTGGCCAACCTGACCAAGCGGGCGCATCTTGCGCTGAATAATAAAAACAACCCGATGGCTCGTCAGATGCTGACCAAGGGCCTGAGCGTACTGGAGCAGGTGCCCGACAAGGATGAGCAGCTGAAAAACATCGAAGAAAATCTGCAATTACGGTTGAACGAGCTGAATAACAGCCAGATCAAGGTAGAGCAAGAGCAAAAGGCTCGCGTAGAAGAGCAGGAAAAGTCCGAACTCGATCAGCTGTTCGAGCCCAAACGAAAATGGTAACCCCGATACCGTCAATGGTGGATTTACTGGGCGATGTGCGCGGCTTTATGGCGCAACTGGAGCAGGGCCTGCTCGGTTATGGCCTGCCGCCGACCTTGGGCCACATGGATCACGTCTGTTATCGGGCGGCAACGCCGCAAGAATACCTGCAGCTGCGCAATGCACTGGCCCGGTTTGGAGATTGCCTGGTCGAAGGGATGATCGGCAACCGGCCCATCATCACTTATCGGCTGCATCAACCGCTCACCAGCCCCTTCGGGCCCGTGCCCTGCCTCGAACTGGCCGCGCCCAAGGCCGGTAAACAGCATCTGCACGGCCTGGAACACGGTGAAATAGTGGTGAGCAAGCTGCAGCAGTTACTTATCGATTACCCGAATGTCCCCTTCAATACCAAGGGACTCGCGGGCACCTCGCCCGAGCTGACCCTGACCCTGGCGCCCTATCAGGTCAAGTTTCACCCTCGCAGCCTGGCCGACACCATAGCGCTTGAAATCGCCCGCGGTGAGGTGGTACCCGTACCCGACGATTATTTCATCGGCCACCACATTTAATTGCCACTCTCTGCCTTTGGTAGTAGGGTCGAATTTATTCGACCGACAGTGTTACGTATAGACTTGGCGGTCCAATAAATCGGACCCTACAAAACGCTTTTCGTACCCATGTCGCCTGCCATTACCCGTTCTCGACGCAACAATCGCAGGCTGAGGCCCGCCGTCACCAGCAGTACCAGCATCATGCCCGCCGCTACCCCCGGCAATCCGGCCCACGCCCAGAACGGATACAGATACAGGCCGCCCAGACTGGCGCCCAGATAGTAAAATACCAGATACAAGGACGACGCCAGGGCTCTGTGCTCTCGCACGCTGCGCCCTACCCAACTGCTGGCACAGGCATGGGCCAGAAAGAAGGCGAAGCTGTCCACCAATAACGCCAGCAGGATCAACGGCAAACGATCGCTGAGCAGGCCGAGGTTGCCAACGGCCATGATACCGATGGCGCCCATCAGGGTTCGACACAGACCGAAACGAGTGATCAGCCAGCCGCTGATGCCGGAAGCAAAGGTGCCGGTGAGATAGGTCAAAAACAGCAGCCCCAGCGCCGCCGGTGCCATCTTGATGGGCGGTTCCGATAAATAGAAAGCCACATAGGTGTATTGATTCAAAAACACCATGAAGTTGAGCCCGCCCACCAGATACACAGGCCACAGCAGGGGGTTGCGAATATGCTCAAGCAAGGGCCGAACTCCCTGCCCCTTGCCGGCCGGCACAAAGTGGCGTGACGGCGGCAACCATTTCAGCAACGGCAGCCACAACAACAGGCTGATCGCGCCCAGCACCAGAAAACTGGTCTGCCAGCCTCCGATCCACAGCTCGCCCCATTGCGCCAGCAGACCGCCGAATACCCGCCCGGCGATGCCGCCCATGGAATTGGCGGCAATATAAATGCCGATGCTGGTGACCAGCGCCCTGGGGGTCAACTCTTCACCCATGTAGGCCACCGCCGTGGCCGGTAGTCCCGCCAGAAAAAAGCCCTGCACGCCCCGCGCCGCCAGTAACCAGCCGAAGTTCGGTACCAGCGCCATCAGCAGACTCAACACAATGGCGACCAGCAAACAGCCCAGCATCACCGGTTTACGACCCAGCCGGTCGGCAATCCGCGCCCAGAACAGCAGACCAACAGCCAGCCCCAGGGTAGAAATCGACAAGGCCCAGCTGGCCGACAGCGCCGACACATCAAAGTCCCGGGCCAGCAGCGGCAACAAGGGCTGGGTCAGATACAGATTGATAAACACCAGCATAGAGCCCAGGCCCAGTGTCAGGGTGGCGCGCCACCAGAGCCGGGTTTTCAAATCGATCATGGCTTACTCCCGAATGACAGCCTTGACCTTATTCCTCACCTGCGTATAAATGAAATATATAAAATTTATAAAAAAAATAACAAAACCTTATGCTTGAAACCAAATGGCTTCGCCAGTTCGTTGCCGTCGCGCGAGCAGGTAACATCACCCGCGCCGCCGAGCAGCTGCACCTGGCCCAGCCCGCCGTCACCATGACCATCAAGAAGCTGGAACAACAGCTCGGCATCACGCTGTTCGACCGTCGCCAGGGCCGACTGCAACTGACCGCAGAGGGTGAGCGGCTTTATCAGCATGCCGAAAGCATTATCAATGCCCTCACTCTGGCCGAGCAGGACATGGCGGCACTGCACGATCTCAACAGCGGCGAAGTCAGTATCGGCATTCCCAGCATGCTGGGCTCCTTTTACTTTCCGCCACTGCTGATGGCGTTCAAACACCGGTATCCGGGTCTGTCCATTCGGGTCATTGAGGCCGGTACCCAGGATTTGCTGGCCCGGTTATGCCAGGGGCAGCTTGGGCTGGGCATAATACTGACCTCTTCCCTGCCGTCCACCCTGACCGGCCTGCCGCTGCTGCGAGAAGAAATGGTGGCGGTGGTCAATGGCGAACATCCGGCCCGCCATCAGGCATCCATCGCCATCGACGACTTTCTGGGGCAAGAGCTGGCGGTGTTTCGTCACGGTTTCTTTCACCGGGAATATATCGACGAGATGGCGAAACAGACCGGCATCAGTCCCCATATCGGTTTCGAGAGCAACCTGATCCCGCTGTTAAAAGCAGTGGTGCGCCGAGGCTTTGCCATCACCACCTTTTTACGCATGGTGATCGAGGACGACCCCGACCTGTTTGCCGTGTCGTTTGCCGAGCCCTACTTTCTCGACCTGTGCCTGGCCTGGCCCCGTGACCGCCGCCTGTCCCGGGCCGAGCAGGCTTTTATCGATTTTATTCGAACGGAACCGAGTCTCTTTACAGCTCCAACCAAAAACGTTATAACATAACAAACTTTATCGGAGCCCGTTATGTCCCTCAAACCCTTTGCCCTCGCCCTGCCCCTGTTGCCCTTCGGCCTGTTCGCCCAGAGTTTACCCGGCGTACACGAGCACGGTTTCGGCCGCCTCAGCCTGGCCCTGGATCAACAACAACTGATGCTGGAACTGCTGGCGCCGGCGGCCGACATTATCGGCTTCGAACATGCTCCGACCAACAAGGACGAACAAACCCGACTGACCGCCGCCCTGAGCCGGGTGCAAGAGGCCGACACGCTGTTCAGCCTGCCCGAAGCGGCCGCCTGCCGGCTGATCGACAGCCAGCTGGTTGAAGAAGACGCCCATGAACTGGACGAGCACGAACAGACAGATCATCATGATCACGCCCATGAAGCTGCAGACAAACACGAGCATCATGAGAGCGAGCATGCCGCTGAACATGACCATGAGCACCATGATGACGATCATGAACACCATGATGATGAACATGGCCACAACGACGTGCTGGTGCAATATCGCTACCAGTGCCGGCAGCCCCAGGCGCTGAACAGCCTCTCGACCACCTTGTTCGAGCAGTTTCCCAGCCTGACCCGGGTAGAGCTGCAGGGCATAGTGCCTTCCGGCCAGATTGCCGGCACCCTCACCGCCGAACAGCCTGCCTTCAGCTGGTAAGGGCCCATGAGTACACTGATATCGATAAGGGATCTCCGCTTCGCCTGGCCCGGCCAGCAAGCCATTTTGCAGATACCGCAGTTTGAACTGGCCGCCGGTGAGCGGCTCTTTATCAAGGGCCCCAGCGGCAGCGGCAAAAGCACCCTACTCGGCCTGCTGGCCGGCATACAGCAGGCCAACAGTGGCCAGTTGCAGGTGCTGGATCGGGATCTGTCGCGTCTCTCGGGCCGGGCCCGGGACCGTTTTCGAGCCGATCACCTGGGCTACATCTTTCAGCAATTCAACCTGCTGCCCTTTCTGTCGGTGACCGAGAACGTCACCTCGGCCCTGATTTTCTCCCGTCATAAACGCCGTCGGTTGCAGGCTTCCGCCACCGCCGAGGCCGAACGACTGCTGAGCGAGCTGCAGCTGCCCCCGGCACTGTGGACGCAGCCGGTACACAAGCTGAGTATCGGCCAGCAACAGCGGGTGGCGGCGGCGCGGGCCCTGATTGGTCGCCCCGAACTGGTCATTGCCGACGAGCCCACCTCGGCACTGGACGCCGACAGCCGGGCCGCCTTTATCGAGCTGCTGTTCCGGGAATGCCGCCGCCAGCACAGCACCCTGGTGTTTGTCAGCCACGATCCGGCGCTGGAGCCGCTGTTTTCCCGGGTCGTTTCCCTTCCCGAACTGAACGAGCAGACAAGATGTTGATACTGGCACTGAAAAGTCTCTGGGCCCGGCGGCTGACCGCCGGCCTGACCCTGGCCGCCATCGCCATCAGCGTGATGCTGCTGGTGGGGGTCGAAAAAGTGCGGGTAGAGATGAAAGAGAGTTTTGCCCGCACCCTGTCCGGCACCGATCTCATCGTCGGCGCCCGCACCGGCCAGATCAACCTGCTGCTGTATTCGGTGTTTCGCTTGGGCAACCCCACCAACAACATCAGCTGGGACAGCTATCGGCGCATCAGCCAACACAAGGGGGTGGCCTGGACCATTCCCATCGCCCTGGGTGACTCCCATCAGGGCTTTCGGGTGCTGGGCACCAATCAGGACTATTTTCGCCATTACGCCTATGGTCGCAACCAGCCGTTGCGGCTGGCCGAGGGTCGCCCCTTCAAGGATACCTTCGAGGCGGTGATCGGCGCCGAGGTGGCGCAAAATCTGGGCTACCGATTGGGTGATCCCCTCATCATCGCCCACGGCGCCGGCAACACCTCGTTCAGCCTGCACGACGATCTGCCCTTTACCCTGGTCGGTATTCTGGCGCCCACCGGCACCCCGGTCGACAAGACGGTGCATGTACGGCTGGACGGTCTGGAGGCCATCCATCTCGGCTGGCAGAGCGGCCGCAAGACCCTGACCCTGTCGCCCGAGCAGGCCCGCGCCGCCGATCTTGCTCCCGACTCCATTACCGCCTTTCTGGTGGGCATGCACAACAAGGTACAGGTGTTCGGGCTGCAACGGGCCATCAACGGTTACCGGGCCGAGCCGCTGTCGGCCATTCTGCCGGGCAGCGCCCTGCACGAGCTGTGGAGCCTGCTTGGCATCGCCGAAAAAGCCATCGCCTTCATCGCCCTGTTCGTGGTGGTGGCCGGTTTGCTGGGCATGCTGACCACCCTGCTGGCGGGACTGTCGGCCCGGCGTAGAGAACTGGCCATACTGCGCGCCCTGGGGGCCGGGCCGCGGCACCTCTTTGGTCTGCTGGCGCTGGAGGCCGCCCTGCTCACCGCCCTTGGCGTCTTGCTGGGTCTGGCGCTACTATATGGCGCGCTGCAACTGCTGGCCCCGCTGGTGCAGGCAGAATATGGTCTTATGCTGTACCCGGGTCTGCCCGAGGCGGGTGAATGGCGTCTTATCGGTCTGACCCTGCTGGCGGGCATGTTAATCGGCCTGCTGCCGGCGGCACGGGCCTATTTTTATTCGGTTAACGATGGAATGAGTATTAATCACTGATGAAATATATGACTGTCTTGCTCGCCACCCTGGCGCTGCTGGCCCCCTCGGCCTGGGCCGACGATTATTCGCTGCTGGAATGGAATGATCTTATCCCGCTGGAAGAGCAGCTGAATCCGCCGCCTTTTCCCGAGGTGGATCACGATGATGAATTTGCCATTCCCGGCCAGCCTATCGGCAAGGTGGTGCCAAGCCTGAACGGCCGCAAGGTCCGCCTGCCCGGCTTTGTGGTGCCGCTGGAAGGTGACAGCAAGCAGGTGACCGCCTTCCTGCTGGTGCCCTACTTCGGCGCCTGCATTCACGTGCCGCCGCCGCCCACCAACCAGATCGTCTACGTGGAGTATCCGGCCGGCGCCCAGGTGGACGATCTCTGGGACGCGGTCTGGGTCACCGGCACCCTGCGCACCGTGGGCGCCAGCCATGACATGGCCGACGCCGCCTATTCGCTGCAAGGCACCAGCGTGGAGCCTTATCAAATTTAAGCGAAAGAAAAACCGGAGCAGAAACCCCACCCTAGCCCTCCCCTTGCGTTGCACCCCGCTGGCGTCCTGTCTATTGGGCATTAAAGGGGAGGGAATAAACCAGCGTTGCCTGGAGAGATCGCGGTCTTTCGCCCCTCCCCCTGAGCTGCGGCGCGACAGACACAGCGGCGGGCCGTCGCCAGGGGGAGGCTGGGAGGGGGTGTCACTAAGTGACAGCCTGGTCTTCGGTTAGATCACCCGTTCGAGCAATAGTGCTGTGAATTGTTCTTCAAGCAGCTGCTCCGCCTCCAGGATAAGGGTCTGCCCCAGCGCCAGCGCCTGGCGCTGGCAGGCGGCGCGCCGGGCCGGGTCGTCGATGCCGTCCAGATCTGCCACATGGGCGATGCCGATGGTCCGGCGAATCATCTCGCAGCCCGCGTAGCCCAGGGCGTCTTGCCATACTCGCCCCAGGAAGTCCTGAACATACCCCGGCTCGGCCAGTGCCGCATCATTGCTGTGCGCCGCCAGCTCGACAAAATCGGCCCGAAAGTTCTGCCAGAGGCTGTGTATTTCTTCGATGCGTTGTTGCTGAACACGCCGACTGGCCACCGCCCGGTGCCGCCCCGGCTGGCTGCAGAAATTCAGCAGCAGGTTGGCGAATATCACCCCCAGATCGAAGCCCATGGGGCCATAACCACCAAATTCGGCGTCGATCACCTTGAGCTTGTCTGCCGTTACCATGACAGAGCCGGTATGCAGGTCGCCGTGCAGCAGGGCCTCGCCTTTGCAGCGAAAGTCGTGCTTGAGTGCCGCGACCTTCACTTTTAATGCCGCATCGGCCCACAGTTGCTCCGCCTCGGCACGGATCAAGGGGGCGACGTTATTGCGCTCGTGATCCCGAAACGGGTCGACAAAAAAGACAGCTTCGGTAATGGCCATCAGCTCCGGGTTGGCAAAATCGGTCTGCGCCGCCTGCTGCGCCTGATAATCCAGATGAAAGGCACTGCTGTGGTAGTGCACCCGGGCCAGATACCGGCCCAATTGCGCCGCCGCCTCGGGAAAGCTCAGATCTTCCAGCTGGGTCTGACGCCATACCCGATGATCGGACAAATCCTCCAGCAGCATCACCGACAGCGCCGGATCGTAGTGCAATACCTCTACCGTGTATTCCGGGCAGACGCGGCCATGGTTCAGCAGTATTTGTGCCTCGATGCGGGCCCGATCCCGGGTTAGCGGCCAGGACTCGCCGATGCAGCGAATATAGGGCAGCGCCTGTTTGACGATAACACCGCGCGACTCGCCAGGCTGCCACACTCGAAACACCTGATTCAGGTTGCCGTCGCCGATTTCTTCGCCCAGCAAGGGCACCTCGTCGCCCAGCTTTTCAACCACTCGCACATAAGCGATGGCGTCGTCTACCTTGAAAATTCGATACTGGCTCATCAATCCGCTCCCTGCTGCATAAGGTTATCTTTCCCTAACTTCATCCACACTGTAATAAAACCGATGCTGTTCGCGACTCAACCATAACAACATTGGTTTAAATACCGTGATTTAACGACATGGTTATAACAACACAGACAATGCTGGTAGCACAACGCCGGTGGCGTTAGAGTCTAATCTAGGGTCTGTTGACCTTTCGCGGTTAAATTTTGTTCGAGTTAAACGCGTTTTTATCGCGGCGAGAGGGGTGTAGCCTAGTCATTCTAAGCAAAGCCCTCTCAACAAAGAGAAAAACGCGTTTAGCCGAACCCGCAGGGCAACGCTTGTGGGGGCTTGCTACTGCGTTATCGCTTATTTATGTAGAGTGACTACATGGCATAAGCGATGCCTTGTATCAAGACCCCACAAACTGCTGCAAAAATCATCGCGAAAGGTCAACAGACCCTAGGGGAAGGACCCGCTACCACAAAAAAGAGTCATTATGGATCAGAGACATAGCACTTCAGACCCACTATTGTCCGATGAATTACGCCGCCAGATGTTGCGCTTTGCCACCCTGCAACTGCAAGACGCCGCGTTGGCGGAAGATGCGGTGCAGGAGGCCCTGCTCGGCGCCTTCAAGTATGCAGACAGCTTCAACGGTCGCGCCGCCTACAAGAACTGGGTGTTTGCCATCCTCAAGCACAAGATTGTCGATGTCATCCGCAAAAACCAGCGTCTGGTCACCATCAGCAGCCTGGGTGGTGACGACAGTTCGGATCTGGAAGAGCATTTGTTCAACCGCTTTGGCATGTGGCACAAGGAGGAACGACCGGTGGAATGGAGCGCCCCCGAAAGCAGCCGGGAAGACGACGAGTTCTGGACCCTGTTCGAGCTTTGTTTGGATAAATTGCCGCCCAATCAGGGCCGCACCTTCATGATGCGCGAGTTTGTCGGCCTGGAAAGCCCGGAGATCTGCAGAGAGCTGGATCTGACCGTCAGCAACCTCAACGTCTTGCTGTATCGGGCCCGGCTACGACTACGCGAATGCCTGGAAAACACCTGGCAACAGCAAGGAGACTGCCAATGCTGAGCTGTCACAAAGCCACTCGACTGATGTCCGAAGGTCAGGAGCGAGCCCTGAGTACCGGCGAAAAGCTGTTGCTGGCGCTGCACACCATGATGTGCAAGGGCTGTCGCAATTTCGAACGGCAATTACCGGTCATACGATCATTGTCCCGGGCCTACGTCGCCAAATCGGATGATGACACCAGCGACAAGCCGGAAGACGGCCCCACTCGATAAAGGAATCACGATGCGAGACACCCTGCCTCTGCTTGACTTGACCGACTTCCCTGCCATACGCCGCCAGGCGCTGGATACCCTGCAGGTGAACCTGGGCTACATGTGCAACATGAAATGCGTGCACTGCCATGTGGCCGCCGGGCCGCACCGCACCGAGATGATGGACGACGACAATCTGGCCTTGATCACCAGGGTACTGGCAGCCCGCAAACTCGATACCCTGGATCTGACCGGCGGCGCCCCCGAAATGCACCCGCGCTTTCGCGAGTTGGTGGTGGCCGCTCGACGGCAGGGCGTCACCGTTATCGACCGCTGCAACCTCACCATTTTGTTCGAGCCCGGGCACGAAACCCTGGCCGACTTTCTGGCCGAACAGCAGGTGGAAATCGTCGCTTCCCTGCCTTGCTACGAGATCGACAACGTCGATCGCCAGCGCGGCAAGGGCACCTTCAACAAGAGCATCGCCGCCCTGCAGCAGCTGAACAAGCTGGGTTACGGCCGGCCCGGCTCGGGGCTGGTGCTGAATCTGGTTTACAACCCCCAGGGGCCGACCCTGCCCCCCGAGCAACAAGGGCTGGAAGCGGCCTATCGGCGCGAGCTGATGGAGCACTTCGACATTCGCTTCAATCAGCTGTTCGCCCTGGCCAATATGCCGATCAAACGGTTCGGCGATTACCTGATCACCAAGCGCCAGTTCCACGATTATCTGCGCCTGTTGAAAGACAACTTTTCCGCCGCCAACCTGCCGGGGCTGATGTGCCGCAACCTGGTGAGCGTTGACTGGCAGGGTTACCTGTACGACTGCGACTTTAACCAGCAGCTGGGGCTGCGACTGCCGACTGACGGTAAAGGTAAAGAGCAAGAGCAAGACCCGCCTCATCTGCGGGATCTGTTGCACCGGGAGCTGGAAGGTCAGCCGATACGGGTCGCCGAGCACTGCTATGGCTGCACCGCCGGCCAGGGCAGCAGCTGCGGCGGCGCCCTGCACGACGAGTCCTGAGCGTCATGAGCCTGTCGATCATCATGCCGATGCTGAACGAAGCGAACTCCCTGCCTCAGACGCTGGATGAACTGCGCCCCTATGCCACCTCTGCCGAACTGATACTGGTGGACGGCGGCAGCAGCGACCACTCGGTCGCGCTGGCACAGCGTGCGGGTGTAAAGGTCATATCGTCTGCCCCCGGGCGGGCCCGACAGATGAACGCCGGTGCCGCCGTGGCCAGTGGCGATGACCTGCTGTTTTTGCACGCCGATACCCGATTGCCGCCCGACGCCGACCGGCTGATTGCCGAGGCGCTGAGCCACCATCACTGGGGCCGCTTCGATGTGACCATCAGCGGCCGCCACCCCATGCTGGCGGTCATCGCCTTCATGATGAACCGGCGCTCGCGCCTTACCGGCATCGCCACCGGCGATCAGGCCATCTTCATGCGCCGCAGCAGCTTCGAGGCGGTGGGCGGCTTTCCCGATCAGCCGCTGATGGAAGACATAGAACTCAGCAAACGACTCAAATATCTGGGCTCTCCCGCCTGTCTGGCGCAAAGGGTCGTCACCTCGGGGCGACGTTGGGAGCAAAAGGGCCTGTGGCGCACCGTCTTGCTGATGTGGCGGCTCCGTTTCGCCTACTGGCGGGGTGCCAGCCCCGAGCAACTGGCGAGGGCCTACCGTTGAGCACCCGTATCATCATCTTCGCCAAGGCCCCGGTGGCCGGGCTTGCCAAAACCCGACTCATCCCCGCCCTGGGCGCCGACGGTGCCGCCAATCTGGCACGGCGAATGCTCTCGAGCACCCTGGATGCCGCTATGAGTGCCAACACAGGTCCAGTAGAGCTGTGCATGACACCCGCCCCCGGCGCCATAGAATGGCAAGATGTACCGCTGCCTCCCGGCATCGAGCTCGGCGACCAGGGTGACGGTGACCTCGGTCAACGCATGGCCCGCGCCGCTCGCCGGGGTCTGCTTAACAACGAGCAAGTGCTGTTGATCGGCACCGACTGCCCGCAACTATCGCCGCTGTTATTGCGCCGGGCGGCAAAACGGCTGACCGATAATGACGCCCTGCTGCACCCCACCATGGATGGCGGCTATGCCCTGCTCGGCCTGCGTCGCTTTCATGCCTTGCTGTTCGAGCACATGCCCTGGAGCACAGACAGGGTCGCCAACCTGACTCGTGAATGCATCGCCCGGCTGGGCTGGCATTGTGTACTCGGCGAGCGATTACAAGACATCGACGAGCCGAATGACCTGTTCTGGTTACCGGCTGCCTGGGCGCGCTGGCTGCATCACTCAACCCCAAAGGCCGACCATGATGTTCGAGTTTGAACCCTTGATCCGGCTGGGCTGCTTTGGTGGCGTGCTGCTGCTAATGATGCTGTGGGAGTGGCGGGCGCCACGTCGGCCCCAGCGCATAAGCCGCCTTGGCCGCTGGCCCCATAACCTGCTGCTGGTGGTCATCAACACTGTGCTGTTGCGGCTGTGTTTTCCGCTGGCCGCCGTGGGCGCGGCCCTGCTTGCCGACGAGCGAGGCTGGGGACTGTTCAACGCCTTGTCCGTGCCGTTCTGGGTCTCTGTTATCCTGTCGCTGCTAATTTTGGACCTGCTGATTTATCTGCAACACCGGCTGTTTCATGCGGTTCCCTGGCTGTGGCGGCTGCACCGGGTACACCATGCGGATCTGGAATTCGACGTCACCACCGGGCTGCGGTTTCATCCCGTCGAGATTCTGTTGTCCATGACGCTCAAGCTGGCGGCGGTGACCCTGATCGGCGCCCCGGCGCTGGCGGTGCTGCTGTTCGAGGTGCTGCTGAACGCCACCGCCATGTTCAACCACGGCAACGTGGGTCTGCCCAAACGGCTGGATAAATGGCTGCGACTGATGCTGGTCACCCCAGACATGCACCGGGTGCATCATTCGGTGATCCCCGAAGAGACCGACAGCAACTTCGGCTTCAACCTGCCCTGGTGGGACCGGCTGTTCAACACTTATCGGGCCCAGCCCCAGGCCGGCCAGCTAGGCATGACCATAGGGTTGAACCAGTTTCGCAACCCCACCGAATTGCGCCTGCACCGACTGTTGTTACAGCCGTTTCGGCGATCTTCGATCCCTCCCAAGACCTCAGACTCATAGGCATATCGGACAAAGGGCCCGCTCCGCCGACTCGCTATAAATACCTCCATGTACGCTCTCTGTTTCATCCCTGAAACAGAAGGTCGGCGGAGCAGATCCCTTTGCCCTCCTTCAGAACGTGGAGCGGCCTGTTAGTAGGGTCGATTTCAATCGACCAGTGGGGCAGCTTGCTGCCGTATATCTTTGCTGGGTAATGGACCGAATATCCAGTGAATATTCGCAGCCGTTATCCAGCAAAGATGGCTAACTCAATGGCGTGTCGAGGGAGGCAGCTGTGTTGCCTCTGGTACTTCGCCGGAGCTGACCCTTTGTCCGAGATCGGAAAAGCAGGAATTGAGGCCGAGCTTTGCTCCCCGAGCCCGGCAGGCTACAATCCCCCGCTTTCCGACCTTTTTACCAACCTTTTTTTGCTAACCAAGAGTGACTATGCGCCTGATACTGGCCCCGATGGAAGGGGTGCTCGACCACCTGATGCGGGATCTGCTGACCCGCATCAATCCCTTCGACCTGTGTGTGACCGAATTTGTGCGGGTGGTCGACATGCGCCTGCCGCCCCGGGTGTTCTACCGGCTGTGCCCCGAGCTGCATCACGGCTGTCGTACCCCGTCCGGCACCCCGGTGCGCATTCAGCTGCTGGGTCAGGAGCCGGACTGGCTGGCGGAAAACGCCGATCAGGCCTGTCGCCTGGGGGCCGAGGGCATCGATCTCAACTTCGGCTGCCCGGCCAAGACCGTGAACAAGCACAGAGGGGGCGCCGCCCTGCTCGGCGACAGTGAACAGCTGTATCACATCGCCAGGGCGGTGCGCGCCGCGGTGCCAGCCCAGCTGCCGGTTACCGCCAAAATTCGCCTGGGGCTGGCGGAGCGAGACTCTTATCTGGAAAACAGCCAGGCGCTGGCCGAGGGCGGCATCAGCGAGCTGGCGGTACACGCCCGCAGCAAGCAAGACGGCTATCGCCCCCCCGCCTACTGGCCGTTGGTGGCAGAAATAAAGCAGGCGCTGTCGATACCGGTCGTGGTCAACGGCGAGATCTGGAACGCCGAACAGGCGAAACTGGCGCAGCAACAAAGCGGCTGCAACGACATCATGCTGGGCCGGGGCGCCCTGGCGCTGCCCAATCTGGCCGCCACCATCAAGAACGGCACCGCGCCCATGAGCTGGGAGAAGGTTATCGCATTATTGCTGAACTACTCGTCGCTGGAGGTCGAGGGCAACAAGGCGGTCTATTACCCCAATCGCATCAAGCAATGGTTGAGCTACCTCAAGTTGTATTATCCCCAGGCCCAGGATCTATTCCGCGATATTCGTACCCTTAAGCACACCGATGACATTCGCCTTAAGCTGGAGGAAGTAACGCTTCCGACGATAAGCTGCTAACCGTTTTGCCTTTGATTTGCATCATGATGTTAACAAAGGCACCGCTCTATACTGGCCACCATACTCCCTCGACTGGATGTCATCATGAGCAGCAATATTACCGAATGTGAGCTGGAACAACGGCTGCTGGCAGTCGCTGAAGAACGTCGCCACCACTTTTTACAGACACTGCAGCAGCTGGATGCTGCACTTGCCGCCACGCTGCAGGCAATGCCGGCCGATGAATGGGCCGACTATCCGCCGCTTGCGGCTTGGCCCCAACTGCAACCACAGCTAAATGCCCTCAAGCAGGTGGATGCCGCCCTGTGCCAGTGGCAAATCGGTCTCTATGGCCTGTGCAGCGACTGCGAAGCCGAGCTGACGGCCGAGCAGCTATTGCAAGACCCCTGTCGACAACGTTGCGACCCGTGCGAGCAGAAATACGGTAAAGCCCAGCCCGTAAGCTGGCAGTTATAACGAAAGGCGTGAGGCGTGAGGCGTGAGGCGTGAGGCGTGAGGCAGCAAATCGTTTCACGACTTTAAAGCATTAAAAAAGCCGGCTTGCGCCGGCTTTTTGAACTTCATTGTTTAGCTTAAGCTAACCTTAGAAGTTGTACTGAATACCCATGCCGTACAGGTCGTCATTGTCAGCATCGTCATCATTGATTTCGTATTCGGCGTACAGTTTGGCCTTGCTAGTCAGGTCATACTGAACACCCAGAGTCACGGCATCGACAGAGTCAATGTCAGACAGGTTACCAGCACGCTCTTGCTCTTCTTTAGCGTACTGAGCCAACAGGGTCCACGCATCTACGTTATAAGTAGCGGTGAATTCATAGCCTTTTGCATCCAGTTCACCAGCGACATAATCTTTGGTTTTTTCGGTGTACAGACCGGCCAAGTAGAAACCATCGATGCTGTAGTTGGCACCAGCAAACCACACATCCAGGTCTTCTGTATTACCGAATTCCTGCTTCTGATAAGAAGCAACCAGGCCAACACCTACTGGAAAGGTATATCCGGCGGATAAGGTATACTGGTCTTCTAAGCCATTGTTAATCAAAGCACCTGGCGTTTTCTTCTCGGCATCAGAGAAGGCATAAGCAGAACGCAGATCCAAGCCGTTATTAGCGTAAGACAAACGAACCTGGTCATCAGTCTTGTCAGACACTTCAAAATCACCAGAGCTATAAGCAGTCTTGGCGCCGAACAAATTGAAGATATCACCCAGGTAAATAGACTGAGCCAGCGGATCCTGACTGCGACCGAAGGTCAGCTCGGTGGTATCCATGAAACGGAAACCGGCCCACGCGTAACGAGCGCTGATATCATCTGAACCAGTAGCGTCAGAACTTTCAGCAGTTACCTGCCATTCCAGCTTACCGATCAGGTCCACGTCGTTGTTCAGCATGTATTTCATGTTGACACCGAGACGGGCCTCACCTTCACCACCGAAGTTTTGGGCTTTGTTACCGACATGGTGCATTTCACCGGCTTCGTACTGAATGCGGCCGTAGATATCAACCTGGGCGCCTTCGTCGGAGTATACGGTCACGGCGCTAGCAGAGGTTGCGAACAGCGCAGGAATAGTCAGTGCAAGAATTGTCTTTTTCATGATTTTTATATGCCTACTGTAGTTAAACACTAAGTCCTTGTAATTCCCTGTGTTAGCAACGCATCACGTTACTATGGAAGGCAGACTATCACCGGTTTTTTGGGCTTGCAACAAAACTGCGGGAACTTTTTGTGACAGTTGCACTCGTCTGTGGTGCAACTGTGACCCACGGCGCCTTTCCCCGCTTAACTGCTTGTCACTGGCATAAAAAACGTGGCCGGTTATAATTGCGGCGTCAATTCATCCAGCTCCCGCCTATGCCCCAGCCCAAATCACAAATTCAACCGCTCGCGACGCCACCATCCAAATCAGCCGGTGATTACCAAACTCTGGTGCGCGAAAACTATCGCCGTTTAAGCCAGGCCCTGCCCGGTTTTATTCCCCGCCGAGAGCAAAATTACCTGGTGGCGGAAATCGGCAAGGTACTGCTCGGCCGCTACGACCGCGCCCGGCGCATTCTGGTGGCCGAAGCCGGCACCGGCATCGGTAAATCGCTGGCCTACCTGCAGGCTGGCATTCCCTGGGCGCGCATGAATCAGAAGAAGCTGGTGATCTCTACCGCCACCCTGGCGTTGCAGGAGCAGCTGGTGGACAAGGATCTGCCGCTGTTTCTGCCTCACTGCCAACCGGCCTTTCGCTTCGTGCTGGCCAAGGGGCGGGCCCGCTATTGCTGTACCCGCCGGCTGGAGGCACTGGCGCAGGGCGAGGCCCAAATCGGCATGTTTGAACCGGCTCAGGCACTGAGCCCAAACCAGCAACAGCAGCTGGCCGAGCTGTGGCACGCCTTTATGGCGGGCAACTGGCAAGGCGATCGGGATAGCTGGCCACAGCCCATCGATAATGCGCTGTGGCAGCAACTGCAGGCAGAGCGACACAGCTGCCAGCCGGCCCTTGGCCACCAGCGTTGCCCCTTTCATCTGGCCCGGGCCGAGCTGGAGCAGGCCGATGTGATTGTGGTGAACCATGCCCTGCTGCTGGCCGATTTGAGCATGGGCGGCGGCATAGTTCTGCCCGAGCCCGAGCAGTGCCTCTACATACTGGACGAAGCCCATCATATCGCCCCGGTGGCCCGCGAGCAGGGTTCGGCCCGGCTGGCCCTGCGCCAGAGCCGACGCCAGCTTGAGCAGTTCAACAAATGGCAGGGCGGCCTGAACGAACTGCTGGGGGCAGAAGGCCAGTCGGCACTGGGCCGCCTGCAACAAAGCCTGGGCCAGCTGATCCCAGCGCTGAACGGCGTGTATCGCCAGCTATTTGCTGCCCTGCAACGGCGGGATCTTGAGCCGGACAGCCAGGGTTGCCTGCGCTTCAGCCCCGGCGACTTGCCCGCTGGCCTCGATGAATTACTGGGCGTATTGAAAGAAGATGCGCAGGGATTTTGTCGTGCCCTGGGCCCCCTGCACAGCCAGCTGAGCGAGCAGCTAAAACTCAAACCAAGCCAGGCCGCCACCATAGAGGCGGCACTGGCAACCCTGAGCCAGCAGCAGTTGCATGGCGAGCAGTTACGCGATGGCGCCGAGCTGTTGCTACGCGCCACCGGCCCCAAACAAACGCCCCCGGCCCGCTGGCTAGAGCTTGCTCAGCAAAGCAAGCAAGACAAACAGGAATTGTGGCTGTGTGCCACGCCCCTGGCGGTGGGCCATTTGCTGGAGCAATGGTGCTGGTCGCGGGCGGCGGCGGTGGTCATGGTGTCGGCCACCCTCACCGCCCTCAACGACTTTGGCTATTTTCGCCGCGCCGTGGGGCTCCGGGCTGACGACGGCAGCCATTATCTGCGGCTGAATTCGCCTTTCGATTACCAGAGTGCCCGGCTGATCATACCGCCGCTGGGTTGCGAGCCAACCGACCCGGACTTTGACGACCTGCTGGTGGAGCAAATTCCGCTGTGGCTGATGGAGCAAGGCGCCAGCCTGGTGCTGTTTTCATCTTACCGGCAGATGAACCAGGCCGCCGAGGCGCTGCGGGCCAAGGGCCATTCGCTGCTGGTACAGGGCGAGGCCAGTCGACAGGCGCTGCTGCAACTGCACAAGATGAAATGCGACGGCAAACAACCCAGCGTGCTGTTTGGCACCGGCAGCTTTGCCGAGGGGCTGGATCTGCCCGGCCACTATCTGACCAATCTCATCATCACTAAGCTGCCCTTCGCCGTGCCCACCTCGCCGGTAGAAGAGGCCATGGCCGAATGGATTTCTCTGTGCGGCGGTAACCCCTTCATGCAACTGGCCATGCCCGAGGCCTCGCGCAAGCTGATTCAGGCCTGCGGCCGCCTGCTGCGTACCGAAACCGACACTGGTCGCATCGTGCTGCTGGACAAACGACTGCTCAGCCGGCGTTATGGCCCCGCCCTGCTCGACGCCCTGCCCCCCTTCACCCGGGAGCTGGGTTAAGGTCGCCTTGGCTTGCCGTTATCGGTTATTGCGCTGCCCAGCGTAAATTGTCACAATCCTGGAGTTAACCTAATGTAGATTCAATTACTTGGCAGCTCATTCCGTGCAGGAAACGTGTATAAAAACTGTACATCAGGGATGGGAACATACATGGCTCAGGAGCCCCAGATGAAAACACGCTTTACCCTCGCCGCCCTCGCCCTTGCCGGCCTGTCTTTTGGCGCCGGCGCCGCCACCTTTGAAGCCCAGCAGCCCTACCAGATCCATCTGGTCAATGGCAATAAAACCGCCAACAGCATCACCAAATCCGTGCACAAGGTGGATCTGGCTGAAGGCAAGCAACAGCTTGCGATTTCCTATACCAACGACTTTTCCAATCGCTCCGAGCTGCGCGTGCTCAATGGCGACCCGGTGATCATTACCCTTGATGTGCCTGCGGATGCCGAGTTCACCCTCGACTATAAAGCGCCCATCAACTATCAATTGGCGCGCCAGTTTTTACGCGAGCAAGCGACCGAGCTCAGCATTGTAGACAAGAAAAGCGGTAAAGCCGTGCCGGCCGAACTGACCCTGATCCCGATGCCGGCCGGTCTGGATACCGCCGGCGGCATTCAGGAATATCTGGCAGAGCAAGGCATGGCCTTTAACGGCCGCACCGATGCCGCCGTGGCCGCCGCCGAGGCCAAGTTTGGCGATGCGGTAGTCGATGCCGATGCCCTGGACATGCTCAAGCACTGGTGGAACGCCGCCGACAAAGACACACAGCGCGCCTTCCAGATCTGGACCATACAGCAGCAGTAAAAAGGGCAATAAAAGCATAAAAGGGGTCCATAAAAGGGGTCGGAGTCATTTTTCGAAAAATGACTCCGACCCCTTTTTTTTCTTATTCAGAAGGAGGAGCCCGGCTGCTGCAGAAAGGCGATTTCTTCTGCCGTGGACTCGCGCCCCAGTATGGCGTTGCGATGAGGATAGCGTCCAAAGCGGGCGATAATCTCCCGGTGGCGTATCTCGAAGGCCAGGTTATCGGCCACCTCGTTCTTCTCGAAAAGCGCCAGAGCCACATCGTGCACCTTGAGCGACTCGCTGTGCATCATCGGCATATACAGAAACACCCGCTGCTGCCTTGTTAACCCCCGCTCCGCTCCCGCGCTTATCGCCTCCTGGGCCAGTGCCAAGGCCATGCCGTCGGCGGCAAAGGCCGCAGGCCGGTTACGATAAATATTGCGGGAAAACTGATCGAGCACGATGATCTCCGCCAGCCGCCCCTCGGCCCGGGTACGCCACTCGAACAGCTCCCCCAGACAGGCCCGCCGGTGCAGGTCACCAAAACGGCGGCGAATGTCGTCATCCAGCGCCTTGCTCTTTTGCCACCACCGGGCCGGCGTCAGGGCTTCAAACCAGAATGTCAGAACCGATTGATACATGGCTGCTCCTTGACGTTGCATCGGTAGATCACAACATTAGCAGAGCATAAACCCGGCGCCGAACTTGCTCCTCTCCCTTGGCAGCGGAGATACAGGCACAGCGGCGGCTTCTCTTCAAGGAAAAGCCGCCAGGGGGAGGTTGGGAGGGGGTGTCACTGCAGTAACCCCTCCCCAGCCCTCCCCTTGCGTTGCACCCCGCCATTATTCTGAGGATATCGAGGTCAAGGGGAGGGAGCAGAGCGGCGCCGTTCAAATACAACAAGGCCCCGCATGTGCGGGGCCCGGTACAGCTAAAACGCGCAGTAATCAGAACACCAGGTGGGCAATCAGGGCGATCACCGGCAGGGTCACCAGGGTACGCAGCAGGAAGATGACGAACAGCTCCAGCACGTTCACCGGGATCTTGCTGCCCAGCAGCAGGGCGCCGACTTCCGACATATAGATAAGCTGGGTCACCGACAGGGCGGCAATCACAAAGCGGGTCAGATCGCTCTCGATGGACGTCGCCAGAATGGCGGGAATGAACATGTCGGCAAACCCGACCACCATGGTCTCGGAGGCGGCGGCGGCTTCCGGAATCTGCAGCAGTTCCAGCAGCGGCACAAAAGGCATGCCCAGCCAGCTGAACAGCGGCGTGGTTTCGGCAATCACCAGCGCCAGGGTACCGAAGGCCATGACCACCGGCAGTACCCCCAGCAGCATATCCAGGGCATTGTGAATACCGGTACGCGCCACCTGGCCCAGGCTTTCTACCTTGCCGGCACGAGCCAGTGCCAGATGATAGCCATGACTCAGGCGGGAGTAACCGGCCGGGGTCACTTCGCCATCGGCCGGACGCGCTTCGCCGTTGATGAAGGTATCTTTCTTCCAGCACAGGGGCGGCAGACGTGGCACCACGATGGCCGCCACTATGCCGGCCACACACACCGCGATATAGAAAGGAATAAACATGTGCTCCAGCTTCACCTGAGCCAGCACCACCAGACTGAAGGTGATGGACACCGCCGAGAAGGTGGTGCCGATCACCGCCGCTTCACGCTGGGTGTAATGATGGCCTTCGTACTGTTTGCTGGTCAGCAGAATACCCACGCTGCCATCGCCCAGCCAGGAGGCCATACAGTCTACCGCCGAGCGGCCGGGCAAACGAAACACCGGACGCATGATGCCGGTCAGCAGGGTACCAACAAATTCCAGCAGGCCAAAGTCCAGCAGCAAGGGCAACAGCAGGCCGGCAAAAATGAACACCGCGAACAGCACCGGCATCAAATCGTTCAGCACCAGGCCGCCGGTGTCGCCGCTGTACAGTATCTCGGGGCCGGTCTGGGTATACACCATCACCACGAATACCGCACCCAGCAGTCGGCTGATCAACCACACCGGGCTCACATTGAACAGGGTATTCAAAAAAGAACTACGGGTGATAAAGGTCGGTTTGAACAGGGTGGCAAACACGGACACCAGTGCCGACAGGCTGACAATCGCGGTCACTATGCTGGTCAGCGATCCGGCCAGCAATGCCTGCAGGCTCTTGGCCAGCACCGCTATCATGATGGTCAGATCGCCGTTATAGCTGACCGGGGTCATGAACAGCAGAATACCCAGCAGCGAGGGCAATAAAAACATCAGCAGATTGCGTTTACCGACCGCGGCCTGCCCCTTCAAGGTCTTTTCCATGGTGACTCCTTCCTTATCGGGTCCATACCCAACTCGGCTAAAAAAAAAGTAAAAACTGCTTTTTTATGCAGCTCAGCACGACACAAAGGAATAAAACCAGCCCACAAATGAATAATCTATCAATGAAGGATGGTCTTGCTGAATACTTATTTTACAGCCAAATATATTTAATCAAAAGCAAAAATCAAAACATACCCCCAACAAACAAGGTTATGTTAGATTTTTGTTCCACATTGTTAAAAACAGGCGGGAGTATAGGGGCTTTTGGAGAGCATGGAAACCGACCCAGCGCACAAAAACAAAAAAGGCTGCCGCAGCAGCCTCGAGAACACATGACATATTCACTTTCGATGCAATACAAAACACAATTCATCAAAAAATTGCCGCTCGCCGGACGCTACCCCGGGGTTGCTTGGTCCTTCTTCTATCCGGCCCAGCCGCTCAACGGTGAAATGGGGTTCAAACAGCCGCCGAACGTCCGCCTCCGATACCGCAAAGGGCGGCGATTGTTGCTGAATGGGCGCATAATCCACGGTGATCAGCAGCAGGGTCGCACCCGGATTGAGCAAACGTGCCAGCAAGTCCGCGTAGGCGACCCGCATCGGCTCGGGCAGGGCAATCAGCGCCGCCCTGTCATAGGCGGCATCAAAACGACGCGCCAGGCTGTCGGCCTGAAAGAAGTCGCCTTCATACAACCATATTCGACCGGCGTGCCAGCATCGATAATGACCAGATTGCTCCAGTTCGGGTGCCAGCCCGGCCTCGGTGAAAAAATCCTGCACCGCCAGTGGCGACAGCTCGAACCCCGCCACCGTATGCCCCTGCTCCACCAGCCAGTGCATGTCCCGGCTTTTACCACACAGCGGCACCAGTACCTCGGTCTGCTGCAAGAGCGGTAATTGGGGCCAGAATCGGCTTAACTGAGGGTTAACCTGCTGGCGATGAAACCCGATGCGCGACGACTGCCAACGCTGATGCCAGAACTCCGCTTCCATCTCGACTCCCATGGTTAGGTCTGTTGACCTTAATAAAACCGGCACTATCGCAGCTCGATAGCCTGTCCATCAAGCCCCGGGTTTGAACTGATTGCTGCCCGGATCGTAGCGGTAACCTATTTGCGCCATGCGCGCCATTATTCGGCCGCTGTCCAGCTCGTAACGGGACAGCAAGGCGGTGAGGCTGTCGCACTCCAACCGCAGCTTCTCGTTCAGAATGCTCAGCACCATGTGATTATCCATTCGCTCCAGCAACGTCTTGTCCATCTTGTTCTCCTGTCTGGTATTTTCGCTCGAGATAGCGAGATCAACGAATACTATAGTCGGGTCGAAAAATACTGCCTCGTTAAAACTTACTGTATATTTGAACAGTATCTTGTTGACCGATACGCCATCGACCATTACTGTATATAAAAACAGTAACCGAGCAACAAGGAACCTGTATGGCCACCCTCTTGTTAACCCGTGAACAGTTAACCCGTGAACAGTTATTCCGTGAACAGCTATCTCGTAAGCAGACTGTTTCATCTGCGCCTCAGGGTCCGCTTACGCCGAATGAAACCGACAATAACATCATGCGTATTACACACTGGAGTCGGGTACAACAGGCACGGTTACTGGCCAGCCTGGCCGTCATCAGTCGGCAAAACCGGGGCTGGATACTGATCGCCAATGGCCCGGCACCGCTGTCACGCCGAATACTGATTGACGCCGGCGTCAATCCGGCACGGGTCATAGAAGTAAAAAGGGCATCCGAATCACTGCTGCAACAGGCCAGGGCCTGTACCGGCATTGCCGCCCTGGTGTGCTGGCAGCCAGGCGGCGCGGCGTTGCCTTTACCGGGTCATCGAGGGCAAAGCATGTTCATTATCACGCCGACCGACAGACCCCCGACGCTGGTTCAGCCACGATGTGCCGCCAGCCCGGCCATGATGGACGCTTCGCCCGGCAAAACCGGCATCACCCGATACAGGAGACTCGCGACCGGAGAAACAGCGGGCCGTGGATTGACGAGAGGATACTGTGGTTCGATTCGCTGATACCGAGGGTAAGCCGCCATCCGTGGCGGCATGAAGAAGAGGCGATATCAAGAGGCAATGAGTGCCAGGGATATTCGGTGCATTCTCAGTGCCCGCCTTCATCCTTGTCGTAAGGATATTTGACGTGGCCGTAGCGGATCACCAGTATGGCCACCGCCAGTACCAGAGCGGCACCGGCTACCGTGATCAAACGTAAACTGTCCATGCCCTTCATATCCAGAATCATGTAGCGGGCCAGGGCCACGATGGCAATATACAGCGGTATGCGAATGGGCAACTTGCCGGATCGCAGGTATATGGCCACCATCGCCAGCACTTCCAGATAGATGAACATCAGCAGCAAGTCGGCCAGTGTCACGGTTCCGGCCCGCCACATATGGCCGATTTCGATGCCCACCGCCACCACGGTGGACGCCGCCACTATGATGAGACCAATATGCTGTAACACATCCAGTACCTTACTACCCAGCATGCGGTTATTACTCATAGACTCCCCTTATAAATGATGTAAACAGGATACCTTGCTCGTAGATCCGCTATCCTGACGCTGCCTGCTCTCCGGTCTACACGCAGATCCGCTCGAAAAAGGGACGACCGCGTGACCCATGGCCACCGGATCCGGTCTTGTTACCACCGGTGCAGCCCCCTATAATAACCGCGCTCTCACTCATATAACTTATAAGAAATTAAACTTGTATGAACTTTTTGAATAAAGCGAACACGCCGCCCTAGCCCATATCCTGCATCATTGCGTTTACCCGCGTCTTGCCTCGCCACTGTGCGAGCATTTTGCCTTGTTCATATCTCTGTTGAATCCGTACCGCTGCGCCCGCCTCGATGCCACGCCGGTGCGACACTCACCCACAACCCTGGAACAATTAATAATGCTACCGAACATCAAGCAAACCTGGTTCTTCAACATAAGGGGAGACGTGCTCGCCGGCCTGGTGGTCGCCCTGGCGCTGATCCCGGAAGCCATCGCCTTTTCCATTATCGCCGGCGTCGATCCTAAAATCGGTCTTTATGCTTCCTTCAGCATGGCGGTGGTTATCGCCTTCGCCGGTGGCCGTCCGGGCATGATTTCTGCCGCTACCGGCGCCATGGCGCTGCTGATGGTCACCCTGGTCAAGGAGCACGGCCTGCAATACCTGCTGGCCGCCACGCTGTTGTGTGGTGTACTGCAGATCCTCGCCGGCTATTTACGCCTGGGCGAGCTGATGCGCTTTGTGTCCCGCTCGGTGGTGACCGGCTTCGTCAACGCCCTGGCCATTCTTATCTTCATGGCCCAGCTGCCCGAACTGACCAACGTCACCTGGCATGTCTATGCCATGACCGCCGCCGGCCTGGGCATTATCTACCTGTTGCCGCTGGTCCCGGTGGTGGGCAAGCTGCTGCCTTCGCCGCTGGTGTGCATCGTCAGCCTGACTCTGGTCGCCATTGCCTTCGGTATCGATATCCGCACCGTGGGTGACATGGGCGAGCTGCCCGACAGCCTGCCGGTTTTCCTGTGGCCCGAGGTTCCGCTCAACTTTGAAACTCTCGCCATTATCTTCCCCTACTCCCTGTCGCTGGCCATCGTCGGTCTGCTCGAGTCGATGATGACCGCCACCATAGTGGACGATCTGACCGACACCAAGAGTGACAAAAACCGGGAATGCAAGGGCCAGGGCCTGGCCAACCTTGCCACCGGCGCCCTGGGCGGCATGGCCGGTTGTGCCATGATTGGCCAGTCGGTGATCAACGTTAAATCCGGCGGTCGCGGCCGGCTCTCTACCCTGGTGGCGGGCGTGGTATTGCTGATCATGGTGGTGTTCCTCGGCCCCTGGGTATCGCAGATTCCGATGGCGGCCCTGGTGGCGGTGATGATCATGGTGTCTATCGGTACCTTCAGCTGGAGTTCCATTACCGATCTGAAAGCACACCCGGTCAGCTCCAGTGTGGTGATGGTCGCCACCGTTGCCACCGTGGTATACAGCCATAACCTGGCTTATGGGGTACTGATAGGCGTGCTGCTCAGCGCCCTGTTCTTTGCCAACAAGGTGGGTCAAATTCTGTATATTGGCTCCGATAAGGCCGACGACGGCGCTCGTGTATACAAGGTGGTGGGTCAGGTATTCTTCACCTCCGCCGAGCAGTTTGTCGCCGCCTTCGACTTCAAGGAAGTGGTCGAGCGGGTACGCATCGATCTGAGCCGGGCCCATTTCTGGGACATTACCGCCATCAGCGCCCTGGACAAGGTAATACTGACTTTCCGTCGGGACGGTACCGAAGTGGACGTGATCGGTCTGAACGAGGCCAGCGCCACCCTGGTGGATCGCTTTGCCGAGCATAAGGACCCCAAGGCTGTCGAAAAGCTGATGGGCCACTAAGAGAGGAATGACTATGACAACCAATGTAATGGCCTGTATCGACGGTTCCAGCCACGCCAGTGCGGTATGCGATTGCGCCAGCTGGGCCAGTCTGCGTCTCGAGGCTCCGCTGACCTTTATTCATGTGCAAGACAAGCACGTCGCCGAGGTAAAAAGCGACCTCAGCGGCAGCATCGGCCTGGGTAGTCAGGAACACCTGCTGGCCGAGCTGGCCGAGCTGGATGCCCAGCGCAGCAAGCTGGCCACCGAGCAGGGTTCACTGATGCTGGACGCGGCCCGCACCCGCGCGACTCTGGCCGGCGTGGCCGCGCCGGCCACGCTGCAGCGCCACGGCGAGCTGATCGAAACCCTGCTGGAATTCGAAGCCGATACCCGGCTGCTGGTGCTGGGCCGCCACGGAGAAACCTCCAGCTCCCCTTATGCCCACCTTGGCAGCCATGTCGAGCAGGTGATCCGCGCCCTGCACCGCCCCATACTGGTCACCCAGGGCGACTTCAAGGCACCGAAAAAGGTGATGCTGGCATTCGATGGCAGTGCCACCACCCGCAAGGGCGTGGAGATGCTGGCCCAGAGCCCGCTGTTCAGGGGGCTTGAACTGCACATCGTACTGGTGGGTGCCGACACCGACGATCACCGGGAGCAGCTCAAATGGGCCTTTGATGTGCTAAACCAGTCCGGCATCGATGCTCACACCCATATTGCCGCCGGCGACGTCGACAAGGTACTGCCGGCCTATCAGCAGGAACATGGCATCGACATGATGGTGATGGGTGCCTACGGCCATTCCCGCATTCGTCAACTGCTGGTGGGCAGCACCACTACCGCCATGATCAGCACCGCCCGGGTGCCGCTGCTGATCCTGCGCTAACCCGTACTTTTCATGCACAGTGCAGGGCCGCCCGGTCCTGCACTGCCATTTTGGTCATTAAAGCGTGATGATGAAGGGGGGTAAACGGCCTCCCCGGCCCGCACCCACCTTGTGCTGCATCAAGACACAACAACATTAAAGTATGATAGAGTGACTGCGAATCGGAGCCCCCTCGATTCTTTTCCATTTAGCGTCAACCCATTACCATCAGGATCAAGGTCATGAACACGAATGTATTAGCCTGTATCGACGGCTCCGAGCACACTGCAACCGTTTGCGATTATGCCGCCTGGGCCAGCTGTCAGCTTGGCGCTCACCTGGTGCTATTGCATGTATTGCATAAACCCGAGCCGACCATGCTGCTCAACCTGAGCGCCGCCGCCAGCCTGCATGCGCAGGACGATATTACCGCCGAACTGGCCGCCCTGGACAAAAAGCGAATCGAACTGGCCAAAGAGCAAAGCCGCCAGGTGCTGGAACATGCCAGCGCCCACGTCACCCAGGCCGGTTTTCCCAAGCCTCGCACCATACAGCGCGAGGGCCGGCTGGCACAGGTGCTGGATCAGTACGAAGACTACAGCCAGATGCTGGTACTGGGCCGTCAGGGCACCAATGCCGACGACACTCCCAGCCGCCTCGGCAGCCACGTGGAGCAGGTGATCCGTACCACCGACAAGCCCCTGCTGCTGACCACCGGCGAATTCAAAAAGCCCGCTAAAGTCATGCTGGCGTTTGATGGCAGCGACACCACCCGCAAGGGTCTGGACATGCTGGCCGGCTCGCCGCTGTTCCGTGATCTGGAGTGTCATATCGTGATGGTGGCCGGCCCCAACCCGCATAACCTGGAGTTGCTGGAAGTGGCACGGCTGCAGCTGGAAACCGCCGGTCTGAAGGCAACCTCGGCACTGCTGCAGGGGGAAGTCAAAAAGAACCTGCTGGCCTATCAGCAGAAGCAGAATATCGATCTGATGGTGATGGGTGCCTACGGCCATTCCCGTATGCGTCAGTGGCTGCTGGGCAGCATCACCGATCTGATGCTGATGGAATCCCCGCAGCCCCTGCTGATCCTGCGCTAAACGCTGCTCTTCGGCATTCAATATTCGACACTAAAAAAGCCACCGGGGCATGGCCCCGGTGGCTTTTTTTCTACCTGAATTCAACCAGGCGGGAACGCGTCCCCGCCCGATTAAGGCGTCGGCTTACGCCACGCCCTTTTCACGCAGGTATTCTTCGTAGTTACCGCTGAAGTTACGCATACCGCTGTCGCTCAGCTCTATGATGCGGGTCGCCAGCGATGACACGAATTCCCGGTCGTGAGACACGAAGATCAGGGTGCCCTGATACAGTTCCAGCGCCATGTTCAATGACTCGATGGATTCCATGTCCAGGTGGTTGGTCGGTTCATCCATCACCAGGATATTGGGCTTTTGCAGCATCAGCTTGCCGAACAGCATACGACCCTGCTCGCCACCGGACAGCACACCCACCTTTTTCTTGATGTCGTCCTGGCTGAACAGCAAACGACCGAGAATGCCACGAATGGTCTGCTCGTCGTCACCAATCTGCTGCCACTGGCTCATCCAGTCGAAGACGGTGATGTCCATGTCGAAATCTTCGGCATGATCCTGAGCGTAATAACCGATAGTGGCATTTTCCGACCACTTGTAATGGCCGCTGGTGGGCGCCAGCTCACCGACCAGGGTCTTGACCAGGGTCGATTTACCGATGCCGTTGGCACCGAGAATGGCGATGCGCTCACCCACTTCCACCAGCATGTTCAGGTTCTTGAACAAGGGCTCGTCACCATAGCCCTGAGACATCTGCTCCATTTCCAGCACGTTGCGATAGAGCTTCTTGTCCTGCTCGAAACGCAGGAAGGGGTTCTGGCGGCTGGAAACCTTGACCTCTTCCAGCTTGATCTTGTCCATCTGCTTGGCGCGAGAGGTCGCCTGACGGGCCTTGGAGGCGTTGGCGCTGAAGCGGGCCACGAACGACTGCAGATCGGCAATCTGGGCCTTTTTCTTGGCGTTGTCGGACATCAGCCGCTCGCGGGCCTGGGTAGAGGCCAGCATGTAGTCGTCATAGTTACCCGGATAAACCCGCAGCTCGCCGTAGTCCAGATCCGCCATATGGGTACAGACGCTGTTCAGGAAATGACGATCGTGCGAGATGATAACCATGGTGCTGTTACGCTCGTTGAGCGCCCCTTCCAGCCAGCGGATGGTGTCGATGTCCAGGTTGTTGGTCGGTTCGTCGAGCAGCAACACTTCCGGATCGGCAAACAGCGCCTGGGCCAGCAGCACCCGCAGTTTCCAGCCCGGCGCCACTTCGCTCATGGGACCAAAATGCTGCTCGACCGCAATGCCCACGCCCAGCAACAGTTCGCCGGCACGAGACTCGGCTGTGTAGCCGTCGTATTCCGCGACCTTGCCTTCCAGCTCGGCGGCGCGCATGTAATCGTCGTCGCTGGCTTCCAGGTTGGCGTAAATGGCGTCACGCTCCTGAATGGCGGCCCACAGCTCGGTATGACCCATCATCACCACGTCCAGCACGCGCACATCTTCGTAGGCGAACTGATCCTGACGCAGCTTGCCCAGGCGCTCGTTGGCGTCCAGGCTGACATTGCCGGCACTGGGTTCCAGATCTCCCCCCATGATTTTCATGAAGGTAGACTTGCCGCAGCCGTTGGCACCGATAAGGCCATAACGGTTGCCGTCGCCGAACTTGACGGAGATATTTTCAAACAGCGGCTTGGCGCCGAATTGCATGGTGATGTTATTGGTCGAAATCAAGAAGCAGACTCACAGTTAACGAAACGAAGGAAAGGCGCTATCGCCGAAGGTCGCCAAGGATACCGACAGTCGGACTAAAGTTCAAAGAATGCGCAATATTTATGCCTGTGAGGGTGCCAGATGGCTAGTTTTTCTGCGGTATCCGGCGATACCGAAGCATTGAGGAGAATAAAGGAAGCGAGTTCTTTGGTCGGGATCGAGATGCTCATCGAATGGGTTGACCGCTTGATGAGCCGGGTCTGACTGCATAAATAGGAATAAGCCGCGTTTTTTTATATCATATCGGCTCATTTCAAGGTCACCCTATGGAGAGCACGGTGCACTCAGATTACCTTACTACCGCCCTGATTAACGAGGTGGAAACCATCGCCCGGGATGCCGGTGCCGCCATCATGGACATTTATGGCCGGGATTTTTCCATCGAGCAAAAAGCCGATCAGTCGCCGCTGACCGAGGCCGACGCCGCCGCCCATCGACTGATTGACGCGCGTCTGAAACAGCTGGAGCTTAGCCTGCCGGTGCTGTCGGAAGAAGACACCGAACAATTCGGCGGTGCGGATGCACAGGGCCGTTACTGGCTGGTCGACCCGCTCGACGGTACCAAGGAGTTCATCAAGCGCAACGGCGAATTTACCGTCAATATCGCGCTGATCGAACAGGGCAAGCCGGTATTGGGCGTGGTCTACGCCCCGGCACTGTCACTGTGCTATACCGCCGCCCGGGGTGTTGGCGCCAGCAAGACCGACGCCGAGGGGTATAAAAGGCCGATTGGTGTCGCCCAGCATCAAGCCGGTACGCCCTGGCGGGTGGTGGGCAGCCGCTCTCACGCCGGTGAGGCCATGCCGCGGTTGCTCGAGCAACTGGGCGAGCATGAACTCGTGGCCATGGGCAGCTCGCTCAAGTTGTGCCTGGTCGCCGAAGGCGCCGCCGATGTATACCCCAGGCTGGGCCCCACCTCGCTGTGGGACACCGCCGCCGCACACTGTGTGGCGGAGCAGGCCGGCGGCCGGGTGATCCGGCTCGATGGCCAGCCGCTCGATTACGGCAACCCGCAACAGTTGCTGAACCCCTATTTTCTGGTACTGGGCAACAGCGAGCAGGACTGGCCGGCGTTGTTTTAAAGAAGAGAGGGGTTAAACACCTCACTGCCTGTAGCTGGGTCACTAAGATTGTGTGGTCGTGAACGGCAGCAGAAAAATCGGACAAAGGGCACTGCTCCGCGGACACGCCGTAAACCCCTCCCTGGGGGCTCAGCCGCGCCATCCCTGGCGCGGATGGCCGGCTGAGCAGACACCCTTTGCCCTCATCAAGGCAGCGCCGTCGTCTGATAGCACCTCCGGCAGACAACTCCGGGCCATAGATGAGGCTGCAGGGATTGCCTCAGCCGACCGTCAAATGCCAGGGATGGCATTTGCTGAGCGCCACAGGGATGTGCTCGCAGCGTGTCGGAAGAGGCAACCCTGTTGCCTCTTTATGCAACGGCCCTATGCATGACTGCAAAGCTGTAAGCCACTCCTGACTTATCTCGCCACCAGCACATCACAGGGCAGCGTGCTCAAAAAGCTGGTGGCCACGCTGCCAATCAGCAGCCGGCTGATGCCCTGTCGTCCGTGTGTACCCAGCACCAGCAATTGTGGATCATGCAGCGCCACCGCATCGTTCAGACACGTCTGTACGCCGCCGGCCATGATATCGGACCGAATTCGACTCTGATCGTCTTCGGCCAGAAAATGCGTCATCTCGGTTTTGATTTCCTTGCGGATGCGCTTCTTCTGCTCCCTGATCATATTATCCATGTCCTGCTGGTCATGGTGCATGAAACCGGTAAAAGGCGGTTCGAATACATGTACCAGCCGAATGTCGGCCTGCGGGGCCAACCACAAGGCCGCCTGTAACGCATGGTGCGAGCTACGAGAAAAATCGGTGGCCGCCAGCACCCGTGCATAAGCCTCGCTAGAGTCTTCTCTGACCATCAGCAAGGGAATATCGCAGTGGCGCAACAATCGCTCGGCGGTAGTGCCCACAAAAAGATCCCGTAGCGGCTCGACATGATGCCGCCCCACAATCAGCAGATCGGCCGTCAACTCCTCGGCCTTTTTACCCAGCGCCTGATAAGGCTTGCCCAGCACCACATGACAGCCTCCGTGCGCCTTGACCTCATCGGGGACCAGATCAAAGAAACCTTGCAGCGCCATTTCTGCCGCCTTTTTCAGACGGTGGCGCACCGAAATTTCCACCATCGGCTCATAAAGGGTGAGCGCATCATCCACCACATGTACCAGATGCAGGCTGGCCTTGAGCCGAACCGCCAGCTCGACCGCCCTTTTCACCACCAGCATGGACTCCTGTTCCAGATCGATAGCAGCAAGCAGTATTTTCATCTCGACTTTCCTTCTAGTAGCAACTGGTAGCGGTAACAGACAGATAGCAACCTGTGACAGTAACTTGTAACGGAAAACAGGGGAGCAAAGTGACTCCTCGATGAACATATAATGAGCATTCCCGCTTTTGGGAACAAAATCAAATCAAAGCAGGCTTTATTACCGGTCGCGCCCGCCGGCACCGGCTTTTGATTTTCCTCCTTCGGCCTTTGGTTTACACTAGCGCCCCTTCAAGCCCCACTTTTTCAGGAATCTCAGTGTTAACAGCAGAAATCGCCATGCGCTGGCTCACCGCCGGTTACATCGACCACTATATCTGTGAAAACTGTCACGGCATCCACCTTTCCGAGCTGCAGGGGCAGGACGGGGTACTGGAAAGCCGACTGTTCGTGGAACATGAAGACGCCATTCTTACCACCGAAATCGAGGTGCGCCCCACCGCCCTGCTGGCGCTGGTGGCCGATCTGGGCCGGCTGAACATGAACTATCCCAGCCTCAAGGTGTTTGTCGATATCGTCGACGACAACCTGCCCCGCCTGATCGTGGCCGACTACCTGCACACCCAGGCCGGCATGGATCAGCGTCAGTTTCTGTGGATAGTGCAGCAAACCATGATGGCGACCCAGCAATTATTGCTGGAGATCGGCGAGCTCGGTTTTCTGATGCAGGACGACGAACCGCAGAAAACCCCCTCTGCTGTGCATTAAGCCCGCAACTTGTTCAGGGTTAAGCCAGTCGCACCTTTTTTTACGGAAAAGCCTTGAACAAGCACCGGCAAGTCGTTAGATTACGCCCCGTTCCCAAGCGGGGCCGGTCAGGCAAGACCGTAACAAAATGCTGAAATTTGATGATGTGTTCGAGTGGCTGCCCAAGGCGAAGCCTGAAAAGGTAAAGAGCCACGGAGCCTGCTCCGTCAGGCCGAGGACATGAGTCATCAGCAGACACAGAGTGAAAACAACACTCTTTAATAAAATTGAATGAAAAAATACGGTGAGGTGTCCGAGTGGCTGAAGGAGCACGCCTGGAAAGTGTGTATACGGCAACGTATCGAGGGTTCGAATCCCTCCCTCACCGCCACATTAAAACCCCGAGCAGCAATGCTCGGGGTTTTTTCATGTCTGAATAACCCTGTCCTCCCCTCTCTTTCGGGTAATGGCATGACAAGCCCGGCTTCAAACAGTACTCTCGTTTTTCACATGCAGTTTTTCTCTCTGGCTACCCGAGTCGTAAAGGGTGTACATAGGCGCTCCTGATGGAGGGTTCGACGTGAATGCAATTGTACGGCTTGAACATGATTTTACCGCGATAGTGGATGCCATTGCCGGCCCCGGTATCGGTATCTTTCCCGGCTTTATCAATGCCGATATGGTGGCCGCCCTGCGCCACGACCTGGCGACCCTTCCCCCCTGGGAGTTGACCCCTGCCGCTATCGGCCGGGCACGGCTGCAACAGACCAATGAACAAATTCGTACCGACAAGACCCGCTGGCTGGACGGTGATACCCCGATACAGCGCTGCTATCTGGCGCAAATGGCCGATCTGCAACTGCAGCTGAACCGCCAGCTGTTTATGGGGCTGAAAGACTACGAATGCCACTATGCGCTTTATCAGGCCGGGGACTTTTACAAGAAGCACCTGGATGCCTTTCGTGGTAAGGGCAACCGCCGCCTCACTACCGTGCTGTACCTCAACGACGACTGGCAGGCAGCCGATGGCGGCGAGTTACTGGTTTATACCGCGCACGGAAAAGCCGTCATGCATCGGGTCTTGCCACAGGCCGGCACCCTGGTGTGCTTTCTGTCGGAAGACTTCCCGCACGAGGTGTTGCCGGCCACCCGGAACAGGCTGAGCATTGCCGGCTGGTTTCGGATCGACGACCCGGTCGCTCCGGCCATTCACTTATAAAGCGCATCATTAAATAAACATCAAAATATTACGTGAAATTTTGATTATTTAAAAAATAAAGCCATCTTAAATGACGATTTACATTCAAGATGGCTTTATTTATCACATTTCAATATTTTTGCTTTTCATCCGGGTGTCACTCTGCCAACCTGAGTTTAGTCTCATAGAGCAAGACATTAAGGACGATCCCATGTGTTCTATTTTCGGTATTCTCGAACTCAAATCCGACGCCGCCGCCCTGCGCAGCCGTGCGCTTGCACAGTCCAAGCTGTTGCGCCACCGTGGCCCCGACTGGTCGGGCGTATACAGCAGCGACAACGCCATTCTGGTCCATGAGCGACTGGCCATCGTCGGCCTCGACAGCGGTGCCCAGCCACTGTTGAACCCGGCCAAAACCCACGCCCTGGCGGTGAACGGCGAGATCTACAACCACAAGGAGCTGGAAGCCACCCTCACCGGTGACTTCGAATTTCAGACCCAGTCCGACTGCGAGATCATTCTGGCGTTGTATCAGGAAAAAGGGCCCGAGTTTCTCGATGATCTCAACGGCATCTTCGCCTTCGTGCTCTACGACGAAGAGCAGGACGCCTACCTGATCGGTCGCGATCACATGGGCATTATTCCGCTCTATACCGGCCACGACGAACAGGGCAACTTCTATGTCGCCTCCGAGATGAAGGCGCTCACCCCGGTGTGCAAAACCATCAAGGAGTTTCCTCCCGGGCATCTGCTGTACAGCAAGGAAGGCCAGCTGCGCCGCTATTATCGGCGCGACTGGGAACAGTACCCGGCGGTCAAGGACAACAGCTCCAGCGTGAGCGAGCTGCGCGAGGCACTGATGGCGGCGGTCAAGCGCCAGCTGATGTGCGACGTGCCCTATGGCGTGCTGCTGTCCGGTGGTCTGGACTCGTCGGTGATCTCCGCCATCGCCAAGATTTATGCGGACCGTCGGGTCGAAGACGGCGACAACAGCGAGGCCTGGTGGCCCCGGCTGCACTCCTTTGCCGTCGGCCTGGAAGGCGCACCGGATCTGATTGCCGCCCGCAAGGTGGCCGATCACCTGGGTACCGTGCATCACGAGCTGCACTACACGGTACAGGAAGGTCTGGACGCCCTGCGCGAGGTGATCTATCACCTGGAAACCTACGATGTCACCACCATTCGGGCCTCGACTCCCATGTACCTGATGGCGCGGCGCATCAAGGCCATGGGCATCAAGATGGTGCTGTCCGGCGAAGGCTCCGACGAGCTGTTCGGCGGCTACCTGTATTTCCACAAGGCGCCGAACGCCGAGGCATTCCACGAAGAAACCGTGCGCAAGCTGCAGGCGCTGCACCAGTTCGACTGCCTGCGCGCCAACAAGTCGATGGCCGCCTGGGGCGTGGAAGCCCGGGTGCCCTTTCTCGACAAGGAATTCATGGACGTGGCCATGCGCCTGAACCCGGCCGACAAGATGTGCGGCAACGGCAAGATGGAAAAACACATACTGCGCGAAGCCTTCAGCGATCTGCTGCCCGATGAGGTGGTGTGGCGCCAGAAGGAGCAGTTCTCCGACGGTGTGGGTTATTCCTGGATCGACAGCCTGAAGGAAATGGTGGAAGCCGAAGTCACCGATCAGATGATGGCGGCGGCGGCGTTCCGCTTTCCGCTCAACACCCCGACCAACAAGGAAGCCTATTATTACCGGGCCATCTTTGAAGGTCACTTCCCGCAGGAGTCCGCCGCCCACTGCGTGCCCTGCGGCCCCTCCGTGGCCTGCTCTACCCCCACGGCGCTGGAATGGGACGAACAATGGAAGAACATGGCCGATCCGTCCGGCCGGGCGATAAAAGGGGTGCATAGCCAGTCTTACTGAGCCACATCCAGGCCCGCAGCGGATGGCGCCTTTACGGTGCCATCCGCTTTTTTTTGTTGGCGCGGATCCGGCCTCATTCATCCCCTGTCATTATGCATCCGGTATTTCTGTTACCGTTACCGAATATGCTAATGTAGCCGCAAACCTGTTCAGTCCGAGTTAGCGTGATACACCTCGATTCCAGTACCCCAGATCTGCCCGTCGAACGCCTGATGCACGGTGGCCTGCTCAGCTGCAGCCCCGATACGCCCGTACATGAAGCCGCAGAACGCATGGCCCACCGCCGATGCAGTTCCGTGCTGATCATGGACCACGGCGCGGCCGTGGGGATCTGGACCGAACACGACAGCCTGCGACTCGACTTCAACGACCCGGACTCGCTGCGCACCCCCATAGGGGACGTCATGAGCAGCCCGGTCAGCAGCCTGCATCTGAACACTCCCGTCTCGGAGGTCGCCCGGCGTTTTCACGAAGAGCAACGGCGGCATTTTCTGGTGGTGGACGATAACGACCAGCCAAGAGGCATAGTGTCCCAGACCGACATCGCGCTGAAACAGGGGCTGGAGCTGTACCTCAGCCTGCGCGAGGTACACGAGGCAATGGACAGCCAGCCGCTGGTGCTGCCGGGCACCATGACCCTCGGCCAGACCGCCCCCCTGATGCTGGCACAACGGCAGGATGCCGCCGTGGTCGACTGTGGCGGCGGGGAGTTCGGCATTATCACCGAGCGTGACATGGTGCGTTTTGCCGCTCGCCACCCGGGCGACACGCCACTGAGCAAGCTGGCCAGCCGCCCGCTGTTGACCATAGCCCCCGAAGACTCGCTGCTGCGGGCCAGAGACATGCTGCTCGACCACCAGTTGCGCCACCTGGCAGTGCAGGACAAGCACAGCCGGCAAATAACCGGTCTGCTCGGCTTTCGTCATATTCTGGAGGGCGCCGAGCAGGATTACCGGCTGGAGTTGAAGCAGGCCCTGAGCCAGCGTGATCAGGCCCTGAGCCGTTCCCGCCTCAACCTGCAACTGGCCGAACGGGTAATAGAGGCGTCGCTGGAAGGCGTGGTGATCACCGATGCCCGCGGACACATCGAATTCGTCAATCCGGCTTTTACCCATACCACCGGTTACTCGCTGGAAGAAGTGCTGGGCAAGACGCCCGCCATCCTGTCTTCCGGCCGACACGATGAGACCTTCTACGACAGCATGTGGAAAACACTGCAACAAAAAGGCTACTGGCGCGGCGAGATCTGGAACCGGCGCAAGAGTGGCCAGCTTTATCTCGAACTGCTGACCATCACCGCCATTCATGACTCGGACGGCAACACCAGTAATTACGCGGCCCTGTTCAGCGACATCACCCATATTCGGGAAAACGAGGATCAGATCCGCCAGCTGGCCTATTACGATGCCCTGACCAAGCTGCCCAACCGCCGCCTGCTCGAAGACCGGCTGGATCTGGCCATTCGTCACGCCCATCGTCACCAACAACGACTGGCGGTCGTGTTTATCGACCTCGATCACTTCAAGCGGGTCAACGACAGCCTGGGGCATGCGGCCGGCGACGAGCTGCTGCTCGATGTCTCGCGCCGCATGAACGCCCGGCTGCGGGAAGACGATACCCTGGCCCGCCTGGGCGGGGATGAGTTTATTGTCCTGCTGCCGGACTTGAGCGAACCGGATGAAGTGATTCGCATCGCCCGCCGCCTGCTCGACGCCATTGCCGAGCCGTTTCGGCTCAAGGATCAGACCTTTCGCATCGGCTGCAGCCTGGGCGTCAGCCTCTACCCGGACGATGCCGCCGATGCCGAGCAGCTGTTGCACCATGCCGACGCCGCCATGTACCGGGCCAAACAGGAAGGACGCAACACCTTTCGACTGTACAGCACCCACATGGACATACGCGAACACCGCTGGCTGGCGATGGAAACGGCGCTGCGTAATGCCATCGACAACGGCGAAGGACTGAGCCTGCATTATCAGCCCCTGGTCGACCGGGACAGCCAACGGCTTTGCAGCCTGGAAGCGCTGGCCCGCTGGTATCACCCGGAGTTTGGTCAGGTCTCTCCCGGTGACTTTATTCCCCTGGCCGAGCGCTCCGGGCTGATACTGCCCCTGAGCCGTTATCTGATGCAACAGGTTGCCGCCCGGTTGCGTGCCTGGCTGGATGCGGGATTAACGCCGGTGCCGGTGGCCGTCAATCTGTCGGCCCAGCAATTCTGGCAACAGGATCTGATTGAACAGATCCGGGCCCTCTATGATGAATATCAACTGCCACCGGGCCTGATCAACTTTGAACTCACCGAAAGCATGCTGCTCGACAAGCAGCAGCAAGCGGTACGGGTATTACAGCAACTGCGTCAGCTGGGATGCCGGGTGGCGATGGACGACTTCGGCACCGGCTATTCCTCGCTGAGCTATTTGCACCAGCTGCCGATTACCACCCTCAAAATCGACAGATCCTTTATTCAGCAACTGGGTGAAAACCAGGGCAGCGAGACCATACTGGCCGCCATTACCGGCATGGCCCAGGGGCTGAAACTGACGGTGGTGGCCGAGGGAGTGGAAACCGAGGAGCAGCTGAACACATTGCGCCGGTATCACGTCAATCTGATCCAGGGCTACCTGACCGGCCGGCCGATGCCGGCCGAGCAGATCACCGAACGCTATCTGGCCGTGGCGCGCGAACCCGCTACCAATAACGTCTTGTCGTGAATGAAGAAGGGTGTTGTCAGGGTCTGATAGCCAAACCACCACAAAGGAAGGCCGATGACCACCGACAACAAGAAAGGATCAGCGGTAAGGCAGCACCGTTTTTCGCGCATGGCCAGCCTGGCGTCACTTGCCACCCGAGTGGCCGGGGGCATGCTGACCGAAGGCGCGCGCCAACTGGCTCAGGGTAACCGCCCCAAGGCGAAAGACTTGCTGTTGACGCCGGACAATGCCCGGCGCATTACCGGGCAGCTGGCGCAACTGCGCGGGGCGGCGATGAAGGTCGGTCAGTTACTGTCGATGGATGCCGGCGATTTACTGCCGCCGGAGCTCGCCGCCATTCTGGCCCGCCTGCGCGCCGATGCCAGCCCCATGCCGCCACGTCAGCTGGTCAAGGTGCTGGAGCAGGAACTGGGGCCGGACTGGCAACAACATTTCGCGCAATTCGGCTTTAACTCTATGGCCGCAGCCTCCATTGGCCAGGTACATAGAGCCCACGCCGACGATGGCCGCCCGCTGGCGGTAAAAATACAGTATCCGGGCATCGGTGCCAGCATCGACAGCGATGTAGACAATGTGGTGACCCTGCTCAATATCAGCGGGCTGATCCCCGCCTCGGTGGATTATCGCGAACTGCTGATCGAGGCCAAGCGCCAGCTGCACGCCGAAGCCGACTATGAACTGGAAGCCCGCCAGCTCGGCACCTTTGCCAGCCTGCTGGCCGACGATAACGACTTTGCCCTGCCGCAAGTCGATGCCAGGCTCAGCACCCCGCGCCTGCTGACCATGAGCTACATGGAAGGTTGCCCCATCGAACAACTGGAAGATCATCCCCAGGAAGTGCGCGACCGGGCCGTCGGCCTGTTGTTCGCACTACTGTTTCGGGAGCTGTTTGAATTTCGTCTGGTGCAGACCGATCCCAACTTTGCCAATTATCTGTATCAGCCGCAGAGCGGTCGCCTGGTGCTGCTCGACTTCGGCGCCACCCGTCCCTACCCCGCCACGATCAGCGACGGCTACCGCCAGCTGTTCACCGCCGCCCTGCAGCAGGACACTTCGGGCATTGAGCAGGCACTGAGCAAAATCGGCTTTTTCAGCCGGGATATTATTCCTGCCCAGCGCCAGGCGGTAGTGGGCATGGTGCAACTGGCCTGCGAGCCGGTTCGCACCGATGCGCAGTTCGACTTTGGCAACAGCGATCTGGCGGGTCGCCTGCGCGACGCCGGCACTCGACTCAGCATGGAGCAGGACTACTGGCACACGCCACCGGCAGATGCGCTGTTTCTGCATCGCAAGATTGGCGGCCTCTACCTGCTCGCCGCCCGGCTCAAGGCCAACATCAACCTGCACCAGTTGCTGCAGCCCCACCTGGAATCTCAGGCATGACAGACGGCTGATTATCCAGACGCCAAATGACGATTAGTGTTCCTCCTGCAATCCGGCCAGCAGGCCGCTGCGCCGCTCTACCCGACGGCCGATGGCCTGCTCAAACACACCGGCGCGCGGCTCCAGCAGGGTAAACCAGTGCCGGGCACGGGTAATGGCGGTATACAGCAGTTCCTTGGTCAGCACCGGGTTAAGCGCCTCCGGCAGGATCAAGGCGGTGTGAGCAAATTCCGAGCCCTGTGACTTGTGCACCGTCATCGCAAACACCGTCTCCACCTCCGACAAGCGGCTGGGCAGCACGAAACGCAGGCCGCCACCGCCATCGTTGCGGGCAAACACCACCCGCAGTACCCGGCGGCCATCTTCTTCCGGCAGGCGCAGCGCAATACCGATATCGCCGTTCATCAACCCCAGACCGTAGTCGTTGCGGGTCACCAGCACCGGGCGACCTTCGTACCAGCCCTCTTCCGCCTCCAGCAAGCCCCGTCGCTGCAGCAAAGCGGCAATGCGCTGGTTGAGTCCTGCCACGCCCCAGGGCCCCTTGCGCACGGTGCAGAGCAGGCGAAACTCGTCAAAGGCGGTCA
Source organism: Oceanisphaera sediminis (assembly GCF_039539745.1). Taxonomy (NCBI): domain Bacteria; kingdom Pseudomonadati; phylum Pseudomonadota; class Gammaproteobacteria; order Aeromonadales; family Aeromonadaceae; genus Oceanisphaera; species Oceanisphaera sediminis. Next base: position 70,859 of record NZ_BAABDS010000046.1, read on the forward strand.
GCACCTGCCCCGCCCAGTTCGTCCAGGCCGGGTCGTCATGGGCGGTGTCGGCCGCCGGCCGGCCGGTGTTAAGCCGCTCGAGGTAATGGCCGTAACCCACCGCCTGTCCGCGACCGCCTTGCAACAGCCGGTTCAGCGCGGCATCCTGCTCGCCCTTGAGGCGCAAGGTCGCCACATCGTCCCGGCCAAACTGCCGGCGCGCCAGGCCGGCTTGCTGCCGGTTGACCGCCTCCGCCAGGCGGCCGATGCCGGAGCCACCGGCAAAACGACGGGAATAACGCAGCATCAGAATACGCTGCGCCAACGGATAACAGCCCGCTTCACCCGCCTGCAGGGCCGGGTGTTCGAGTCGTTCGCCACTGACCCGCTCCAGCCAGGCCACCCGCTCGGGCTGATAATGGCCCTGATCCGCATCCCGGCACAGATCGCCCAGCAGGGCCCCCGCCTCTACCGAGGCCAGCTGATCCTTGTCGCCCAGCAACAGCAAGCGGGCATGGGGTGGCAGCGCCGACAACAGGCAGGCCATCATTTCGAGATCGATCATCGAGGCCTCGTCCACCACCAGTACGTCCAGCGCCAGCGGGTTGCCGGCATGGTGGCGAAAGTGCCGGCTGTTGGGCAGGCTGCCCAGCAGCCGGTGCAGGGTGCTCACCTCGGTGGGAATGCGTTCGCGCACCGCCGGATCTACCGGCAACGAGGCCACCTGGGCGCCAATCGACTCGGTAAGCCGCGCCGCCGCCTTGCCGGTGGGTGCGGCCAGCCGAATGCGCAGCGGCTTGTCGGCGGTGCCCTGCAACAGGGCCAGCAGCCGCACTACTGTGGTGGTTTTACCGGTGCCGGGACCACCGGTGATCAGGGTAAAACCGCTGCTGGCCGCCAGCGCACAGGCCAGTTTCTGCCAGTCGGTCTGGCGTTCGCCATCCAGCACCAACGGCTCGGGAAACAGCCGGTTCAGCCATTCGGGCAGACTGTCGGGCACCGGCCTGTCGTCCCTGATACGCACCGCCAACGCCCGAGCCACGCTCTGTTCATAGTTCCAGTAGCGCCGCAGGTACAGCCGCTCGGCATGCAGCACCAAGGGGCGATCGGACGCGCCGTGCGCACTCGCCACCAGCGGACTTAGTGCCAGCGCCTGTACCCAGTCGGCCAGCGCCAGTCCGGCCAGCATGCGCGACGGCAGCAGCATGTCGGACAGGCTTTCTTCCCCTTCCGGCGGCAGCGACAGGGCAAAGTCCGGCTCGGCAAGCGTGGCCGCCAAATCCAGACACACATGGCCATGGCCCAGCTGGTGGCTGGCCAGCGCCGCCGCCAACAGCACCGATGCCTCGGCGCTGGGGTCCAGATCCACAAAAAAACCGGCCAGCGCCCGGTCGAGCGGGCGTAACCAGCCCAGAGCGACCCATTGATCAAGCAATTCAAGCAGGCGGCTCTGACTGGTAAGCGGTGCCGTGATAACCGTGGCCGTCATGGGCGAAACTCCTCGTGTTGTTCGGGGCTGGGCGGTTCGTTGCTGAGCTGTTCGTTGCGAAACTGTTCGTTTCTAAACATGGCATCCAGGCTTTCAATCAATGCTCTGGGCGGCTTGTCGAACCAGGCCGCACCCGGCCGGCGCACAAACAGATACAGCGCACCGCCCAGGTGAGTGTCGTAGTCGTAGTCGGGCAGGCGCAGCGTCAACTGGCGATGCAGCGCCAGCAGGTAGAGCACATATTGCAGATCGTATCTGTGCTTGAGCACCTGGCCCTGCATCGCCGCCAGGGTGTAGTCGGCGTCGTCCTGTCCCAGCCAGTTCGACTTGTAATCCACCACGTAATAACGCCCCTCATGCTCGAACACCAAATCGATAAAGCCCTTGAGCATGCCGTTCAGGGTATCGGGCGCCAGCGCATTTCTGGGCTGACCCGGTAGTACCTGGTGCTGCACCTGCGCATCCAGCTGCTCCACATCCACCCGGCTGGCCTCCAGCCAGAACTCCATCTCGGTCTGATATTGGCCAAGCTCGCCCAGGGCGGGACCCTGCTCGAACAAGGGCGTGATCAGCAGCCCCTGCAGCCAGTCGTTCAAGGGATCTGTCCATTCGGTCATGCCCCGCAGCTGACAACGCCGGGCCAGCTGGTTTTTCAGCTCGTCGGGGTCGCCGGCCACCTCCTGGTCCAGCGCCAGCTCCAGCAGGCCGTGCAAAAAAGTGCCCGCCGCCGGCCCGCGTTCAAAGCGGTGCAGGCTCGGCGTATCGCCCGGGCGCAGCGGCACAAAGGGCAGCTCCAGCTCGTCGTCACCGCTCTTGCCCGCCTCGGGCCGTTCGGGCGAGGCGTCGTCAAAACGCCGGCCCGCCGCTTCCTGGGTGCGCAGCGCACTGTAGGAGGCAATCCACCAGTGTTCGGCAGCCGGTCGGGTCGGCGAGGCCCACACCGGAGCGGTCAGGGTTTCATCGGTCGGGCTCCACTGCTGTTCATCCGGCTCGGGGGCCGGACACAGGGCGGTGTCCGGCGCCACCAATGGCGTGAGCCAGTCGGCCAGGCTGCCGGCCAATTCGGCACCGCCACCCAGCACATAGCCCATGGCCGCGTCGTGCAGCCGCGAGGCTTTGGCATTGCCGACCTTGATGTCGCTTAAGCCCAGCCAGCAGGCATGACGCGCCCGGGTCAATGCCACATACAGCAGACGCAAGTCTTCCCCCAGCCGCTCCCGCTCGGCCCGTTCCAGCTCGTCTTCAGAGGGGTTCAACACCAGCCGGCGCCCCTGCGCATCCTGCACCCGCACCGCCCCCTTGCCGACGCCGCGAAAGGAGCAAATGAACGGCAGAAACACCAGCGGATATTCCAGCCCCTTCGACTTATGAATGGTGACCACCCGCACCAGGGCGGCGTCGCTTTCCAGTCGCAGCACCTGCTCGTCGGCGGCCTCTGCCTGCCCCTCCAGGCACTCGGCCAGATGGCGGATCAACGCCTGTTCGCCATCCAGTCCGGCGGCGGCCTGCTGCATCAGCTCGGCCAGATGCAGAATATTGGTCAGGCAGCGCTCGCCGTCGGCGCGGTTGGCCAGCCGCGCCGGCAGCCTGAAGTCGTGCAGCAGTCGGTGCACCATGGGCAGCAACCCCTGGCGCTGCCAGCAGCGACGATATTCCCGAAACTGCATCACTCGCCGCTCCCAGTGACGTTCGTCCTGATTGAGCCGCTCCAGCTCTGCCAGGGTCTGTCCCAGGGTGGCGGTGGCCAGCGCCGCCCTGAGTTTGCCGTCCTGCTCCGGCTCGGCGCAGGCGCGCAACCACAGCAACACATCGTTCGCCTCGGCGCTGGCAAAAATGGAGTCCTTGTCGGACAGATAGACGCTACGCACCCCTTTTGCCGCCAGCGCATGGCGAATGGCCTGCGCCTCCTTGAAGCTGCGCACCAGTACCGCTATATCACTGGGCTGCACCGGGGCCAGCTCACCGTCTTTGGCAAAGCCGGCCTTGCCCTGCTTGCCCTGATTCAGCAAATGGGTGATATGGCCGGCACAGCTCAACGCCATTTGCTGCACATAGGGCGTGGCGGCAAGCGGCAGCCCTTTTTCGTTGTCCAGCTGCCACAGGGTCAATGCCGGCTGCGTCTCACCATCGCATTGCCATTGCTCCTCCCGCCCCCTGGCGGCCACCGAGACGAAAGGCAGCGGGTTGTGCTGGCCGTCACGAAACAGAAAAGCAGCCTCGGGGTACTGCTCGGCCCGCTCGAACACGCGGTTGACCGCCGCCACCATGGCGGTGGAAGAACGAAAGTTGGTGTCCAGGGTATAGTGCCGACCGTCGGTAGCCTCCCTCGCCGCCAGATAGGTGTGAATATCGGCACCGCGAAAGGCGTAAATCGCCTGCTTGGGATCACCAATCATGAACAGGCCGCTGTCGGGGCTGTTGTCCGCCACCCGGTAGATGGCGTCGAAGATGCCATATTGCAGCGGATCGGTATCCTGAAACTCATCGATCATCGCCACCGGAAACTGACGCCGAATCACCTCGGCCAGATGGGCACCGTTTTCTCCCTGCAGCGCCTCATCCAGCCGGGTAAGCATGTCGTCAAAGCCCATTTCGGCCCGGCGGCGTTTTTCCGCCTCAAACTGACACCGCACCCAGGCGGCGGCATGGCGCAGCGCCGGCTCGGCCGGATCCGGCAAGACGGCCAGCTGTTGCTCCAGCTCCGCCATGGCCTCCAGCGCCGCATGCACCGGTGGCTCGCCTTTTTTCCAGGCCTCGGCCATGCCCGCGGGCGTGAGCCGAACAAAACCGGTGCCCAGCTCCAGCTCGGCGTCCAGCGACCCTGCCCAGGCCCTGAGCTTCGCCAGCCACGGTTGGTAGAAACGAGCCTGCAGCTTGCGCCCATCCACTACCTTGTCGGCCACCGCCTTGTCGAGCAGCAGCTCCAGCTCGTCGGCCCAGCGCGACCAGGGCGCCTTGAGCTTCGCCAACGCCTGCTCCCGCTCGCTCAGCGCCTGCTGGAGCAAATCGGCAAGCTCGCCGATGGCCTCGCCCTGCTCTCCCAGTAACGGGCGCAGTTTCTTGAGCAGCGCGCCCGGGGTTTGCCACTGATCAATCACCCAGTCGAGCGGCGCCTCGCTCAGCGGATAACACTGGCGACGCCAGTAATCACGCGCCACCTCGGCCAGCAGCTCGCTGTGGTCGGTTTCCAGGGTCTGGGTAAACAGGCTGCCGCTGTCGAAGGCGTGCTCGCGCAACATGCGCTGGCACCAGCCATGAATGGTGGACACCGCCGCTTCGTCCATCCACTGGGCGGCAATATCGAGCCGGTGAGCACAGGCCGGCCATTGCTCGGGAGTAAAGTCGGCCTTGAGCGCGTCAAGCAGTGCATCGCCCTGCACCTCACCGCGAAACACCGCCGCCGCCTGCACCAGACGAACACGAATGCGGTCGCGCAGTTCCCGGGTGGCCGCATCGGTAAAGGTCACCACCAGAATCTCGGGCGGCAGCAGCTCACGCACAAAGCCCAGCTCGTCACCGTGGCCGAGCACCAGCCGCAGATAGAGGGCCGAAATGGTAAAGGTTTTACCGGTACCGGCACTGGCTTCAATCAGGCGGCTGCCGTGCAGCGGAAAGGCCAGCGCCAGCGGGCGCGCCGATGGGCTCATGGGTGATCCTCCTGTGTGAGCCGTTGCGGGCCCAGGTGTTTCAGTGGGGCATAAAGTTGTGTGCACCAGTCAAAAAAGGTGTCGTCGGCCACCAGGGCGTCAAATTCCGGAAACTGGCGCGCCAGGGCGCCGCTTTCGCTGCGTTCACCGGCGTAATTGAAGTCGTCGCCATCGTAGCTGCGTCGGGCGGCTGCCAGGGCTTTATCCTCGTCTTCCTGCTCCAGCCAGGCCATGGCGGTTTTAAGGGCCACCGGCAACGGGGCCGTCATGCCGGCCTGCAGCGCGTCCAGCCAGTCGGCCAGGATAGCCGTCGCCTCGGCGGCGGGCACTGGCTTGCCGTGCAGGGTGGCGTCTTCACCCACCAGATACAGCGTCAGCTCGATGCCCGAGGCACAAGCCACCACCTGACTGACAAAGGCCCGCAACACCCGGTGCCATTTGGGCGCTTTGTTGTTCATCAGCTCGCCGGGCTGCAGCTCGATCAGCGCCAGTCGTTGCTGACTCCGGCGAATGCCTCCCAGCCAACCTTCCAGCTCCAGCCCCTGATGGGCGGCCTGCAACGGCAAGGGCGACTCCAGCCGCTCGGGCAAGATCTGGCACAGGGCCTGGTAGCGGGCCAGTTGATCCGGTAACTGGGCCTGTATCTGCATGCGCAGGCGTTCGCCAAAGCCGACCAGCGGCAACAGGCCCTGGCCCTGAGCTCGCCGCGCCGACCGGGCCAGCGACACATCGGGTTGTTCGGCATCCGCCGCCTCGGCCAGCAGCCGTTGCTTGAGCACATAGCGCTCCAGTCCGTTCAGGGCGAAGGGCTCTTCGTCCAGCTCGGCCGTGGCCTCATCATCCAGCATCACCTTGAGTCGGCGGTTGAAAAAGGTGGCCACGGGCTGGCGCAAGAACTGCTGCAACTGCTCCAGGGTCACCGGCTCTTCCGGCTGCCACGGCGGCAGCGGAGTTTCCGCCGCCTGCACCCCGCCGCCGTAGCGACCGGCCCATTCCCGGGCATAACTGAACAACACGTCCGCTTCGGGCCCGCTGGTTGGCGTAAAGTAACGCCGGCTGAACGGCTGCAACGGATGCTCGGTGGTGATCCCCTCCAGCAGCTCGCCGCCATCGGCCCGTTGCCAGCCACTGAGGTGATCCCGCAACTGGCCCACCAGCACAGAAGGCGGGCGCTCGCTGTTGTCGCGAATGCTGCGTCCCACCCAGCTGATGTAAAACTGATCCCGGGCCGACAGCAGGGCCTCCAGCATCAGATAACGGTCGTCTTCCCGTCGGGAGCGATCGCCGGGTCGGTAATCGCCGGCCATCAAATCGAAGTCGAGCGGAGTGACGCTGCGCGGATAGTCGCCATCGCTCATGCCGAGCAGACACACCTGTCGAAACGGAATGGCCCGCATCGGCATCAGGGTGCAGAAGTTCACCGCACCGGCCAGAAAACGCTGGCTGAGCCGGCCCTGGTCCACCGCCCCCAGCCAGGCTTCGCGCACCACGGTGAGCGGCAGCGGCTCGTCGAGATTCACCCCCACGCACAAGGCCTGCCACTGCTCCAGTGCCTCGGTCAGCCCGGACAGCAGGGTTTGCTCCCGCTCGTTGTCGGGCAGAAAAAACTGCGCCAGCAAAGCCTGCAGCCGCACCGTCCACTCGGTGGCACCGACCCGTTCGGCCAGGGTGGTATGCAGTTGATCGATGGCGTCCAGCAGGCTCACCAGCGGGCCGATCATGGCCGCGTCCAGGCCGCCGATTTCATCATAGGGCTCTATGCCCTGACAGGTCTCGCCAGCTCCCACCGCATAACCGAGCAGCATGCGCCGCAAGCCAAAGCGCCAGGTGTTCTGCTCCAGTTGCTCGGGCAGGCCCAGCCCGGCCCGACGCCGCGCATCCAGCCCCCAGCGAATGCCGGCACCTTCAATCCAGCGACGCAGCACCGGGAGATCTGTCTCGCGAATGCCGAAACGTTCCCGCAGGGCGACGACGTCCAGCAAATCCAGCACCTCGCTCACTGGCAACCGGCTGTCGGGCAAATGCAGCAGGTGCTCGAGTGCTATCAGCAGCGGCTCGCTGCCCCTGCTGCCCTGATCCGCCAGGGTAAAGGGAATAAAACGGTCGTCGTCCCGCCCATACTGGCCGAATACCGCCTGAATATGCGGCGCATACACACTGATGTCGGGCACCATGACGATGATGTCTCGCGGGCGCAGGGTGTCATCCTGCGAAAAGCGCGCCAGCAGTTGGTCGTGCAGAATCTCTACTTCCCGCTGGGCGCTGTGCGCCACATGAAAGCGCACGCTTAACTGCTGGTCGGTCAGCGCCGGCCAGTAGGCCCGGCTTTCCGCCGGCGGCCGCAGATTGAGAATATCGTCCTGTAACTGGCCCAGCAAATGCTCGGTGTTGCCTGCACCAAACAGATCGATGCGGCTGCCGATGGCGTCAAACCGGGCCTTGTAGTGCTCGGGATCGTCGACGCTGTCGAGCAGGTTGATGTAATCCCGTCCCTGCTTGCCCCAGGCGGCCAGTAACGGATGGGCGTGCTGGTGCAGCTCCACCTCGTTCAGCCCCGGCGACTGACCGGCCTTGCGGGCGTGCCGACGGTATTGATGCCTGAGCAAGTCCTGATCCGGCACTATGTCGCCCCAGTGATACTGACAGGGGTTGTGTACGCACAGCAGCACCTGGCTGAAACGGGCCATGGCCGACAAGGCCTCCAGGGTCTGGGCCGGCAGTGAGGAAATACCGAACACCACCACCCGGCGCGGCAGCCCGGCCGGGCGATGTTCGCATTGGCGCAGGTGCTCGACAAAGCGCGGATGTACCCCGGCCCGGCTGCCGGCCAGCTCCTGCTCGCCCACGTCGGCGAGCAGGGCCCGCCACAGGGCCGGTTGCCAGCGCACGGCCTCATCCAGCGGTACCGGCCCCCGGCGCAAGCTGATGAGCTCATCCCGCCCTTCGGCCCAGCCGGCCAGCCAGTCGGCCCGGTACACCTGATATTGGTCGAACAAGTCCGCCAGCCGCTCGGCCAGTTGATAGCGTTTGCGGTAATCGGCGTCGTCCTGCAGAAAACGGCCGAGCGGCGCGAATACCTCATCAGACAGCAGACTCGGCAGCAAGCGCATCAGCCGCCAGGTCAGCGGCGCCTTGTCGAGTGGCGATAACCGGGGAATGGTATGGCTGCCCAGCACCGAACGATAGCTTTGCCATAAAAAGCGGGCCGGCAAGTCCACCTGTATGGCCGCCGCTATGCCGCCGCTGCGGTGCTCGGCCAGCGCCAGTTTCAGCCATTGGGCAATACCGTTGCTCTGCACCAGTATCACCTCGTTTTCCAACGGGGCCAGCGGGTTGCCCCGCATCCAGGCCACCGCCAGCTCCCGCAGCTCCTCCAGGTGGTTACCGTGCACCACCATCAACCCCGGCGTGAGCGCCTCGTTGTTCTGCATTTGAATTCCTTGTTATTATCCCGCACCGGCTCATGATAATGCCAAATCCCCCCTCTTGGGACACCCACTTTATTTTCACCATTTGGGACACCCATTTCATGGGGCTTTAAGCTCATCGATAAAATCCGGCGCCAGTTAGAACACCCACTTTTGATGCTTCAACTTATTGATGGGATCAGCGGTAATTGTCATCAAGCCGGAAACAAGGCCAGATCGGCTGAGTCTAGATAATACGGCTGGTGGATATAAGGTTTGAACGGTCAGATAGGCAAAAACGAGCTATGCGCTTATGTATCAGCGTTTGAGGGAGATGGATGTTGACTGAGCCGGTACTGCCGCCGCTCGATACCACTCTATGATGTGGAAAAAGACGGTCCCTGCACACATCGTCGGTGATGCGCCTGGGCATAGCGTATTCTGCTCGCCCCACGGCCGATCACGCTGCCTCGGGATAAGTGATGCGGCTCCAGGGCGGCGAGAAAGCCTGCAGTGTCCAGCCCCAGGCGTACAAGGATGGGTGGGGCATCTGCAGCTATCACACCGGCTTTGGCTTCCCGACTTACCCTGCCCGCCCAGTCTACCAGCTGCAGGTAGTCGGCAAACGAAAAAGGAATGCCTTTTTCGTTATCTAGATGAAAGTGATCGATAAAGGGGAGCAGCGCAAGACCTTGGGCCTGACCGCCCAGGGTATGCTTGTTCGACCGTGCATAGTGCCGAATCCGTTGATGCAGAGACACATCCACCGAGTCTTCCGGCTTGTTCACTACCCCGGCGCGTAATGGATTAAGATCGACGTAGGTCATGCAGGCCAGCAGACCGACGTCATCCAATATGGCCTGCGAGCGAAAACGCCCTTCCCAGAACCGGCCCTTGCAGTTGTCTTCCTCATTGGCTTTGCGGGCAATATGCTCGTTGAGGCAGCGCATATACCAAGATAAATCACTCAACCGACGGCGCCAGCCGGCAATAATACCCTGCGCCGCCAGCTGCTCCGCCTCGTTATCCGCCGTTCCTGCCATATAACAAGCCACCAGCACCGGCAACTGGAACAGATGATGCCAGCGCGCCACCACTTCGCTCTCACTCAATGCCTCGGCGGCGGCAGTATCCACATGCACCACCAGATGATAGTGATTGGCCATTACCGCATAGGCGCACAAGTCGATAGTGAATACCTTCTGCAACTGTTGCAAACGCGCCAGCACCCATCGTTTGCGATGATTGAAATCCTGGCCGGTAAGCCGGTCTTCGCCGCACAGATAGGCGCGCCGCACGCAGCGACAGATGCAATGGTAGTAAGGTGTATCAGCCGGTGACACCAGCTCGGAGCGAGGACGAGTCATAAAGCCCCCAAGTACAACGGATTAACCACAAGCTTAGTCGTCATTCAAAAAACAACCAATCCGATGGGTGTCCTCTTGGTTCTTGGTTTGCCCCGGGCTGTCGGGTACCAACCGGATCAGGCGCCCGGCTCCATCGCCTGCTCCGGAGGAATGCGGGCAAAGCGCACCGGCATGCTGCGCAGGCTTGTCTTGCCGCGGGCGGTTAAATCGGACATGAACTGAAACTGTTGGCGCGGATCCATCGGATAGGCCTTGATGCGATAATGAGTACCCCAGGGCTGCTCTTCCAGCACGACCAGCACGGGCTGCTGCAACTTGAGATAGGGGCTGGTCAGGGCCACGTCCTGCAGCACCCGACGCACTTCATGGGCATCGTGATCCGGCCCCAGATAAAAGTTCACCACGCACATCAGGCTGGCGCCACCGTTGTTGGCGTTATGAATCAGCCCGGTCCACAGCTTCTGGTGAGGAATAAACACCACTGTATCATCCGGGGTGACGATTTCCACCGCCCGCATGCCCACGTGCCTGACTTCGCCGTAGCAGCCGTCCACTTCTATCCAGTCGCCGGGGCGATAAGGCAGCTCATAAGCGGCCACTATGCCGGCGATAAGGCTGCTGACGTAATCCTTGAGCGCAAAACCGACAGCCAGGCCGGTCACGCTTAATATCACCACCGTATTCTGTACTGTCGGCTCGATGAACAAGGGCACTATCCATATCACCGCTGCCACAATCACCAGCATGCGAGTGGTGGGGATAAACGCCAGTACCAGCAACCGCCGGCTGCTGTGCAATCGATTCGCCAGCCAGGGCAACAGCTTCTGGCTCAACCATACCAGCAGTATGGCGATGACGATCACCACCAGGGCTTCAATCAGGGTCTGGGTGGTGATATTCCTGAATAAGCCGACAACCTGCTCTGTCTCCATCACCGCCCCCGTTAAAAACCGTCCAGCAGATAATCCCGACTGCCCAGAAAATCGCGTACCGCCAGGTAGCCATGCACGCTGAGCCGCCAGTATTCTTTATTACGTTCGACAATACCGAGCTTCGCCAGCCGGAACAGCTGTATATTCAGCTGATCCGGTGCCATGATCGGCAACACCTGCTGCAGCGCTTCTCCATTCAGGCCCCGATGCAATAACAACGCAAACAGTACGAAGGCGACGCTTTCTTCCTCGTCTACCGGCAGCTCAGGCAACTGCCGGCTCTGATCCAGATGACAGGCCCATAACGCCAGCGCCACCCCCACATTGCCCCGGGCCCGGGCAGCAAGGCGGCCAAGTTGCCTATCCGACCCCTTGAGGCCAAGCTGACGTAGTAGCGCCTGCCCGGCCGGAGCAAAGCAATAGACCCGGGGCAGTTCAAGCGGCCAGGCCCGCTGCAGAAAAGCAAATGCCCAGCTATCGCACACCACCAGCCCCTTGCCAAACTCTCCCTGCAACAGCCTGGGCAGCAGTGCCCGAATAAAACGCAACCCCTCGCTGCTGCGCAGCAGATAACGGGCCAGGTTATCAATCAGCCAGGGGCCGCTGTACAGCTGTTGCTGCTGCCACCATTTATCGACCTGTACTTCTCGTATCAAGTCGATATCCGGTGGTGTCAGTATCATCCAGCCCTGCTTCCAGGCACAATCACGGGCAATGGCGGCGGTGCCGCTGAACGGCGGATCCAGCAAAAAACTGACGCCGTTATCGGTCTCCTCCAGCCAGTCGGCAACCGACTCTCGAAGGACATTGACCGCGCCCTCACGCTCAAACTCCCGATAGCCCGGCAGCGCGGTATTATCCCCCACTTCGACCCTGTCCTTGCCGTGCAGCCCGAGAATACGGAGCGTCCACCGCCAGCCATGCTGCAAGCGCGTTACCGTAGGTGGTGCCGGGCAACAAAAGTCTGCCGCCCGAATCAGCTGCCAGTGGTTATGATCGGTCACCGAACTCTCCTTCTCATGCCCGCACGATGACAACAGCAGTCATCTGTACCGTCAGTGTAGCCGGTACTGTGCACAGCTCCGGTACGCGAACCAAACGACTACATAGCGAACTGTGATCATATCGACACGTCTTTCGGTTCTCCCCGGTCGCATTTTTTGCACGATAACAAATGGCCCAGCATGCTTTCTCTGCCGGAGACGGTCGTGACCCAGGGTCGATTGATAAAAGGCGGTTGATGACGCACATGCTGAAAATGACCGCATTGCAATTCTGCCACCCAGTCATGCTCTTCATCCCGGTGATAACCGACAATGGCTTGTTTCATGTCCATGACTCTCTTTGTCGCAGAGACGGGACGCTTCATCTGCAGGCTCCAGAATAGAAAATAAAAAGAGAGACGAACACGCCGTCCGTCTCTCTTCTTATTTACATCTCACCGCGCCCACGGCGCTGTCATTTAAGTGCCTTAACCGCAGCACTTCTTGTATTTTTTACCGCTGCCGCAGCTGCAGGGCTCGTTGCGCTCGGGCGTCTTTTCCTGCGTAACGGTATTGCCTTTGTTAAGCAACGTAGTCAGCTCGGTGATGGACTCCACCGCGCCCTCATTGCTGTCGACCGTTACCTCGGCGAACAACCGGGCCTCGGCGGCTTGAGCTTCGACTTCCAGCTTGCGAGCCTCGCTGGTCACCACCAGCGTCAGCGGATGCTTCTTGCTGCCGAGCTTGTGGCTGGCCTTGGTGTTATAGCCATAGCTGATGTGGCTTTGGCGCGCATCCTGGCGGCCCTTGAAGAAAAACTTGTCTGACATCTTGTCATCCCTACTGCTTGAAAGGACAGAGGCGAACCCCGTTTATGCGATGATCGCTGCTGAAACCAAAGGGACTGCCGTGCAATCCCCATGTCATGGCTCATAAAAGAAGAGGCATTGTACGCGAGCACCGTTAAAACCGCTTCAGAATACTGTCCTCATAATCATCAACATTCAGCGTGACGTTGAACTTTGCTGCCAGTGTGTCGAGCTGCGCCTGTTTGGTGTTCAGTTCATCCATGATGATGACGTTATCGTCCAGTTTCCAAAGCTGTCTCGAACCGGCATAACTGTATTGCAGCGCCAGCAGCGCATCGGCGTCACCTTGTTGCGCTGCGGCTTCCAGCTTGCGCATCTTACGGGTGATCTTGTTCAACGACTGCTTCAGCTCCCACACATACAGCACTTCGGTCAAATAATCATGATGACGATATTTACTCAGGCCCAGGCCGATGGCCGCCGCCGTCACCACTACCCCCAGTGCATTCCAGTGAAAATGGCTACCGCTGGGGTCGGGAAACAAGGCGATCAGGGTTTGCGAAATCAGCAGACTCCCCACCGCCAACGCCAGGCCACAGCCAATGAGTACGCGATTTAAATGGCGACGATAGCGAGTTTTATCGATGTCGATTAACTTCATAACAACCTGAAAGAAAAGTAAAAAGTGGCCGCATTATAACCAGAAAGCACAGCAGTCACTACCACCGGGAAGCAAAGCCGGGCAATCGCAAGCCGGATCCTGTTACCCTAGACGCCTGATGGAAGCAGAGCGGAACAACCCCGAACCCATGATGCCTGAAAACGTTGCGATTTTTGTAGATGTACAGAATGTGTACTACACCTGCCGGCAGGCGCTGAGCGGCAATTTCGACTATAACGCCTTCTGGGCACAAGTAACCGAAGGGCGGGAGGTGGTGGCCGCCTATGCCTATGCCATCGACCGGGGTGACGAGAAGCAGCGTCAGTTTCAGAATATTTTGCGGGCCATCGGCTTCGAGGTGAAACTCAAATCCTTTATTCAGCGGGCTGACGGCTCGGCCAAGGGCGACTGGGATGTGGGCATTACCATCGACATGCTGGAGTCGACCGCCATCGCCGATACCCTGGTACTGGTGTCCGGTGACGGGGATTTTGCCATTCTGGCCGACAAGCTGCGCCAGCATTACGGCAAACGGGTCGAAGTCTATGGTGCCCCCGGCCTCACAGCCAAGGCACTGATGGATGCCGCCAGCGACTTTATTGCCATCGATAACAAGCTGCTGCTGTAAACTGCAGGCACAAAAAAACCGCCTTGCGGCGGTTTTTTCAGAATGACATTCGCAATTAAGCGCGAACGAAATCCAGGTGGGTCAGCTTGGGCTTGAAGGGGTGACGTTGAATGTCCTGAACCTTCACTTTTACTTCCTGACCGTCGATAACCAGAGTCAGCACTTCGCTGTAGAAAGCGTCTTCGGCCTGGGCGAGGTTGGCTTTTTTGTGATCCAGAGCGATGGCTACCGGCTCCTGGCCTGCACCGTAAACGATGGCAGGTACTTTGTCTTCATGACGCAGGCGGCGGCTCGCACCTTTCCCCAGGTCTGAACGAACTTCAGCTTCAAATACGAATGACATAATTTTCTCTCTTAAAGGTTAGTGGCGAACGCTGCGACCGGCATTCGCCTGTAAAAAGCGCGCGGATAGTAACATGTACCGGCCCCGGCGACAAGGTAAAGCAAAACCGCGAGGTGTTAAGGGTGAGGGGTGAGGAGGAAACGGGAACAACACCCGTGTTTTACTCCTCACACTTCACCTCACGCCTCACTCCTTACAGACTATTTATCTGCTGCAGGATGCGCTTGTCGGAGATGGGGTATGGCGTACCCAGGGTCTGGGCGAAATAAGACACCCTTAGCTCTTCCAGCATCCAGCGGATGTCCGCCACCTCGGGCGCCAGCGGCTTGCCCTTTGGCTGCTTGTTCAGCAAGGCGCGGTAAGCCTGCTGCACCTGCTGAATTTTCAGCAAGTGCGCCCGATCCCGGTGTGGATCGATCGCCAGTTTGTCCAGCCGGCGCGACAGGGCCTCCAGATAACGACCGAGATCCTTCAGCCGCTCGGCCCCGGTTTCGGTGACAAAACCGCGGAAAATCAGCCCGTCCAGCTGGGCCTGAATGTCCGACATGGCCATGGCCATCGCCAGATCTATCTTGCCCTTGAGCCGTTTCTTGACGGCGTGGGCCAGGCTCAGCACCTCTTCCACCTGCAGTGCAATATCGGCCACGACCTGATTCAGCTCGCCGGCCACCTTGTCCTTCAGCACGGCAAAGGCCTCGGGCGTCCAGGCCGGCGCGCCGTGCTTGCGCATCAGTTGGTACACACCGGCACGAATGCAGTCGTCCACCAAATCCAGCACCTTGCCGTAGGGATTGAAATACAGTCCCAGCTTGGCCTTGTTGGGCAGTTTTGCGTGCAGGTACTTGATCGGCGACGGCAATTGCAGCAGCAACAGCCGGCTCTGGCCGTTCCACATGGTCTGGGCCTGGCTGATTTCGTCTTCGCACAGGGTCAGCGCCACGCTGTCGCCCTGATCGGCAATGGCCGGATAGGCCTTCACCTCGAAACCGGCCCGTTTGGCGGCATAGGTTTTGGGAATGGTGCGCTCGGGAAAGGCCAGCAGCCCTTCCTGCTCGAAGCGATCGTCATCCACCGCCTGGGTCAGCGCGGTCTGCACCTGCCCCTGCAGCGACAACTTGATGGCTTCCAGATCCCGGCCCGCCGCCAATACCTTGCCGTCGGCGTCCAGCACGCAAAAACGCATGATCAAATGCACCGGCAGTGCCTGCCAGTCCCAGTCTTCTCGCGGCACCGTCACCCCGGTCATGCGACGCAGGTGCTTTTCCATCTGGTCGAGCAGTTCGCCTTCCAATGGGGCCATGGCCGCCAGCAGCGCTTCGGCAAAGTTGGGTGCCGGCACAAAGTGTTTGCGCATCGGCTTGGGCAGCGACTTGATCAAGCCTATCAACAGCTCCCGGCGCAGACCGGGCACCTGCCAGCGAAACGGCGCCGGATGCACCTGATTGAGCAACGGCAGCGGAATGCGCACCGTCACGCCGTCTTCCTCCCGCCCCGGCTCGAATTGGTAATCCAGCGCCAGATTCAGGCCGTCGTGCTGCCAGGCATCGGGATAATCCCGGGTCGTGACCCTATCGGCCCGCTCGTTGAGCAGCATCTCCTCGGTAAAATGCAGCAATTCGGGGGTGTCTTTACGCGCCTGCTTCCACCAGTCATCGAAATGGCGAATCGACACCATGTCGGCGGGCAGCCGCTCGTCGTAAAAGCGGAACAGGGTCTCGTCGTCAATCACCAGATCCCGACGGCGCGACTTGTGCTCCAGCGCTTCGGCCTGCTCCAGCAGGGCCCGGTTGTGGTGAAAGAACTCGTGACGAGTGTTGAGCTCGCCTTCCACCAGCGCCTGGCGGATAAACAGCTCGCGGCATAGTTTGGGGTCGACCTGGCTGTAGTTGACCCGACGGCGTATCACCACCGGCAGGCCGAACAGGCTCTGGCTCAGATAACCCATGACCGCGCCCTGCTTTTTCGACCAGTAGGGTTCGCTGTAACTGGACTTGAGCAGGTGAGCGCCCGCCCGCTCCAGCCAGTCCGGCTCCAGCCGGGCGGCGGTACGACCGTAAAGACGATGGGTTTCGGTCAGTTCGGCCACCATCAGCCACCGAGGCGGCTTTTTGGCAAGACTGGAGCCGGGCACCAGCACGAAGCGGGCATTACGGGCGCCGATGATTTCTTTTTTGTCGCCATCGCGCATGCCGACCTGACTGAGCATGCCGGTCAGCAGGGCCTGGTGCAGGCTGTTGTAGTCGGCCGGCTCGCTGTTGAGCGCAAAGCCCAGCTCGCGTACCACCAGCCTGAGCTGGCTATAGATATCCTGCCATTCGCGTACCCGCAGGTAGTTGAGAAACTCCTTGATGCACTGCTTGCGAAACTGATTGCCGCTTAAGCTTTTTTGCTGCTCTTTCAGGTAGTTCCACAGGTTGATGTAGGCCATGAAGTCCGAGTCTTTATCGGCAAAACGGCGGTGCATCTCGGCGGCAGCCTGCTGCTTGTCTTGCGGTCGCTCACGCGGATCCTGAATACTGAGCGCGGCGGTGATCACCATCACCTCGGTCACGCAGCCGTGCTCGCGTGCGGCCAGCACCATGCGGGCCAGTCGGGGGTCCACCGGCAGCCGGGACAGATCACGCCCCAGTGGCGTCAGTTTCAAGTCCCCCTGATCACCCAATACCGCGCCCAGCTCTTCCAGCAGCCGAATACCGTCGCTGATGTTCTTGCGATCCGGCGCTTCCACAAACGGAAAGGCCGAAATATCGCCCAGGCCCAGCGACAGCATCTGCAGGATGACCGAGGCCAGGTTGGTACGCAGAATTTCGGGATCGGTAAATTCGGGCCGGTTCATGAAGTCGTCTTCACCGTACAGACGAATACAGATGCCCGCCTCTACCCGGCCGCAGCGGCCCATACGCTGGTTGGCGCTGGCCTGGGAGATAGGCTCGATCGGCAGTCGTTGCACCTTGGTGCGATAGGAGTAACGGCTGATGCGCGCGGTGCCGGGATCGATCACATAACGAATGCCGGGCACGGTGAGCGAGGTTTCGGCCACGTTGGTGGCCAGCACGATGCGACGGCCGCTGTGGGACTCGAATATCTTGTTCTGCTCGGCGTTGGACAGCCGGGAATACAGCGGCACCACTTCGGTGTGGCGCAGCTCCAGCTTGTTCAACGCATCGGCGGTATCGCGAATTTCCCGCTCGCCGTTCATGAAGATCAGAATATCACCCGGACCTTCCTGGGTGAGCTCGGTCACCGCATCGAAAATCCCCTGCAGTTGATCCCGCTCCCGGTTGTCGTCCACCAGCGGTCGATAGCGTAACTCCACCGGATAGGTTCGGCCCGACACCGAGATGATGGGCGCCTGGTCGAAATGGCGGGAAAACCGCTCCGGATCTATGGTGGCCGAGGTGATGATCACCTTGAGATCCGGTCTTTTCGGCAACAGCTGTTTCAGATAACCCATGATGAAGTCGATGTTAAGACTGCGCTCGTGGGCTTCATCGATGATGATGGTGTCGTACTGGCGCAACATGCGATCTTGCTGAATTTCGGCCAGCAGTATGCCGTCGGTCATCAGCTTGACCTGGGTGCCTTCGCTTATCTGATCGTTAAAACGCACCTTGTAGCCGACCCGCTGGCCCAGATCGCATTCCAGCTCTTGCGCCAGGCGGGTGGCCACGCTACGCGCCGCCAGCCGCCGTGGCTGAGTGTGGCCTATGGTGCCATCGATCCCCAGTCCCAGCTCCAGACACATTTTGGGGATCTGGGTGGTTTTGCCGGAGCCGGTTTCGCCGGCGATGATCACCACCTGATGGTCGCGAATGGCGGCCTTGATGGTGTCACGCTTTTCACTGACCGGCAGCTGTGGCGGATAATGAATGGGATGGGCCAGCAGTGCCTGCCGACGGCGGCGCTCGGCGCTCGAGGCGGTCATCTCGGCGGCGATGTTTGCCAGCACTTTTTCCTGTTTAGCCTGGGACAGCTTGGCCAGCCCCTGCAACCGACGACGAAAACGGCCGCGCACGGCACCCCGGCACTCTTTCAGCTTTGCCTGCCACTGTTCAACGGACTGCGTCAAACCCAACCCCATTTACTCGATGAAAAACTGGCGCGCAGTCTAGCAGAAATGCGCCGCGAAGGGAGCCAGGATGGGCATGGCCTGTCTATACACGTACAGACGTCACCGGGTGCCAACCTCGATATACACAGAGAAGCAGGTTACTACCATGCCAGGTATCCTCATCGTCAATTTGGCTGATCGATGGCCTCAGGGTGCAGGCATCACCTTTTGCATGCCCTTGCACAAATGTTGGTGATGATTTTTTAGCCTTGTAAACCGAATGCCGAGACCAGCCGCGAATAAAAGCCTGCCTCACCGTCTGGATAAGCCGACAACCGGGAGTAAGATGCGCTTCCTCCTCCAAGTATCTACCGAAAACCAATAAAAACCACAACTCATTGATTTTAATTTATTTATAAATTTATAATCTTCAAAGTTTCATGTAATTTCACGAGATAAATACCCGTTATAGATAAGAGCAACATACAAAAATGGAAGCTAGCGACGGATAAGAGCACATAATTCAAATAAATAACAAGATGCCGATTGAAATGACGGCAATATCTCCGTATATTGTCTGCACAGCCCATCGTTGAGGAAGGTTAAAAATGAAAGAGTTGATTATCACCGTCATTTTTACAGTTGGCGCCGCTTTAGTCGCCGTTTCTGCACCTTCCTTGGCACAGATGTAATGAGCCCGGGAAGACAGGACTGTAAAATACTAAAAAATAAAAAGTTTTTCAGATAACACAAAGGCGCCTCAAGGGGCGCCTTTGTGTTATCTGCCGTTTGTTTCTCGATATGAGTTAACGGTCCGGTTTAATAGGGGGCCACACTCATGGTGCTGCCCGACCCCACCAGTCGTACCCGCTGGCCTGCCTGCCAGCTGCGATCGGCCTTCTGCACCACAATCAGGCTGTCACCCCGGTCGGTACGCACTTCCAGCTCCACTGCCTTGACCTGATTGATCTTGTCTTCGGCCCGTGAGCCCACCATGGTGCCGGCAATGGCCCCCACTGCCGTGGCCAAGGCCTGGCCCGAGCCGCCCCCAACCTGGTTACCCAGAATGCCACCCACCACACCACCGCCGAGGGTACCGATCAGATTCGGGTTCTGATCCCCGGCCTGAATGGTCACCGGACGCACCGACACCACGGTGCCGTAGGTGACCGTTTGCGCCTGCTTGGCCGCGCTGCTGCTGTAGACATCACCGGAATACACATCCGGGTTGGCACAGCCCGCCAGGCCGAGCGCGGCCACCACGGCAACCGCTGACAATGTTTTCATTTTCATCATGAACCCCCTATGGAAAGCGATACAGTCATTCTCGTTGTTATTGTCGCCGAGAATACAGACCCGGCTGTCATCACCTTTATTACGGTATTACCCACCCGGAGCCGACTGTCTTTGATTGGACAATATCAGTCTATCCTTAATTTGGCGCAGAAATAAGCTCGAACAGTCATGTTCCCGCCGGTCTACCCAGATCAAAAAGCAGAAAACACAACGGCCGGCCCTGGGGCCGGCCGTTGCCGTAGAAAGAAGATGAACGCACAAACTTAAATGGTGGTGCCCACCGGCTTGTCGGTCAGCAGACGCATCAGCAGCAGCCACAGCGCCCAGCCGGCCACCAGCAGAATGACAAACAGGAACAGGCCGGAGTGATATTTTTCCAGCATCATGCCCGCTATCATGGGGCCAGTCAGCGAGCCGATACTGTAGGTAAACATCAGCTTCTGGGTCATTCTCACCAACGCCCGGCCATGCATCTTGCCACAGGCATAAGACATGGTGGTGGGATACAGGGTAAAGCCACCCGCGCCCAGCAGCGCAAACGCCATGAGCATGGCGCCCTTGCCATCGAATTCCCATAACAACAGACAGCCCGCGCCAATCATCAGGGTTTGCACCCCCATCAGGGTGCGCTTGCCGAATTTGTCGGCCAGACTGCCGTTGGGCAGCTGAAACGCCATACCACACAAGATCAGCCAGGCCATGTACAGGCCGATTTCATCCCCCAGCGCCATCTGCTCCAGCTGAATCGGCATCAGCGCATAGAGGGCGCCGAGCAGCATGCCCGCCACCAGACAACCGGCCAGACCCAGCGCCCGATCTGCACGAGGGGGCTTGCCGCTGTTGGCATTAACACATCCCTCGGCATTCAAGTTCGGGCGGCTGGCCCACCACAAAGGCACTACCGACAGCATACAAAGGCCGGAAGCCAGCCAGAAGCCGGCCATGCCGGTGGTGGGAACCCAGTCGATAAACAGCTGACTGATACCGTAGCTGAAATAATAGATAAGCATATAACGCGCCATGGCGCTGGAACGACGGTGCAGGGGCGCCACGCCCAGTACCCAGCTTTCTACTGCCACGAAGCCCACCGCCGCGGCAATACCCGCCAGCATGCGCAATATCAACCACACCGGTAACAGACTGGTCCAGGTCAGTGCCATGGCGGCCAGGGCCAGCACCAGACAGCACAACACCAGCGAGCGTACATGACCCAGCTGCTGGATCAGCTTATCGGCGAAGAAGCTCGCACCCAACATGCCCAGATAAAACGCCGAGCCCACCAGACCGATTTGTGCCGCCGCTGCCCCCTGATTATTCAGGTACACCGCCACCAGGGTCAGCAAAAAAGCATTACCCAGGGTAAGCAGTGTCAAATGCAGATAAAGGGGTATTAAGTACATGGCGCCTCCGGTTTTTGAGGCGCGCATTCTAGGTAGGGCGAATAGGCAAGTACAACGAGAAAAATTTGGGTTTTACTGCAATTTTTTTACTGTTTAACCGATGTTAACGCTCAACTGCCAGATAATGCCCTGTCCCGTGGTCAGGGCACCCAGAATTAACAAGGCCGCAACCGCGATCACCGGCGGCCGGGTCTGTTCTTTTCGCAGCAAGGGCAGTAACCAGATAATGGCACCGAGCAATATTGCCGCGCTCATCTGGGCGAAAGGAACAATCAAGTGGCTCATGTCCGGCTGAGCGGCCTGCGCCGAACTTTCCGCCAGCAGCGTCTGCACCAGCAATGCCAGTAACCAACCGATGGCAGAAGCGATGCCCGCCAGCGGCAATAGCGTATTGAATGCCTGCAAACGATGCTTGGCCCGTACCATGATCAGGTGCGCAAACACACAGCCACCGGCACCGGCTGCCAGCAATGCCGCCGGTCCCATCATGAACATAATCCAGAGACCATAAAGCCCCGCCAGACCCAGCGCCGGGGTGTGCCAGCTTAACGGCAGGCTGCGCTTGCCCTGCAGCCGCGCCTGATACAGCACAGCCCCCAAACCGGCCACCAGGGCCGCGCCCCCCAGCCACAACAGAAGGGTCGGCACGGCAGCTTCCACGCCCAGCATCAACGCCAGACCGAATACCGCCCAGGCCGACAGCAGGCCGTCACTGATGCGTCGGCGCTGACCGGGGCAGAGATCGCCGTTACGTAATACCCACAGCAGCAGGCCAAGGGCCGCAATGGCGGTTAATGCCAGTGGCGCAAACAACCGCGCCGGCAACAGATCTGTCATCGGTGATTCTCCAAAATAGACACCCGGGCATTCTACCTCTGTCGACGGGCATTCGCGACCATGCGGGCAAACATGCGCCGTAATTCCCGCGGCACCAGCTGCACGCCCTGCAGCTCGATGGCTTCAACCACCGCCAGCGCCATGCCCGGCTTGCTGCGCCGATTGAGGGCCCGCTCGATAATGCGGGTGGTCGGCGTATGCTTGTCATAAATTTGCGCCTGATCGCGAAACACCGACTCCAGGCCGTTATCGAACAAATAATGTTCGATATCGAGCCGTGGCAAGACGGTCAGATGGTCCTCTTCCCGCTCGCCGCGCAACATGCTGCGCACCCCCTGGGCGTATTTCTGCCCCGCTTCGTCACCATCGGTCAGCAGGTGCCAGCCGATGCCGAAATCCCGCGCCACCTTGATAAGCGGGCTGTGACCACACTGGGCAAACTCGATGATGCGAATACCCTCGGCGGGCAAGACATACCCGCAGATACGGGCCAGTTCGTTCAGCAGCCAGATCTCGGTTTCGCCTTCCACCAGCAACCAGTAACGGGCAAACAGCGACATGGGGCGGTTGATACGCACATGAAAGGCGATGCGGCGCATGTCTTCGCCGCTGTATTTTTCGTTGCCAATCCGAAAGCTCCTGGTTTCGTGCTCCATGCGCACCAGCCGGCGCAGGTGATTGAGCGGAAAAGCCGACAACAGGTCGCCAGAGTTGGTGGTGACCAGCTTCTGCCCGGGAAAACGCTCCAGAATGCCCCAGGTCACCGCCAGCATGGTGGGATGCAGCCGACTCTCCGGATCTTCAATCAGCAACATGGGCCGGGACCCCACCTCGATGGGCCGCCCGCCCCGCGCCTGCAGTATGGTGCGGGCCACCGCCGACAGCGCCAGCGACAGGCCGCTTTCTTCGCCCATCGGCTGCCAGTCGTTCAGCTTGCCCAACTGGCTTAACGTGACCGGGTGAATGGCAATATCCCGCGCCCGCCGGGGCGCTCGGCTGGTGGCACCCTGGGGCGTGAAATAATGTTCAAACAGCTGACGCACCGCATCCAGACCGGCCTTGATGTCCCGCTGGCTCAGCTCTTCTTCTTCCGCCAGTTGCTCACTCAGCCGGGTCAGCAGTTGCTCGTAATCGCCATTCAGATTGACGATAGGCAGATCCTGCGGCGTGCCCCGCGAGTCACGCAGGCGGAATATCGGGTTCATTTCAATCAGGTAGTGCACCAGCTTGTGGGCGTCATCCAGCTCGATGGGCAGGCCGGCGCCGTCCACAAAGTCGTGTTCGCTGACAATGCCCTCGGCCGTGCGCTTCGCCCGCGCCCGGTAATGTACCCGGTGAAAACTGTCCTTGTGCTTGATCCACACCGGCTCCAGTCGCGCCAGCCGGGCCGAATGCTCGCTGATGCCGGGTCTGTGCTCGCGGTAACTGAGCACGATTTGCAGTTCGTCGATCATTTCGTCCGGCTCGGGCCGGTAAAAATCCTCGTCCACAAAATGGTAGCAGCAGCCGCCCTGCCCCATCAGTCGCCACAGCGCGCGAAACAGACTGGTTTTACCCCAGGCATTCTCGCCCATCAACGCCGTGCTCTGATTAAGGGTCAGCGACAGCTGATTGAGGCCCATGAAGTTGCGGATCTGAATATGCTCGAGAAACATGCGCTGTCCTTGGTGAGGTCTGCCTGGTCAACCGACGGAATGATCGGTCACGTGCGATACAGCACCTTGATCAGATGATAGCCGAAGCGGGTTTTCACCGGCCCCTGAATGACCAGCTCGGGGCCGCTGAACACCGCCTTGTCGAAGGGGCCGACCATATCCCCCTTGTTGAACTCGCCCAAATCGCCGCCACGCTTGCCGGAAGGACAGGTGGAGTGTTTTTTGGCGAGCTTGCCAAAATCACCGCCTTTATCCAGCTGCTGTTTTATCGCCAGACATTCGGCTTCGGTTTTTACCAATATATGCAGGGCACAGGCACGTTTTGCCATGGAAAGAGTCCAGATAACAGAAAACAAGGGTTCAGTGTGCCAAAAAGTGGGGATACAGGGAAGCGTGAGGCGTGAGGCGTGAGGCGTGAGGCGTGAGGCGTGAGGCGTGAGGCGTGAGGCGTGAGGCGTGAGGCGTGAGGCGTGAGGCGTGAGGCGTGAGGCGTGAGGCGTGAGGCCAGGATTATAGTCGCCGCGTTAGCCGGCGCAAGTCGTCTGACGGCACCGCTAGCGGGCAGCTCCTGCACATGGAAGCAGCAGCAGGGATTGCCGTATCCGACCGTCAAATACCAGGGATGGTATTTGCCGAGCGACACATGGATGTGCCCGAAGCGTGTCGGAGGAGGCAACCCTGCTGCTGCCTGGTTTCACTGACTAGAAAAAGACAGCCTCACAACATCAGGCTACTGCCAGCGCCACCGTCTCGGCGTGGGTCTGTACCAGCTCGTCATGCAGGGACACCACGGCTTGCTGATAGTATTCGTCATCGACGATAAACTGCATTTCCACCGCGCGCAGCGACTGATGTACCGCGCGAACCGGCACCTTGGCCTTGTTCAGGGCGCCCACCGAACGGGCCAGCAGACCCGGGATGCTCATGTCGCTGCCCACCGCCGACACCAGTGACACCTTGTGGGTATTCACGTCGGCATTGTCGAATCGGTGCTGCAGGGCACTGACCAGACGGCGTACCTTCTTGCGGTTGCCGGACACATAATAGGTCAGGGTATTGGCGTTCATGTCCTTGGCCACCAGGTTCAGCTTCATGCGATCCAGCTCGTCGGTAAAGCACTCGGCATAGTGCGAGACCCGGCCCACCATGTCCTGATCGAACAGCTCTACCGCAAACAGATTACGGCGACCCGCCACCATCTCCACACAGGGAGAAGGACTGCGATAGTCGGTGGTGATCAGGGTGCCTTCGTGATCCGGTTCGAAGGTGTTGCGTATCCGCAAGGGAATATCCTGCTGACGCAGTCCCTTGGCCGCCTGGGGATGAATGGCTTCCATGCCCAGGTTGGACAACTGATCGGTCACGTCGTAGTTGGTGCGACCGATGGGAATCACCTGGTCTTCGCCCGCCAGCCGCGGATCGGCACTGCTCAGATGGTATTCCTTGTGAATGATGGCCTCGCGAGCGCCGCTCAGCACCGCCAACCGGCTGAAGGTCATTTCGCTGTATCCCCGGTCGAACCGGCTCATCAGCCCTTCTTTACAGTGAGCGTAACCGGTCACCACCGGCAACTGGGTGGACAGGTCGAATCGCTCGAGCGCCTGCTCCAGCACCTGATCCAGCGGCAGTGCATCGTCGGTGCGCCAGCCGGTCAGATCCATCAATACCGCATTAACACCGCTCTGGCGCAGATACAACACCATGTTATGGGCACTGTGGGCCTCGCCCATGGCGGCCAGTAATTCGCGGATGGTCAGCAACTGCTCTTCCAGCTGAAACTGACCGAAGGCACAAACCTGACGCAGATGATGCAGACAGTCACGAATGCCGGCGATGCGGTCATTAAGAAACGAGTCGGCCAAGGCCCGCTCGGGGCTCAGGCCGAACATCTCCTTGTTGATCTGGGCCATACGGTTACTGACGTTATCCAGCGTCTGTTCCCAGGCGCTGTCGTCTTCCGCATCGGCAAAGGTGGCATACACGCCGGGGGCGCCGGTGCGTTTGCACTCCAGCAGGCCGTCGGTTATGCCGCCAAAGGCCGAGACCACCAGCATGCGCTGATAGTATTCGCCGGGCTTGCGCTTGTGCAGCACTATGTTATCCCGCACCGCCTGATACTGGCTCATCGAGGTGCCGCCAATTTTTTCTACTGTGTGTGACACTATATTATTCCCTTAATTTTTATTGGTTCATTACCGTGGTCGCACATTTTCAGTGGGCCTGGGATCCGTCTTTATGTGACGCCCTGCCCAGTGAAAATGCCCGTGGTCGGGGGATACTCCCCCGACGCAGTGTGCTTTATCTTCAGGCTTCGTCGGTGTCCAGCGCATAGACACCGTCGGCGTCGTGTACTTCCTTGCCGGTCAGCGGCGGATTGAATACGCAGGCCAGCTTCATGTCTTCGCTGCCACCGCGCAGCAGGTGATTATCGTGCTTGTCGAGGATATAGAGGGTACCGGGCTGAATGGGATAGATTTTGCCATCGGCCAGATCTTCTATTTCACCGTTGCCGCTCATGCAGTACACCGACTCCAGATGATTCTGGTAATGGATATGGGTTTCGGTGTTGGCATAGATGGTGGTGATGTGAAACGAAAAACCCATGTTGTCGTCTTTCAGCAACATGCGGGTGCTTTCCCAGGTGCCGGTTTCGGACTGGACACGGCGTTCGCTTTGTTCACATTCGGCAAGAGTACGTACTATCATGCTGTTTCCTTTCTTTTATTCTGTACTTGCCCGCCGTGGCGGACAGTAAAAAATCAATTTGCAAACATAGAGGCAACAGGGTTACCTCATCCGACACGCTGCAAGCACATCCTTGTGACGCTCAGCAAATGCCGTCCCTGGCATTTGACGGTCGGCTGAGGCAATCCCTGCAGCCTCTACTTGGCCTCTGAGTCATCGGTTGCGACGACTCAGAGGTCTGAGGAGGCTTAAGACGCCTTCTTCAGCCGTTCGCTGGCGGTTTCCACGATGGCGTCTTCCAGCCAGTCCAGACCCTGGGTCAGTTCGGCTTCGGTGATGATCAGCGGGCACAGACACTTCACCACCTCGTCGTTGGGGCCGGCCGTTTCAATGATAAGACCACGCTCGAAACACTTGGAGGTAATCACATCGGCAATGTCGCCATCGCGACAGGCAATGCCCTGCATCAGACCACGCCCCTTCACCTTGTCGAACAACTGCGGGAAGCGATCGGCCATGGCTTGCAGACGCTTGGTGACCAGTTCACCCTTGGCACGCACGTCTGCGGCAAAGGCATCATCCTGCCAGAAGGTTTCCAGCGCCTTGCGCGCGGTAATAAAGGCATGGTTGTTGCCGCGGAAGGTACCGTTGTGCTCACCCGGTGACCACTGGTCCAGCTCGGGACGCAGCAGCACCAACGCAAAAGGCAGACCCATGCCGCTCAGCGACTTGGACAGGGTAATGATGTCCGGCTTGATACCGGCAGGCTCGAAGCTGAAGAAGGTACCGGTACGACCACAACCGGCCTGAATATCATCGGCAATCAGCAGAATGTCGTGGGCACGGCAGATTTTTTCCAGTCGCTGCAACCAGGCAACCGATGAGGCGTTCAGACCACCCTCGCCCTGCACCACTTCAAACAGCACGGCGGCGGGTTTGTCGAGGCCACTGGAATTGTCGTTGAGCATGGTTTCAAACAGCAGCAGGCTGTCTTCACCGGCGCCCGGGTAACCGTCATAGGGCAAACGGCTGATATCGGCCATTGAGGTGCCTGCGCCGCCTCTGTGATGCTGGTTACCGGTGGCGGCCAGCGCCCCCAGGCTCACGCCATGGAAACCGTTGGTAAAGGCCACAATATTGCTGCGACCGGTCACTTTACGGGCCAGCTTCATTGCCGCTTCTACCGCATTGGTGCCGGTAGGGCCGGTAAACTGGGCCACATGATCCAGGCCACGCGGCTTGAGAATGATTTGCTGCAACGCGGTCAGAAACGACGCCTTGGCAGAGGTATGCATGTCCAGGCCATGGGCAATACCATCGGCCTGAATATATTCAATCAGCGCTTCTTTCAGTATCGGGTGATTATGGCCGTAGTTAAGGGTACCGGCACCGGCAAGAAAGTCTAAATAGCGCTTGCCTGTCTGATCGTGCAGCCATACGCCCTGAGCCTTGTTAAAGGTCACCGGAAAAGAACGGGCATAAGTTTGTACACTGGATTCCATTACATCAAAAATACTCATCTCGACTCCTTAAAGTCCTGAGTTAAATCTAAAAACATTAAATTCGAAAAAATGCTGAGGGTCGGCCGGAAGGATCAGCCAAGCGCAATGCGATAGAGGATTTCGCTGCTGCTGCCACCGTTGAAGTGACGCTGCTGGTCAAACAGGACGTGGCGTACGCCCGGGCCGGTGGCCTGGCTGCGGGCCAGGCTTTCAAACAGTCCCCAGGAAGGAGCATTGTCGGCGGTGATGGTGGTTTCAATGTGGGTAACACCGGCACAGGCTTCCGATCCCAGCAGGGTATCGAGCAAAGTGCGACCCAATCCTTCACCACGGGCGCGTTTATCTATGGCTACCTGCCAGACAAACAGGGTGTTTGGCTCGGCAGGTTTACGGTAGGCAGAGATAAACCCCAGCAGTGTGCCGTCTTCATCTTCGGCCAACATACAAGTGTCGGCAAAATGCAGGCATTGCAGCAGATTACAGTAGGTTGAATTGGTATCCAGGGGTTTACAGCGGGCAATCAGGCTATTCACCTCATGACCATCGGTAGACTTGGGATGGCGCAACAACAGTTGCAAATCAATGGTCGTATCCGTGTCGGTAGCAATCATTTATAGTCCTAAACTGTTTTAGTTAGTGGGCTAAGTAAAAATCCTTTATTAACCTAACAAACCGTTGATAAATTGCAACCTTATCTCTGTTAAATTAATTTGAACAGCATGCATTTTATCATTGTGATGTGACCAAAAAACCCAAAAAACAGTCACAAACGGAACTTTCTCAGCCCAGTCATCACGGGCGATTGCCGGCCTTTCAGGCTCAGTCCATAACGAGCTGCTACTATCTATGCAGTGGCGATGCTGTTATCGCCACCTTGTCAGACTAAATCGGATACACACTATGAGTACGAAAGAAACAGGAACCGTAAAATGGTTCAACGAGGAAAAAGGCTTTGGATTCATCACCCGGGCTTCCGGGCCGGATCTGTTTGTACATTTCTCCTCCATACAGGGCGATGGCTTCAAAACCCTGCAAGAAGGTCAGCCGGTCACCTTTGTCGTCACCCAGGGCAAGAAAGGGCCACAAGCCGAAGAAGTAGAACTGGCTTGATCTCGTATCAGGCGGCACCCTGGTGCCGCCTAGTCATTGTTTGAACACCAGACATCATCGGGTTATCCTGCACCGACCAGGTTTTCGAGTCTTTCACCTCCAGTCGGTATCCCATGACCAAATTATTTATATCCCTTTGCTTCTTGATTGTATCCATACCCCTGTTCGCTCAGGAAAAGCCTGCCGTGCCCGCCGAAACGCGCATTCCGCTTACGCCCTTTATGGAGCGCTATATACTGGATGAGCTGAAGGCCGTGCGTACCGAAATGGCCCGTTTTCAGGTCAGCGTCACCGAAGACGTCGTTCAAAAAGAACTGGCGGTGGCCGACAAGGCCATCAGCTACGCCAACGTCACCGTGACTTATTTTTTCTACCTGCTGGCGGGCGCCGCCTCGGTGCTGGCCATCGTGGGCTGGCAATCGTTGCGGGAACTGAAAAAAACCGCTCGTGAATATGCCGAAACCGAGATGAAAAAAATCACCAGTACCTACGAACACAAGCTGAAGCAGATAGAGCGCGAACTGCAGCGAAAAACCAAGGTTATTGCGGAAAACTATCGGGAAATTGAACGCTTCCAGGAAATTCACGGCCTATGGCTTCGCGCCAGTCAGGAGCAGAGCCCCCAGGCTAAAATTGATATCTACGATCAGATCCTGGACATCAAACCCGGCGATCTGGACGCCCTGACTCACAAGGCCGACGCCGCCCTGATGATGAACGAGCGCCAGTGGGCACTGAGCCTGTGTAACCGGGTACTGCAGGTCGACCAGCAGAATGCTCATGCCTTGTATCAACGTGCCTGTGCCCATGCGGGCGTGGGTAACGAAGATCAGGCACTGTCCGATCTGGAGCTGGCGGTACAGAGCAATGTGCATCTGCGTAGCGTGGCCGCCGATGATGAAGAATTCGATCCGCTGCGTCAGCACCCCCGCTTTATCGAGCTGACCAGTGACAGCTCCGATCACAGTGGTGGAGATAGTGACGTGGAAGCCAAAAAACAGGCATGAAAATATTTTTAATAACACGTGAAAAAAATTGATTTTGCATACCGGGATCAGCTGCCATACTTTGCGCGAATCATAGAGCCACATAGAGTGAGAATGAACATGAGCTTTGAGTCAACCAAGCCGTTTCAGGACTTCGCCCATTTTCCTCGCGGTCTGCGTCGTTGTGGCGAATTTACCGTCGCGGAAGCACAACTGCTTGAGCAGTCCGGCCATGCCATGCTGGCGTTGTATACCGGACAACGGGCACCGAATTGCGATGACGAGCAGCGTTTTTTCGAACAGGTGCAGCAAGGTGCCGCCACCGAAAGCCGCCATGCCAAGGTCTGGTTGAAATACCTGAAAGTCATCGGTCCAAAACGTGTGCACCGCCTGTGCTCCCCCATGACCGCAGGTAGTGGCAGCGACGACGACTACGAACCGGCTGAAGACAGTGCCGAATAACCCCCTTCGTATCGGGTCGCCCGCATAATGTCGTCAAAAAGGCCGGAACCGCTCCGGCCTTTTTGTTGCCTATGCTCCGTCCGAATCCTCACCACGCTTTGCCCGCCATCGCCACAAGATGATACTCTAGCAACAAACATCAAGCATGACCCACAGCGATAAAGACATCACATCATGAGCAATCACGCAGCACAGCCCACTTTTTTGTTCCACGACTACGAGACCGCAGGCATCAATCCGGCGCAAGACAGGCCGGTGCAGTTTGCCGCCATTCGTACCGATGCCGAGCTGAACGAAATTGGCGAGCCGCTGATGTTCTATTGCCGCTTGCCGGTCGACTATCTCCCCTCGCCCGAGGCAACACTGATCACCGGCATTACGCCGCAAAAAGCGCAGCAGGAAGGGGTGTGCGAAGCCGAGTTTATCCAGCGCATTCACGAGCAATTCAGCCAGGCCGGCACCTGTATTCTTGGCTACAACAACATTCGCTTTGACGATGAAGTCACCCGCTATACCCTGTATCGCAACTTCTACGATCCCTATGCCTACAGCTGGCAACAGGGCAACTCACGCTGGGATCTGCTGGATGTGGTGCGCACCTTCTATGCCCTGCGCCCGGACGGCATCCACTGGCCGGAAGACGAAGACGGCAAACCCAGCTTCAGGCTGGAACGGCTGACCGAAGCCAACGGTATCGATCACGGCAATGCCCACGACGCCCTGGCCGATGTGCGCGCCACCATCAGTCTGGCCCGCTTGCTGCGCCAGGCTCAACCCAAGCTGTTCGACTATCTGTTCGATCTGCGCAGCAAGCACAAGGTAAAGGCGCTGATTGACGTCATCAACAACAAGCCGCTGGTGCATGTGTCCGGCATGTTTTCTGCTTGGCAGGGCTGCGCCAGCTGGGTTGCCCCCCTGGCCTGGCATCCGGACAACGCCAACGCGGTGATTTGCGTCAATCTGGCCATGGATCTGACACCGCTGGTCGAACTGACGCCGGAGCAGCTACACGAACGGCTTTATACCAAACGGGCCTATCTGGGCGAGTTGCCGCCGGTGCCGGTGAAACTGGTGCATATCAACAAGTGTCCGGCGCTGGCCAAGGCGGCGGCACTGTCCGAGCAAAGGGCCGACGAACTGGGTATCGACAGAAACCGGTGCCGGCACAGCCTGGATCTGTTGCGCCGGCATCCGGAAATTCGCGAAAAGGTAGTAGCGCTTTATCAGCTACAGCGGGATTTCCCCCCCATCACCGATGTGGATGCGGCGCTCTATCAGGGTGGTTTCTTCGGCGAGGCCGACAAGGCCGCCATGGCCATGGTGCGCAACAGCACGCCGGATGCCCTCGCCGATCTGCCATTGCAGTTCAACGATGACCGCCTGCCCGAGCTGCTGTTTCGCTACCGGGCTCGCAACTACCCGCATACGCTGAATGAGCAGGAATGGCAGCGCTGGCAACTGCATTGTCAGGATCGGCTGTCGGCCCTGGCCGAGCCCTACATGCACCGACTGGAACAATTGGTGATTGAGCATCAGGAAGATGAAAACAAGCTGGCACTGCTGCAGGCGGTGGCCCGTTATGTTCAATCCCTTTAAGAGCCGTCACATGAAACTGATCCGCGACTTTGTGGTATTGCTGTCCTGCCTGATGGTGGGCAAGGGCATGGCGGCACTGTTGCCCTTTGCCTTTCCGGGCAGCATTCTCGGTTTGTTACTACTGTTTTTTCTGCTAAGCACCCAGTTGCTTCCCCTGAGCTGGATCCATGACGGCGGTCAGCTGATCCTGCGCCATATGGCCTTGCTGTTTATTCCTGTCGCCGTGGGTCTGCTCGGCTATACCGACTTGCTGAGCGACGGCCTGGGGTTGATTATCAGCTCCGCTCTCAGCGGCCTGGTGCTGATCCTGCTGGTGGTAGGGCGTCTCTATCAGAGAATGCTGTCATGATGGCCTGGCTCGCGATTCCACTCACTGCCCTTTTCTATCTGCTGACCAGGAAACTGGCCCGCAAGGTAAAAAGCCCGCTGGTAAATACCATCATGCTGCCGGCGCTGGCCATCATCGCCCTGTTGTTACTGACCGGACAGGATCCGGCCGATTACCAGACCGGCGTGAGACCACTTAGCCTGCTGCTGGAGCTGGCGGTGGTCGCCTTTGCCCTGCCACTGTACCAGCAGGCCGCCAAAATCCGCCGCCAGCTGGGGCCCATCTTGTTGTGCTGCTGCCTGTCGGTGTTGATTTCGGTAGGCACTACCCTGCTGATCGGCGGCCTGATGCAGGCACAACCCCAGTTGCTGGCTTCCATCGCCACCAAATCGATTACCACGCCGTTGGCCATGAGCGTTAGCCAGAGCATGGGCGGCATTCCCGCCATCGCCGCCGGGCTGGTGATCATTGTCGGCATGATGGGCGCCATCATCGGCTTTCCGCTGATGCGGCTTGCCGGCATTCACCACCCCGAAGCCCAGGGCCTGGCCATGGGCGCCGGCGCTCACGCCATCGGCACCGGTGCCGCCGCCGAGGTCGGAAACGTACAGGGCGCCTTTTCCTCGCTGGCCATGGTGGTATGCGGCATCGCCACCGCCGTGCTGGCCCCGCCACTGTTTCATCTGTATCTTTGGTGTATTGCTTAAATCGCAGAAGGCGCTGACCGATGACCCATGAGGCACTCAAATCATCACTACAGCAGCACCGGCTCGAACATCTGTGTCGCTTCAGCCCGGAGCAAATCACCACGCTGCTACAAGAAACGCAACTGGGAGAAGATACGCTGGCGCTTGCCCTGTTACCGCTGGCCCGGCAAAAATCACAGGTTCCGGTCTCCGGCTTTCGGGTGGGGGCCATCGCTATTGGCGGTTCCGGTCACTGGTATCTGGGCGCCAACATGGAAACCGCCGGCCTGCCCTTGAGCAGCGCACTACATGCAGAGCAGGCGGCCATTGGCCATGCGGCGCTTTTTGATGAGCATCACATCGAGAAAGTGATTGTCAGCGCCAGCCCCTGCGGCCACTGTCGCCAGTTTATGCACGAGCTCAATCAAACCAGTCTGATGCTGGTATTGCCCGACGATCACTTCATGCTGGCCGAGCTGCTGCCCCATGCCTTTGGCCCGGCGGATCTGGGGCAGACTTACGGCATGCTCAACGGACCGGCCGGTGCGCTTGGGCAACAACAAAAGCCACCGCAAACAGAGCATAACCTGGCTTGCCTGGCCGCCCAGGACGAAGCCAACGCCAGTTATGCGCCTTATAGCCATAATCGCGCGGGGGTGGCGTTATTGCTGGAAGACGGTCAGCTCTGTCGCGGTCGTTACCTTGAGAACGCGGCCTTTAATCCCAGCCTGGGCCCCATGCAGCTTGCCCTGAGTCAGCTGTTTTTACAGGGCTATACCGCCGATAAAATCCGCCGCGCATTTATTGTGGAAGCCAAGGCAGAGGTACAGCAATATGATGCCGCCGCCCAACTGCTGAGCCGTCTGAGTGCGGTCACGCTCGAGCGACTGGTTCTGGACACAGTGCGGGGTGAGGAGTAAAGCGTGAGGAGTGAGGAGTGAGGGGGAAACGGCGCCAAACCGAGATCATGCATACCACCCCTCACAACAGTATCAATCGGCGAAGGTCTTGCGCCCCATGAAGGAGTGGCTGAGGGTGTTGCCGTCCACCAGGTCCAGCTCGCCGCCGATGGGCACGCCGTGGGCGATACGGC
The DNA here is from genome assembly GCF_039539745.1 of Oceanisphaera sediminis. Classification (NCBI taxonomy): domain Bacteria; kingdom Pseudomonadati; phylum Pseudomonadota; class Gammaproteobacteria; order Aeromonadales; family Aeromonadaceae; genus Oceanisphaera; species Oceanisphaera sediminis. Next base: position 104,791 of record NZ_BAABDS010000046.1, read on the forward strand.
TGACGCCAACGCCATGGCTGCGGGCGATATCGGCGATGAAATAGGCAGTTGCCTCTCCTTCTACCGTCGGGTTGGTCGCCAGGATCAGCTCTTCAAACGACTCGGCTGCCAGCCAGTCGGCCAGGTTATCCAGTCCCAGCTCTTCCGGCCCTACCCCGTCAAGCGGCGACAGATGCCCCATCAGCACAAAGTAACGTCCCTGATACTGACCGGTCTGCTCAATGGCCACCACATCGGCCGGGCTTTCGACGATACAGAGCTGACCGCTGATGGCCCGTTTGGGATTGGCACAAATCGGACACGTCTCTTCTTCGGTGAAGGTGCGACACTGACGGCAATGGCCAATCTTCTCCAGCGCCTGATCCAGCACATGGGCCAGACGACGGCCACCGGCGCGCTGACGCTCCAGCAGGGCAAAGGCCATTCGCTGAGCCGACTTGGGCCCGACCCCGGGCAGCACTTGCAGGCTCTTGATCAATTCATCCAACAGGGGGCTAAAACGCATGAGGTTACTCTTGGGGGGAAAGCTGAACGCTAGAAGCTAGAAGCTAGAAGCTAGAAGCTAGAAGCTAGAAGCTAGAAGCTAGAAGCTAGAAGCTGAAAGATAAGCAACAGCGTGCTCAGCCACCAGTGTTTTTCTTCCAGCTTCCAGCTTAATACTTAAAACTTGATTTAGAAGGGCATCTTGAAGCCTAATCCTCAGCACTGTAACACAGTGTTACTGAATCGAACAAGGCCAGCTGTAGCAAGGGTGCTCCGCATCAAACTAGAGATTTGATGTAACGGAGCGCCCTTTTTTTTGACCCCTATATGACCCCCAGTAAATCCAAGGCTGAGCGAGGGATTTTAAATCCCCGTTGGTTTTCAGGTTGGCAGCGGCTTGCTGGGGATCTCGGGGAATATGATTGGCGGGTAAGTGTTTGTTTTGCGGTATTGCGAGGCGGGGTTATTCCCCGAGATTTGAGAGAAGAAGCCCGGCCATGTGCCGGGCTTTTTTGTTTACGCTGGCGGTAGCGCATCGTCGTACTGGTACTTCAGCTCGCTGTAGGCGATGGCACTGATAGATGTCTCACCGCCAGACGGCCTTACATCGCGCACGATGGCGGGATTGGCGAAACGGGACTTGATGCCGAAGAACAGCGCCGTCTCCTGCGGGATGGCCGTCATCTCGAACGGGGTATCGATAGCCGCCGTGAACTCGTCAACCCGGGTGGCGTCGCGCACTTCCGACATGGTGCCGTCAACCCGCTGCAGCGCGATCACATGCTGCTCGCCAGCTACCCAGGCGAGTGGTTCGGTGCTGCGAACATGCAGGCCGGAAACCGACTCCACCACCGCGCTCTGACTCCACTCAGGGATCTCCTGCACAAAGTTCACATAATCCCCGTATTCGCTGTTTCGCGCGTCGAGTTCGGTTTTGGTGCTGTACTGCACGTTATCCAGCAGGCGGCTCATCAACTGCCGCATGCCCCACTGGTAAACCTTAGTGCGGCTGGTGATACCTTCACACTCGATCTTCTCGATTCGCGCCCCCGTGCTGCCCGGCAGCTCGCAGCGCAGGGTCTCCACTCGCCAACTGGTCTCGTCGAGATATTCCACATCGAGCCCTTCCACCTCGTTCTGGTCCGGCATGTCTATCTGGGTGATGATCTCGCTGGTGGTGTTCTGAGCGCTGTAGGTGTGCTGGTAGGCGTGCAACATCACCGGGTCGCGCTTGGTATCACGCACCGCCGAAATCAGACCACTCTTGACCGTCGGCTCCGCATAGCCCGCCATCAGCGCGGTATCCAGCGCCGCCTTGACCGTGGTGGCCTTGTTAAAGGCAAAGTCGAAATAATCCCCACGCTGATCCCAGTCGGCAGACAGCGCATCAATGGCGGCCGTGTCCATATCGGTGTTTCTGGCGATGTAATTGACGGCCTCGCCGATAGAGCGGGTGGCCACGCCGTTTAGCTTGCGGGTGGCAATCACATTGATCTGTGATTCCGACTCCGCCGACGTTGACTTGCCATCCAACCGAAAGGCCAGCGTGGTCAGATCGGGGTAGGTATCGATTTTCCGAACCATGCGCGCCCGCAGCCCGAACCACTCCAGTTTGTCCTGAATATTCTGCTTGTTGCGCTCCGCAAACCGGCGGCGCATCTGACACTCTTTCACCCGCTTTGGCGTCGGCAAATCAACGGAGAAGGTAATGCCGAACTGGTCTCGGGTCTGGGCGCGAAATGGTTTGCTCACCTGTTTCCAGCTGTCGTTCGGCCCTTCCCGATAACGGAAATACACATGCACCGGCATTTCATGGGGGTCGCCATCGCTGTCGTAACGGATCAGCCCCTGGGGCATAAACACGTCAAACTCCAGCCGATCGCACAGCTCATCCCCTGGCGTGGCCGCGAAGGTGCCCACCCAGCCCCCCTCAATGGTGTCTGGGTCGAGCTGCAATGACGTGCTGGATGTGGTGAATCCGGTGGTCCAGCCCAGCCAGGTGCTGGCCCCCAGCCCGTCAACCCGATCTACGGTCAGCAGGTTGGCCGACACCCCGGTGATCACAAAGGTTTCCCCGGCTTTGTTGATGGACAGGCGCACGCTGCTGCCGCTGTAATCAAACCCGGCCAGCGTCAGCTTGGCCGGCTCAGCCTCCACCCGGGCGGTGCCGATCACGGTATTCTGGTTCGCCTGGCTGACCGAGCCGAACACGCGCACGGCGCCGCTGATGCCGGTCACCGTAATCTTTCGCGCAGCGTAGTTGGGCAGCTCGGTGATCATCAGTCCGGCAGACACCGACACCAAGCCGGACAACGCCGTCTGTGTGAGCTGATCGTTAATGTCATCGATCAGCGCCGGTTCGTCCAGATAATCACTGTTGAGCGTGACCACCCCGGTAACGCTGCCGACGTTGACCGTGAACTGCGCGGGCTCACTGGCATAGCTCAGCGCCGGGGCCGTTTGCGCCGTCCACACCGAGGGGGTCCCGGCATTGGTGGTGGTGGGCGCGGTGTAGCTGGTCACCGCCCGACTACCGATGGCGTCACCGGCCAGCTCTACACTGTCACCACCGGATACCTGCAGCCCGGCCATATCCCCGGACAGCACATTGCCCGCCACCTGGTAATCCCGGTAATTTTCGATCTGCAGGTACATGCCGGTTTCCCAGTTAGTGGGAAAGGTCTGGCCGCTCACCGGGGTGATGGTCTTGCCGGAAAACAGGTAAGAGCCTGCCGGTGCCTGGCGGGTGGCGTCGGAAACGGTGCCCAAAGCCAAGCCGGATCCACCCGTGGAAGTGGGGCCCACTTCCTTGCTGGTGTGCCACCATCGCGCCGCCGGCTCCGCCGCCAGGCTTTCGCCAGGCCCGTAGATCGTGGCGTAATTATCGCCACCGAGGCCCACGATAGGCGAGTTCGCCACGTTGATCGAGCTTGCCGGAATGTCGTAATCACCCACACCGACGCACAGCAGCCCTTCTATCCAGTGGGTCTTGCCGTCCGGGCCAAAGTAGCGCCGGGGCGGCACTATGTAATCAGGCACTATCTTGGAGCGCCCGAACGCCTCACGAATGGGCTGGCCGTATTTCACCGCCTGGTTGCTGGCGGAAGAAAGATCAATCTCGGAGCCCTGGGTTTCGTTGCGCTTTGAAGTCTTCATGCCGCCTGGCTTGGGCGTCATTTTGCTGAGCAGATAACTACCCAGGCCGAAGGTCAGCACCTTGACCACACCCTTTTTAGGCACGAAATGGCAATCCACCGGGGCGGTCACCGGCTGGTCGAACGGCAGGCTGAACGTCAGCTCATCGTTATCCGGGTCAAAACCTGGAATATTGGCGGTCAGCCATTCGCCCAGCAGGGTGCCATGGGGAATGGCATGGGTTTCATCCGGCTGGCTGGTGAATACGTTGCTGTAAATCTGCAGCGGGTGCGTAGCATTTAACGGTTTCATGGTCTTCCTTAAATTGCGCCAGAGTCACGACACGCGGCCCAGTTTGTTCATCGGTCTCCATCGCGTACAGCCCGCCATTCAGCTCGATGCAGATGCCCACATGATGGCAGGCCCGGCCCTGAACCACGGCCAGCACATCACCCTCCGAAGGGTGGTCCCGCTCGGTGAATTGCCGCAACAACTGGGCATAATGCCGGGACTTGGCCAGGGTGTTGTCGGCGTCCAGACCATCGAAACGGGGTAGCCAGACGCCGTGAATGGCATGGAACTGATGCCGCACCAAGCCCCAGCAGTCGTACTCGGGCCATTCTCGGCCGCCATTGACATAGCGGCTGGTCATGTAGTGCTCCAGGTTACTCATACATCAAAGCCGGTGAGGTCTTGCTGTTGTAGGTCAGGCGGTTGAAGTTGCGAGCGATGACATCAAAGAACCCTGCAGTAACCCGCACCTGGGCGCCCTGGATTTGCACCGATTTAACGGTGGCGGTCAGGGTGTTGCTGGCGGGCTGGCTCAGGTCATTGGACAGGTAGGTGCGCACCCGCACCTGCGTCAGCGCCCGCTGCTCAAAGGCCTGGACGATCAGCTTTTGCGCGTCCCCCAGCACGTTATCGATTACAAAGTTCACCGTCTGGCTGCCCCGGTTGTCATGGCTGGGTTTCTCGACACCGATGCTTGCCGCCGTGAACGGTTTAAATGCTCCCAATTCCGGCACGAACAGGCTGTGATCTTCAAAACCATCACAGAGAAACACCGTCTCATCCCACGCAGAGCTCACTAACTCCAACGTCTCGATGATGACTAAATCACCGCGCCCCGCATATACCTCTTCCAGCAAGCTCATAATGATCACTCTATATTGTTTGCAGATATATTTCCCGACCCAGGGCCAAGCTGAACACCCGTAGTCCCAGCTACGATATTATTAGTAATCATGGAGTCAGTTATGGTGTTTGAAAACTGCACACCTCTCGCCGCCGCGGCGCCTAAAGATGTAACGACGTTTCCGTTAACACTTATCGATGAACCTATGCCGCCAACATAAATCCCTGCACTTTCAGCTCCATCCGCCAAGCTTACGGCGTTAGCTGAGACAGCGATGCCTTTGGAGTTTTCAACGCGAACACCGAAATCTGGGGCGTTAGATATAATGTTCGAGCTAGCAACACAATCATCTGCATCGGTAATTAAAACGCCTCTTGAAGCTGGCGAGTATATTGAGTTACCGACTACCGACACACCAGACACCCTGCCCGTTTCGTAACCCACTTTTATCCCCATTGAGCCGGGTCTAATTATCACGTTACCAGATATTGTGGCGCTCCTATATTTAGCAGTTGTGCCCCTCAACCCAGAGTAAATATAAATACCAAGAGTCGCAACGTCTTCAATCCTATTTCCCGAACAAACTACGTCACCATCAAAGTCTGATTCGTTGCGGATGCAGATGCCGCCAGCCTGGCACTCTCTAATTGTGTTTCCTTTGACGACTGCTGACTTGCACTCGATATTTATACCGTAAGAAGTAGAGCCGACCACGGTATTATTAATAATACTTATTTCCTCTGCTGCACCGTGCGTGTCTATTGCATCGCCGCCACCCATGGAACCACCAGACGATCTAGCAGAAGACGTAACAGAGTTCCCTTTAAATAAAATCCTTCTTGGAATGCCACCAAGAATTGACGTGTTATTGGTGGATAGCGAGTGTCTTACATCCTCAAAAGAGCAGTCTGACGCAGAGCAATCTTGAGTTGCGTCGATAAAGCTAACACCGTAACCCGTGCCTACGGCTTTAGTTTCCTTAAACAGCGATGACTTCACCTTGCAATACATTGAATCTTGAATAGCCACAGCTCTGTTATCTAGCCGATTAAACGCAGAGTTAACAACATTACAGCCTGACGCGGCTTTGATTAAAATACCAGTGTGCGTGTTCTCTAATAACCCAGAGCTAAATACTCCGACATCGTAAAACTTATTACCTTCGGCCATTGTCATTTTGACAATCTGAAAGCCAGTTATGTACGTGCTTTGCAGTGGTATTTTTAAGGTTATCGCCCCCGTACCAGCGTCTACTTCTGAGACTATGTTTAGCTCGCCAAGTTTTGAATTTGTATTTGACGCATCATAGATATCAGATGATTGCAGGCGAACTACATCTCCGTCTTGCAGCTCTTGTGCCGCTGCAAGTGAAGTGATTATACGGGTTCCTCTTGTTCCTCCTGATGTCACTGCGTGAGCTGTGCCGTAATCTCCAGATAATGAAACACCCGTTGCCCCTCCCGCGCAGGCGCTCATATCAATGTCGATAGCGCTTAATCTAACACCACTAGGAATAGTCAGCTGCTCTGATGTTTTATATAGACGCCCACCACCAACAACATGGCCAGCACCACAATCTAACGCCGCTTGCAAAGCGGCATGTTGACTACCTAATGAGTCAGACGACTGCGCACCGGCTTGCGCTACATCAACAGTATTATCGTCAAATAAAGCCATGGCTTGACCAGCCGATCCGAGCAAATCAATAAACTTGCAGTTATCAGCAATGCCTGTGCCAGCCGGGACAATCAAGTACTTACACCCACCGACAGGGCCGGGTACGGTTGCTGCATATCCTCCGTGGTAGCTGTTAGTGGAAACAATCTCACCCATCTTAAGCCAGTCGGCAGTCACCAAATCTGCGACGTTATCCACGAGTTGTAATGCGCCCCCCACCAGCGCAGCTCCACCTGCAGCAGCCAACTCCTGCCTAAGCACTCCATCGCCAACCGTCTTAAATTTGCCACCTTCAGGCATCCCAGCGCCGGTGGTTGTGTAAGGTAACGTTGCACTGGCTGACACCCGCCACAGCTCCCCATCAGCACGAATGATCTGATTCAGATCGGTAAGCCTTATGCCTGCAATGTAATCCTCTATTGCGCCACTTACCCCCGTGCCAACATAGCCGGACGATAGGAGGAACCTCTGATAACGCACTTCCTTGTCATCCTGCGCCGCCTGAAAATCCTGTTCCATGCCATGCCAAGTCTTGCGCGGCACTCCCTGGCGATCAGGGTGGCTGGTGCTGTTGGTGCTATTGACCAGTTCGTCCAGGTTCTTGGTGTTGTCATCCCGGTCGCGGGGATCGGCGGAGCCCACCGGGTTGCCAGTGTTGTAACGGGTATCTGTCATGATTGCCTCTAAATCAGGATTCGGGCCAGTGTTGGTTCATGGTTCGGTCGAGCAGGTCGGATTGAAAAATCTCGTCGGGGAAAAGCGCGTCGTACTGGCTGATGGTCTGCCGCTCGCGGATTTCCAGCTCGGCGGTGAAGCGCCACAGACTGGTGGTCACGAACACGGGGCCGTCGTAAATGTCGGTAAAGCGGCACTCGTAGGGCCGCAGACCCATGGGGGTTTTGATGCGGCAGTTAAACCAGTCGGCGCCGTCACTGATGGTCCAGCGAAAGAAGCCCTCGAACAACTGGGCTTGCACTTCGCTCATCAGCCAGTTGACCTTCACCATGCTCGGCACCGAGGTGAACCGCCGACGCTGACGGGCTCGGCCGCTTTGCATGTCCACCCTCATCAGCGGGCTGACGTGCTGGATGGCATAGCCCGCCTGTTGTGGCAGCGGTAACTGGCTGGGGTAATCGATAGTTGCCATTAACGACCCCTCCGTTGCAGGCCATAGGTTTGTTCGAGCATCTGGGCGCGTTCGCCACCGCTGCCGATGTCGGTCACGAAGGCGTTGATTTCGCTGCTGCCGTCTTCGCGCTGGCGTTGCTCTACCTGGCCGGCCTTGTTGCGGTCTTCAATCAGGTTGACGGTGACGTTGCTTTGCCCGCCGCGTTGCTGTTGTGAGTTGACGCGGCCTAGCGTGTGGTCAAGGCGGTCGCTGCCGCCCGGTGACCCACCGCCCGATGCGGATCCGATGGCTCCACCGTTGGCCATTCGCTCCAGGTTGCCAACGCCGATGCGGCGCGTGGCGGCGGCATTCATTACAAACTCTTTACCGTGAACGACACCGGCGATTTCATCTTCTGCCACGTCGCCGGTATAGCCGCCCTCCTGAAAACCTCCGAGCAAGGCGTAAGCGGCGATCAGCGCCGTACCACCGACCACAGCGGCGGCGCCCATGGTGCCGATAGAGGCAACCAGGGCTGCAGGCAACCAGGCGGCGGCGGTAGTGCCTGCTGCTGCCACCTGAGTGGCGGTAGTGGTTGCCGTCGCGGCGGTGCTCGCTGCAGTGGTTGCCGTTGTTGCGGCAATGCTGGCGGCGGCCTTGGTGGATTCAGAGGCCACCACGGCGGTGGTTTCGGCGGTAATGCCGGCCATCTTCAGCGCTTCGTAAACCAGCCACTCGGCCATCATTCGGCCGATGGCGTTAACCACGGATCGCATCATGCCTTCGGCCATGCCGGCCATGGCATCTTCAAAGGTTTCGGCGTCGAAGATCATCGACTCGAATGCGCTGCCAAAGCCGGTGCTGAGCTGGTCGATGGTGTTAGCGGCCAGCTCGTCGAAGTTGGTCAGGCTCTCGGCTGCCGCTTCCAGGTATCGTTCCCAGTAGCCGCCGTTGATTTCCATCAAGCTGTCGGCGCGTTCCTGCTCCAGCCGCAGCATGGCCTCGGTGCGAGCCTGCTCGGTCAGCTCGGTGGCAGCAAGAATGGTTTCGCGGCGGCGATCGTAAGACGCTTCAATCGCTTCTTCTTCGGTGCGCAGGCTTTCGATAATGGCCGAGGCGTCGGCGTTGATCTCTTTCTGTGCCTCGAAGGCTTCGACGGTGGCCATGGAGGCTTGGGCAAGTTTCAGCTGGGCGTCGCTCGCCCCCAGAGTGGCCAACTCGGTCAGTTTGATGGCGTCGGCGTTCATGCCGATTTGATCGGCTTGTTGTTTCAGCCCCGCCAGCTCACGCTCTAACGCATCGGCCCGCTTGGCGGCCTCTTTGGCTTCGTCTCTTCCGCCCCCTGTACCACCCGAACCCGTGGCGGGAAGCCCGTCGCGAGTGCGGTTACGGATTTCTTCGCGCAGCTTGTCGCCCTTGGCTTTGACGTCGGCCAGATACTGGTCGATGCCGTCGCTGGGCAATGGTCGGCTAAGCACCTCACCCAGCTCCTGCTGGGCTGCTATCACGGCGGCATTGGCATCGGTAATTTGCTGCCGCTGCCGCTCCATGAAGTCGGAATCGGTAAAGCTACCCAGCAGATCGATGTCGTCGACACCAGGCAGCAGGTTGTAAGCCTGAATCACCTTGTTCAGGCCAGCGATTACGTTATCGAAGAAGCCGGACATGGAGCGCCAGCCGCCCTCGGCAAACTCAGACACCGACAGATCCCAGCTTGCGGTGGACAGTTTGAATTGTTTGTCGACCACTTGCAGTTCGCGGAACTTGTCGAGCAATGGCCCCAATGCGGCAATGGAGTCGTGAATAGCACCAGGCAGAGCAGCGGCCAATCCGTCTGAACCATCGGCGGCGTCCACCAGGTAATCCCCCAGCACGCTGAGGTAGGGCGCCAGCTCGGCGGCCACCACGTCGGACATGGCCCCCATAATGGAAGTGATGCGGTCATACTGATCAGCAAACTCGCCCAGCATAGCCACGTCCATTTCACTGAGCACTATGCCAAGGTTGTCCGCCTCGGCGGCCATGGCCTTGAGCTGCTTGCCGTTATCCGCCAGCAGCGGTGCCAGCGCAGTTGCCTCGTCAGCCATCGACTCCATGTAGAAGGTGATTTCCTGCTGGCTGAGGCCCGCCTTTTGCAGGCTGTCGTAATACAACTGCAAGCCCTGGGCGCCACTCAACTTGCGGAACTGCTCGGCGGTCACACCGACCTTGGGAGCGATCTGCTCGAAGAAGTCTGCCATCTCGCCACCGCCGGTGGTGATGAAGTCCCCCACCCGGTCGTTGACGTCTTTGAGAATGTCACCCAGCTTGCCTTGCTCAATGCCCGCCGAATTGGCGGCATAACTCCAGCGCTGAAAATCTTCCACACCGGTATTCGCCAAGGCAGCCATGTTGGTCAGCTCCTTGGCGCCTTGGGCTGCATTGTTGGTAAAGGCCACCACAGCAACACCTGTCCCGGCAACGGCGGCCGCCATGCCGGTAGCGGCCGCGCCCAGGGTCGTCACGGTTTTTGCCGCGTCGGAAACGGACTTTTGAATATCACCCATTCGCCGCTTGGCGGTGCGGGAGGCCTGATCCAGCGGGCCGGTAAAGCCGCCAACTTTGGCGATCAAGTCCAGCGTCAAAGTTCCCAGACTTCTGCTCATCGTTTCTCCAGGCATAAAAAAACCCGCCGAAGCGGGTTTGTTTGGTTAATTTCAGAAAATCAGCTGCTTTCCGGTTTATCCCGGCCAATCAGCAGGCCGACCAACAAGAAGATGGCCGCCATAAAGAAACTCACAAAGCCAGTCATTACAGTGACAATACCTCCGCCAGCAACCGCGCCGGCAGTAGCAGCACCACTACTCTCTGCACCTATTTCAGCAACCTGAACGCCACTGAAAATAAGGGCAGAAAGTGGCAGCATCAGAGAAAAAATAGCGCTGCCGATCAACAGGCGTCGCCAAGCTTTGGCTGCTCGCTTGGCTTTAAAAGCAATCACCAATGCCAACGCCCAAAGCCCAAAAAGAATCGGACCAACCAAAGCCTCATTTCCGCCAAGCGGTAAAATGATCACCATGTAACCAATAAAGGCGAACGCAAACCCGCCCACCAGCCCCGCGAGTAACTTTCCAATAAAGCTCATTTTTATCCCCTGCAAAAACGCTCATTCTTGCAGGGGGTTAATATTTGATCAAGGATTCAGACGTTACCGGATCAGCGGTTCGGCCAAGCGCTCCATGTTTGCTTCACCATGCAGGATGCGCATCCGGCCCAGCAGTTCGGCGCCGTATTGCATGTACTGATTCATGTCGCGGCGAAAGGCGCTGACGTGATCGATGGGTACCAGTGCCACCTGCCCCAGCTTTTTGATGGCGAACTTCCCACCTTCCGAGTACACCAGGTAGCGACCGGGCGGCAGATCTTCCATGCCGGCCAGATCAATGGTGCTGATAGCGGGCGCAGGGAGCTGCGGCATATCGTCCATCAATTGGCCTTCAAGAATAACCTTGTGAACATACTCCACAGCCAGCGGGATTTGCTCGACCGTAAGTTCCTCTACGCTGTTAACGGAAAATCGCTGATGAACCAGGCTGTACGCATCGGCGTAGTTCAGATTGGTGGTTTTACCTACCAACATATTCACGGCATTTTTCAGTGGCGTGCGATCTGCCTTGCTGCTGTAGCTCGGCGCACTGGCCACTTCTTTATCCAGCACATCCAACACCCACTTACGAAACGCCTTGGCAACTTTGGTACGGGAAAGCATGGCCAGCAAGTGGGCACCACGCAGGGAGAAAATGCGCACCTCTTTCTGGTAATTCCCTGAGAGGGTCAATTTGACCTTCTCAGTCATGCAAGGAGTAAACTCATCAGCGTTACGACTATAAATACGACTTACGGCATTCTCGTTGGCGTAGCCAAGGGCCTTTGCGATCTGGACAGCTTGCAGCCAGCGCTGGCCGTGATAGTCAACAATGTCCAGCTGGGTCTGCTGGAATGACAGCTGAGTATTTGCTAAAGTAAGCATGTCTTTACCTTCTTTGATGAGTTGGATTGAAGATTCGGCCTTAGCGGTTGCCCCCGCTAAGGCTTTTTTGTTTTTACTGACCTCTCCGTTCATTTTTAACGCTCTCCTTAAGACGCTGGATCATTTCTGAATTCAGTGACCGGCCATTTTCTTTAGCCAGCAACTGGAGCATCTCTTTCAGGTCCGGCTGCATCCGCAGGCTGTAGGGTTTAACTGCCTTGAGTTCCATGCTTCCTCCTTACTGATGTCAATTTGACATCACCAGATTAACCAGTCAGTTCCATGATGTCAACTAGCCACCATAGAAAATGATGTCAATTTGCTGCTATCTTCCCGCCATGAAAGAAAAAGCCTACCCAAGCGAAAAGCTAGACAAATTTATGCTTCGGTTTCCCGACGGCATGCGTGACGACATCAAGAATGCTGCTGAGGCTTCTGGCCGCTCAATGAACGCTGAAATCGTCCACCGTCTGCAGCAATCTTTTGCGGGTAGCTCCAGCGTGCCCGAAAGCCTGCTTGGTCAGCTTTTTGATAGCAGGCATAACAAGCTCCTTGAATCTGAAGCTGTTGACTCTGAAGATATTGCGCAGCTCCTGAGCTGGATCAGTGAAGTGCAAGGCAGTCTCGTTCAGCGTCTTATCCATCTTAATTCTCACTCTAAAGGCGACGAATAACCCCAGTGTAAAGCCCTTTTCTGCCTGTTTTTGATAAACCCATCTTTTCAAAACGATGGGTTTATTTTTGAGCAGAAACCCTGATGAAGAGGTGCGCGTGTCATATACGCACCCTATCTGTTGACACTCTGTCAACCACCTGCATAACGCAGGTGGTTAAGCTGCACGGTTACCACAATCGCTCAGATGCCAAGTAAAGGGGTGGTGATAATAACCACCCCCTTCAACCATGCTCATATGAGCACACCTCGCTCTCGCGGGGGTATCAAGGAAATCTTGATACCTTCTGCAACGCATCATGAGCAGGCGCTTTCATAACTGTCTTATTTTGATATCTCACTGAGACCGTCAAATTGACGGTCTCAGTGAGATATCTTGTTTCATAAGGCTTTTCTGTTTCTGAGTGGTCATGATGACCACGGTAGCCGGGGCGGTCGTCATAACCGTAAAGCCTCAAAGCCTGCACCCTGCGTGATACAGGTTCCGGTATTACCATAATGGTAATACCATCGAATGCAGGGTGCTTTGCATAAGAAGCCCCGCTCTATGGCGGGGCTAATGGTAGTCAATGCGGAGCTGATATTTCCTTTCCAGGCTCTGCTGCTCCTGGCTTAGCGCGCCTTTTTCCTGCTGCCGCTGCTTCAGCGCCCGACCGGCCAGGCTGCCCATCTGCTCGGACAACCGCTGTTTGAGCACAAAATCATGAAGCTCCCTGTGAGGCTGAAGACTCAGCTCACCACTAAAGAACCGATCCAGTATGTGGTAAACACCCACCTCGAAGGCGGGGTCAATCCAGGCCGCGTATTTGTAGGCGAGATACTTGCAAGCCCAGGTGCCGGGCGTTCTGCCACCCTTGGAGATTCTCAAAGCCGGATTTCCGGCTTTGGTCAATTCTTCAACAAAGGCGGCCGTTCTGTCGTTTTCAAGAAAATAGTTCGGCCGGTCTTTTTTCTTGCCGCCAGCCGCCTTCCACATATCGGTCAGAGACACCATGCCGTCTTCGGCCACTTTTACTGTCTGGTTACATAGGATCAGTTCTTTCATGTTGCTTCCTCATGATCTTGTGCTTCAGAAGAAAACGCACTCCCAGGGCGGCTGAAGCGGGCCACCCGGTTCGGTGATCGGCCTAGGGAGTGCATAAACAAAAAGCCCCGGCAAATTGCCAGGGCTGAAAATAGGGTTGCAGGCAGGGCGGGCCTATCCTGCAAAAAAACATATTCCGCCGCAGCGGGTCAGTGCCACGACTCCATGGCGTCATCGAGCGACACTTCTGGCTCGTCGTGATAGGGGGCAAAGTCGGTCAGGCTGTAGCCGCCGTGCTTGCTGTGGCTATTGGCGTACAGCGAGGCCAGTAAGGCGCTGCCCCGCTCTACCCTCAAACCCATGTGCAGGGTGCCGCGTTTAGCCCGGTACTTGGCCCAGGCGATAAACTCGGGATAACTGATCCGCTCCTGCGCTTCGGCAATGGTGCGCCCCCCCACGCCATTGAGCACCAACTCATGCCAAAGCTCGTCCGTGTCGGTCAGCTCGGCGTCTTTCCCACGCCGTTCACCTCGGCAATGGCCGCCAGCAGCGCCACCGTCAGGTTGCCATCCAGTGCGCCCCGCTCCGGATCGGCGTCGCCGGTAATGTCGGCAGGCGTAAACACCGGCTTACCCTCGGCGTCACAGATGCTGGCGGCGATGCGGCCGGCCACGGCATCGGTCTTTTGATGGTGGGCGGTCATGTCGCTGATGGCGGTGCGGTAACTGAACGGTCGCACAAACACGGTGGCGGTCAGCTGCTGCTCGCCCTGCTGCCAGGTAATGTCTTTTTCTACGGGGGCGCCGGTAAAGGCGCCCATGGTTTTCAGGCTATCGATGGTCAGGGTCATACAATTTCCTTCTTGGTCCAGGTGCCTTTGCCGCTGCGCTGAATGGTGGCGGCAGTGGCCACCAGGGTGTTACTGGCGAAGTCGAACGGGAAGTCGGAGACGTAACCGCTGAACTCGTACCAGGTGCGAGAGGTGGGCAGCTCGAACGCACCGCCGCCCACGTCGACCGTGGGCGGAATGTCTTTGCCGTCGGACCAACCCACCACCCACTTGATGGTGCGGTCGTCGTCTTCCTGCGCCAGCTCGTCCAGGCGGATGTGGCTGGCCAGCTCAGGGTCGGCATTCACGGTCAGGGTGGCTTGCCCCGGGGTGCGCAGGCCCTTCTTGTATTTGCGGATATTGTCTTCGAGGCTGTTATCTTCAATTTGGTCAGCCGGTGCGCCGCCGGGGTTGAAGGCGGTCACGGCCTCAACCTTGACCACGGCGTCGGTGTCGGGATCCAGAAAGTAAATCTGGGTGCCTTGGGTTAATTTACTCATTGCTGTGCCCTCTGGGGGTTGGGTAATAAAAAGCCCGCTCAGGGCGGGCCAATATTGCTATCGCAGAATTATCCAGTCGATGTCGAAACTTCGACAGTAAGCCTTGGTTTCCGTGTCTCGCTCTTCGCCGCCCCAGCGGGTGATATAGGCGTGAGGCTCAATGGCATCACGAAGTGAGCGAGTAACGGCCCGTGCGTCGCTGCCGGTTCCGGCATAGACATCCACTTGCAGGGTGTAGCCGTCGGCGTCAGGGCGACCCGCCAGGTAGTTCTCGGGTGAGCCGGTGATTACCTGCCAAGTGGCGTACGGATAGACCGTACCTTGGGGTGCCTCACCAAACGGAAACAGCCGCACCGGACCGGTGCCCAGCAGCGCAGTCACCGCCGGATCGGCTGCACACACGTTAAAAATGGGTGGAACCATCAGCCTCCCCCTTGTTTCGCTGCGCGCTTGATGGCTCGATCGAGCGCCTTGTCGTAGTGGGTGGCAAACTCGCCGATCGCCTCGCTGATGTTGTCGGCCAAGGCCTTGCGCATAAACGGCTGTGCCCGCATGCGCTCGGTACCGAACTCCAGCATTCGCCAGTGTCTGGTATCACCACCAGGTAGGTTGCTATAATTACCAGACGCCGCCTTGCCGCCTGCGCCCCCCATCACGCCGACCCGAAACATCAGGTCGCCGGTTTTGTTGAATCTCCGCCGACTGAACCGGGTAACGATGTTGTCGGCAATGCGGGCTGGTGTCTTGGGATCATCCACTCGTTCGGCACCGGCTTTGGCCTTATTGGCTATCAGGTTGGCAGCCTTGCGCAGGGCAAAGCGACCGCCTTTGTACTTGATGTCCTCACTGACGGTTTTCAGTTTGGCGTCCAGCGCATCAAGCCCTATCAGGTTGAATTGAATGGTATCGGCCATTATCAATCCCCGTCGTTGGTACCCATGGAAACCGGCAGGGTCAGGTAGTGCCGGCCAGATTCCGGATCCGGCAACGGGGCATGGATGTTATATGCCTGCCCCCGGTGTAGCAGCCGCATGGTGGCATCGATGCCTGAGCGATAGCGCATCACCACCTTGGCGCTGATCTTGGACTGGCCCGCGTCGGCGGCGATAAATTCCCGCGCGCTTAGCGGCTCAACCGATGCCCATACCGTGGCCACGGGTGTCCAGTCGGGCAGTATTTCGCCCGTGTCCGGATCTTGCGTTTGCCCTGGTCGCTCGATGGTGATGCGGTGGCGTAGCTTGCCTGATCTCATAGATTCACCCATCGATGCGGCGACCACAGCGCCAGCGTAGCCATAGGCAGTGCGGCCGTAATGGTACCGACCACCACCGCCTCCCGGTTTTCGTACCAGTGGCCGATCAGCAGGAGGGCGCCTTGCTCTATGCTCTTGCTCAGGTGCAGGGCATTGCCCGGCGGATCTGGCAACGCGTCAACAGGATGAACCAAGGTGCGGTTGGTCCAGACCTCAAAGGCACTGAAGGCAGCGTCGGTATAGCCCTGGATCAGCGCGTCTTCATCGATGTGGTCGACGCGCAACTGGGCCTTGACGACATCGAGGTTGATCATTGTGCCGCCTTGGTTCTGGTTTTTGTTGCGGCCTGCGGCGCGCTTCCTGGCAGAGTCGCCACCTTGAGGTGATCGACCGCAACCAGAGCGCAGCGTTCGGAAACTTGTTGTTCGCCTGCTTCAATTTCGATGACGCGATTGCCGTCCTCGGCGAACAGAAACGGCTTGTTAACGATGATGGTGTGCATGTCACCTCCGGTAAAGATGGGCGCCCGTAGGCGCCCGATTTACTTACACGCTCAGGGTCAGCACCTTGACCGCTTGCGAATCCGTCATCATGCCGCCGACGCGCTTGGTGGTGTAGAACCCCACGTTCGGCTTATTGGTGTACGGGTCACGCAATACCCGGGTGCCGATGCGATCGACGATGGTGTAAGCCTGCTTGAAGTCACCAAAGAGCACTGCATTTGAATCTGCCGCCACTGCGGGCATGTCTTCGTTTTCGACCAAACCATAGCCCAGCAGGCTTGACGGCTGTCCCGCCTGCAGTCCCGGCTGCCAGATATAGGCTCCACTGGTCTGATCCTTGAATGTGCGCACCTTGAACATGGTCATGGCGGGCATCATCCAGCGACCGTTACTGCGGTAACCGGCTTTCAGTGTGTACAGCAGCTTGATCAGGTCGTCGGCGTCGAAGTCACCCGCCGTGCCAGAATGCAGTTTTTGCAGCTGACCGAAGGCGCGGATAGCGTCATCGGTAACGGCCATGGTGTAGGCCAGAAGCCCCTTGGGCTTGTTGGTACCATCACCGGTCAGGAAGGCGGCGCCTTCTTTTTCGGCGAACTCGCGGGCCACTTCCGACTGCAGCCACTGTTCGGCATTGAAGAACATGTCGTCCAAGCTGGTTTGGGTGGCTTGCGGGTTGGCGTAAATTTCACCCATGACGGCGGCGATCTGCGCCAGCGTCGGGGTGCCGGTCGCCGGTCGGGCCGCCGTCTCACCTACCCAACCGGAGCCGGCACCGCCGAGGCTAACCAGCTTCTTGTAATCCGGGGTGCTGACGGTGATCTGGTTGCACACCTGACGCATGGGGGACACATCTTTCAGCAGCGTCAAAATGGCGCGATCCAGCTCTTCCGGCACGGCATAGCCGCCATCGGTATCAACGGTGGTCTGCAGCGCCTTGGCCTGCAGTTCACCCAGGCCATCGTCTTTACCTTTGCGAACGAAATTCATGAAAGCGGTTTTGTGCTCGGACACCTCCTTACCGCCGGTGGCGCCGGGACGCTTGATAGCCGCCAGCTCTTTTTCCAGGTTGGACTTCATTTCGTCCAACTCGGACAGCTTGCCGTTCAGGGTCTCGACCTGTTCGGACAGCTTGCCTTTTTCGGCTTCGATGGCATCGACGCGCTTGTCGTTGCTGGACTTGAATTCATCAAACTTCTTGCCGAGGGCTTCGGCAACGTCCTGTACGTCTTTCAGTTCTACAGCCATGAGAGGCTCCTTATAGGGTATTCATCAGATTTTTAAGGGATTGCAGGGCTTCATTTACTCCCGCCTCTCGCGGGGTAATGGCGCCATAGCCTTTGGCCATGAAGGCCTTGGCTTGTGAGCCAGAAAACCCAACCTCTCGCAGGGCCTTCTCGATCTTGCTCGGCGGCGGCGTTTCGCCACGTTCGAGCAGGGATTTCACTTCAGAGATGCGCGCCTCGTCGTTTGAGCCAAAGGTGACCGGCGACACTTCCCACAGGTCGATCTCCTTGAGAATGAATGCGCCTTTTTCACTGTCATATTCGTAATCGTCGAGAATGTAGCCGATGGACAGGCCGGTTAAGCTGCCCGCCTTCATGTGGGCATGAGCTCGGCGCGCCAGCGGGTCATCCTGGATAAGCAATCGGCCCTTCACATACAGCCCGACTTCATCTTCGTGCATCTCGGTATATACGCCGATCGGCTCTTTTATTTGATGCTGCCAAAGCATGGCCGGAAGCTGGCCTTTTTCTTTCCATCGAGCCAGCGACTTCTGAAAGGCACCGGGCACCACAATGTCGGAATGGCTGTCCTTGACACCAAACACGGAACCGTAGCCCTCGAACTCGCCAGTTTCACTGACCGACTTGATGGTCAGCGGCATATCCAGGCGTTGTTTAGTTTTCATTGTTGCCCGCCTCTGGGTTGGTGGTCATGTTCATGGGGGTCAGATAGACGTCGCCGCCGGCTCGCGGGTTGAGGTCTTCCAGCTCTCGGCAGTCGTTGGGGCTGAGAATGCCCCACTGGATGCCCTTGCCGTAAGATTCGTACCTGCCCTTGAGGTCGCCGCGCAACAGGGCGCCGGCGTTGAACTTGGCATAGTGGTTGGCCCTATCTTTCTCGCTGAGCAGGCCGACACGGATCCGATGCTCAATGCGGGTCAGATAGGGCACCAGAGAGTAGTTGACGAACGCCAGGCCGAGGTTTTCGACATTGTTGAAGGTGGCCTTTTCCAGACTGGCCACCAGATGGGGCGGCACCCGGAAGATGGCGCAGATCTCGTCACGCTGCATCTTCCGGGTTTCGAGAAACTGGCTGTCTTCGGCGTTGAGGCTGATCGGCTTCCAGTTCAGGCCCATCTCCAGAATCATCGGCTTGTAGGCGTTGGCCGTGCCCATGTGCTCGCCATGAAACTGGTCTTTCAGCCGGGTGAAGGCCTCGTCACTCAGTTGCTGTTCGGTGGCCAGTACGCCGGAGGTAACGGCGCCATTGGTGAAGAGCCGGCTGCCGTGCTCTTCGGTCGAGAGCCCCAAGGCGATGGCCTGGCGGGCGTAGGCAATGGGGTTGAGCCCGTTCAGTCCGTCCAGGGTAAACAACCGCACGTGCCAGATGTCGTCCTGGGTCAACGTGCGTTTACTGCCATCGCGGAAGGTGACCTCGTAGGTAACGGTCCAGTCGTCACCCAGCTTGGGCTTGACGCTACCGGGGTCAATGGGCAGCAGCTCCACCACGTGGCCCATGGCCCACACCTTGTAGGCGAAGAAGTTGCCGCGCAGGCACAGACAGACCATGAGCAGCTCCCAGAATTCCTGGGCAGTCATGTAGCCGTTGGGGGACATGTTGATCAACTGATGCAATCGGTGACCGCTGGCGGTTTCCCGCTCGCGCCCGGTTTCCTTCACCAGACGACAGGGCAGCATGCCCACCGACTCGGCCAGCACCCGCACACAGCCAAACACTGTGGTCATTTGCATGGCACGGGTGGTACTGATGGTTTGGCCGGTGACGGTTTCATATCCGGCACCGAGGGCGGCGGCCAGCTTCTCCGGGGTGTCGATGGCGACCGGGGCGCTCTTGGCGCCGAACAGGCGGCCGATTGATTTGATTAGGCCCATTAGAGTGTCCTGATTCCGTGTTTGAGAATGTGACCCGATAGGGTGCCGCCAGGGGTATCCGGGTTGAGTGCCATCAGCGATACCGCGTTAAACAGCGCCATCAGAGGGTCTATCTTGGATGAGCCGCTGGCCTGCTTGGTGATCAGGATGGCGTTGCCTCTCGGTTCGACCCGGGCGTTACCGCAACACCAGGCCATCATGGGCTGGTCTGCATGCAGCAGATTGCCTTCGGCCAGCTTGCGCTCTGTGGTCTTGATAGCTCCGCCCAGTCGCCAGCCCTGGCTGACACCCACCACTTTCTCCTGGTCGATACCCCGCGCCACTATGGCTTCGAGGATGGCCCCGATACCGGCCGGATCGACGCCTATCTGGTGCAGCAGGCCGGAGCTGTCGAGCTGTTCGACGATATCGGCCACGTCTTCAACGTCATCACCTATCTGTTTGACCAGCATCAAATCACCCTGGCGTGCGTAGTCGTGCAGCTGGGGGGCGATTTCTTTGCGGCGCTCCAGCACCGAGGGGTGAGCCCATGCCTTGCACCAGCTCAGCCACTCACGGCTGTCTTTGTCGCGACCCACGACGGCGAGCCCGAGCAGGTCGTCCAGGCCGCCGCCATCGATGCCCACCACCACCACTTCGCTTCGGGCTAGTATTTCATCCAGGCGCAGGTCCTGGCGGGTTTGCTGCTCCCAGAACTCGGCGCCGGCCCAGCGGTTGGACAGCAGCGCCAGGCCGATTTCGACGTTGAGAAACTTGGACAGAAAGCCGCGCAGCGATTCCTCGCCGGACTCTTCGGCTTTGGTCAGCTCCCGCTCCAGGTATTCCCGGTCGACGGAAAAGCCCAGGTTGGGGTTTACCATGCCGAAGTTCTCCGGCCTGCGGTGCTCGCCGGCGTCGATCATGGCCTTGGGAAATTCGTAGATCACCGGCAGGAAGCGTTTGTCATTGATGCGGCCATCACGCACGCCCCGGGCATACTGCAGCTTTTGCAGGAAGATGCCGGCGGGCGGTTTGTCCGACTGTGTGGTCAGGTAAATGATGCAGCCCTCGGGCCGTGATGCCAGGCCGCCAGTGGCCTCGCGCAGCATGTTCTCGGCGTTGTGGTTGCTGCCGAACAGGTGGATTTCATCCACCAGGATAAAGCTGGCCTTCTTGCCGCCGACGGTATTGGAGTCGGCCGCCACTACCTTTAGGGTGGCACCGGTGCCCCTGTGGGTAATGGTGCGCACGTGGTCCTTGACGTGCAGCAGGTCAGACAGCTCGTCATCGTGCTTGACCATGTCCCGCGCCGGGGCAAAGGCGTTGTTGGCTACCTCTATGGTTGGCGCCAGTACAATCAGCTCGGCCGATTCCCGCCAGTTGCGGATCAGCAGGGTCAGCATAATGGCGGCGGCTATGGTAGATTTTGAATTCTTCTTGGGGATGACCAAGGCGAATTCCTTGATCTCCCGTCGGCCGGTGTCCGGGTTGTAGGCGCCGAACACCGAGCCGGCAAAGTCGCTGACCCAGGGGGCGCAGGCCTCGCCGATGGTCGGGCTACCGGGGGCGTCCACGATCCGCAGTTGGCGCATCACCTCCAGCCCGGCTTCCGCTTCGTCGGGGAACAGCGGCGCCAGTGGCACCAGGCTTTTCCCTTTGACGATGCGATTTTCCCAGTCGGGGCAGGCGGTGCTCCATTCCATTGCAGTTACCTCGTGTTATCGATGGCCAGCTTGGGTGGAGCGCTGGTGCCGAACCGGCCGCCGCCCACCTTCTTGGCAGCTTCGGCCTTTTGGTCTTTCTTACCCTGCTCGGCCACCTTGCCATGCACATAGGGCAGCAAGGCTTTGGCGGCATCGAGCCGCATTCTCGGCTCGGCTTCCAGGTCGTTCATCATCTCGCGCAGAAACACCATGGGGTCGTCGGAGGGCCGGGGGATATGCGGCTCCGGATCCACTTTAGGAACATCGACGGGTCGCGCCTTCTGCACTGCCACCGTTCGGCTCATGGCGGCTATGACGTCCGGGTCTTTCTCATAGCGCGAGGCCGCCTGTGAGGCTGACTTCTCCGGGCAGCCGGCAGCAATAGCTGCCGCCTTCTTGCCCATACCGGACAGCCGCGCATCGGCATACCGGCGCTTCTGTTCAGTTAACGCCATAGTTAACATCTCCTGTTAACGGGAAAAAAATCTACGAATGCGAGAGGGCGCGGTCTAGAGTTTTTGTGTCTAATTTCTTTGGATCCTCCCCCTCCCCTTTGGCGGGGTTAACGTGCGCCGTTTTCCTCGCGCTGCTTGTCGCTGCTGTGATGACGGGCGCAAAGGCTTTGCCAGTTCGACCGACGCCAGAACAGCTTGCTGTCGCCCCGGTGCGGCACTATGTGGTCGACCACGGTGGCTGGGGTCACTATGTTGTCCCGCTCCAGGCAGTAGCGACACAGTGGATGCTCGGCCAGGAACTTAGCCCGCGCCTGCTGCCACTTGTAGCCGTAGCCGCGCTGGGCGCTGCTGGTCTTGTCGTTGCGCCAGCTGTC
Organism: Oceanisphaera sediminis; assembly: GCF_039539745.1. NCBI lineage: Bacteria > Pseudomonadati > Pseudomonadota > Gammaproteobacteria > Aeromonadales > Aeromonadaceae > Oceanisphaera > Oceanisphaera sediminis. The sequence goes on from NZ_BAABDS010000046.1 coordinate 126,746, forward strand.
CGGGTTCACCATCCTGATCTGCCGGGTGTCAGCCGCCTTGATGGTGGGCTTCAGCATCTTCAGCTTCAGCATGGCGTTCCGTCCAGGTAAGTGGCTTGCGGCATGTCGGCATCGTTAGCCTCTTGGGCATCCATCTCGGCCATGGCGGCAATGAGCTGCTGGTTACTGTCGGCCAGTCGTTCGTTGCTGGTTGCCATACGGTTGATAGCCTCGGCTTGATCAGCAATCACGGCAGTCTGCCGCTGCAGTGCCTCTATCAGTTCAATCAGTAGCGCGTCGGTGTCCATCGCCTTCCCTCTTGGTTATCTGCCGCAGTATGTCCTGGCACGCCGCCAGCTTGGCGGTGTCGCTGGTCACTCCGGCTCGGAGATTGAAATAAGCGCGTCGAGCAGCTGGGGCGAGTTCGACGGTGGCACCATCACCCAGGCTGGTATCGTCGGCGGTGCCGGACACTGCAGGGCAATGGGTGGGCCGCTTGGTGAGGATGTGCAGCCGGCGAGCGCCAGCATCGACAGCAGCGCGCAGCTCACCATTCTTTGCCTGTGCATCATTCAGCTCCTTTGTGTATTGGGCATCCAGTGCAGCCAGTTGGGCCTGCAGGCTCTCGGCGTGCCGGGTGACCCGCTCCATATCGAGAGCGGAGGCAGCGGCCATATCGAGCAGCTGCTCGGCATGGCCACGGCGCACATCAGCCAGCTCGGTTTTCAGATTGGTATGGGACACCGCCAATATCATGAAAGACGCCGTCATGGCGATGGCGACGTAAGGTGCCAGGCGCATCATGCCTCATCCTCCGACACCTTGCCGCCACTGGTCAGCAGTGGCAGCTGGTAGCGGTCATTGGCCGGGCTGGACTTCACCGGCCTGCCATCCACCAGCCGGCTGGGCCAGTAGTAACCGGTGACGCGACTCAGGGCGAACGGCCGGATGTTCACCTCGTTGCCCTGATTGCCGCCCAGCACCATGATGTTGCCGTGCTTGTCTCGCCCCACCACAAAGCCGACGTGGCCACCACCCGAGCGGGTGAAGGTCACGATGCAGCCATAGGCCGGGGCGTCCAGCCGGCTCATGATGGGATTGCACCAGGACGATGCCCGATACCACTCGTTTACTACATACCGCTGACACACACCGAGCACATAGCCAACGAACAATCCGCACCAGGGGGTTTCATCTTCGCGCCACCAGGCCTTGGCCTCGCCGTTGAAACTGCCCATGCTGTCGAGCATATCGAGCAACTGCTCGTTGTGGTGTTGGCGGCCGGTGTCTTCGCGCAGACCTAGATACTGCCGGGCCTTATCAATCCAAGAGAGCTCTTTCATCAGTCCTCCACCTTCGTGCCGATCCACTTCATCGCGAATTCACGCACCGCCTCAGTACCGATAAAGCCCACCATGCCGCCCACAAACGCCGCGGCAGATATCGGCAGGCCAATCAGATCCAGGCCACTGGTCAGCGTCAGGCTCAACAGGCCGCACAATGCGCCTTCCAATATCATCTGGCGAACCGTGCCTCCGCCATAGATCACCCGGACGATGGCCACACCCACAGCCAATGAAAAGCCGTAGATAGTCGGTGAGTGATGGGCGAGCCAGGCCGCCAGCAGTGCCCACAGGTTGGGGTCTTTTTCTGGCACAGGCATATCCGTTACCCCGCGCGGGGAATGAAAAAGCCCGCACAATGGCGGGCTTGGAAACGAAAAAACCCCGGCGGATGCCGAGGTTCTGAATTGTTCGCGGGGAGCGTCATAAATCTATTTACCCCACTATGGGTGCCAATCTATGCCATTTTCAGACAATGTACAAGTGTACAGGCTGTTTATTTATACATGCATCCCATCCAATCACGCCGCCTCTCTCCGAGTTAGCTTCATATACCCCGCTTCGGCGCGCTCTTCTTGCGTGTAGCACCAGGCCAGCAAACTGTCGTACACCGGGCGCCAGTGGCGGTAATAGGTGTGCTCGGCCAACTCAGGCGCCAGCGTGACGATGGCACGGTACACGCGGGATGCCGGCACAGGGCGCAAACCGGTTCCCCGGCAGCGTTCGCAGGGGCGGGTCAGTTCGTCCGGCTTGGCATCCTTCGCCGCCCTGGCGATCAGCTCGGCATCGGCGATGCGACCGGTGCCACCACAGCGGCACTTTGCACCTGGGGTGTCGGCGGTGCGGCAATATTCCAGCACTGCCAGCCGGGCCAGCGACTGGGCGATGACAGCGGCCTTTCGATCCTTACCCTTGCCCACCACCTTGATCGCCAACGCCTGGGCCTCGGTCGCGGCTGCCTTCACGGCGCGCTTAAACTCACCGGCGTCTTTGGCGTACTTGGCATACATCAGCGCCAGCCCGGCGCCCTCCTTGCTTTGCAGGTAACCGAGTGCGGTCAGAATGTCGGTGCGGGTCAGACCGCTGGTGGCCGTGCTGCTCACCGACTGCATGGCGGCGGCGTCGGGGGATTTAGGGTCATTCATGGTTAAAGCATATTGTAAGCGCATTGTTATCCCTTAAAATTCTTCTATGGCCCAGCCGGCGCCCGCTTTCTTGATGGCCACGAAGGTGAACATCCAGTGCTGTTCGGCGGCGACCTTTATCTTTACCCTGGCGTCGTCTTCCCAGAAGCCTTTCACTTCGTGCAGCTCGAGCATGCCATCGCGGATCACTACAAAGTCCGGCGTGTAGAAGGTGCGGTTAGCCAGGCGCAGCTTGAACGACTCAAAGGCGTAATACTCAATCTCACCGGCCATCATCAAGCGCTTGAGGTGTTGGCCATAGGCCTGCTCGGTCTTGTTCATGCCGCCCGGCACCGGTTGCGGTCTCGCTCTTACCTTTGCTTTGCGGATCATCCAAACACCCCCAGCCCTGCCGCTTTGTTCAATGTCGCCATTACATGCGCCAGCTGCGAACCGTGCGCCTGCTCCCAGCGCTGCCAGCCGCCATCGTGCAGCTTCATGTGTTCGTCGTGGCATAACGGAAACGTCATCAGGTCGTGGGTCTTCATCGCCATGCCCGAGTGACCATTGCCGATCATGTGGTGCGCCTCTACTGCTTCGCTGCTGCCGGTCACCACACAGGGCTGACTGCGCACGAACTTCAAATAGGCCTCGCTCTGCCAGCGGGTCAGCTTGGGCCGAGCCATAAAGCTGGCCGGCGGGCTTGAATCCACTTCAAACTTGATCGGCTTGACCATTTCGCGCACCTCCGCAATATGGTCTCGAGTGTCGTAACGGGCATCGGTATCCTTCCAACCGTGCGCCGTGTGCCGATCGGTAATCGTGGCCTTGCGCCCCAATGCCGTCAGCGCCAGCGACTCGGGTAACAGGGCGTGTACCCCATGAGCAGAGGCCCACCATGCCAGCTCGGCAGCCGACACATCACCACCGCGGGCCCGCCCTACAAACGCCGCCACTCGGCTCATACCAAAGGCCGCCAGACGGCGCACCACCACCGCCTCTACGTTCGGCAGCGGTTCCGCACTGTGCGCATTGTCATGATGCCAGCACAGCGGTACCGGATACCGGCCCGATGACCAGGTAAAGCCGCCAATGCAGTCATCGCCGTGAATGGCGCATCGATCGGCGCGACCCTGCCACTGGGTAAAGGCCGCCGTTCCACCCAACGCCTGATACACCTTATCTTGCTGCATAAAGGCCAGCACCAGTTGCCCGGGTAATCGGCTTGCCTCGCCCTGGTGCTCAATCAGCCCGGGGGCCACCACCGCCAGCTCGTCAGGTACCGGCGCCAGCAATACTGGCTGTTTATCCAGTAGTAAGCGAAACGCCTGCAGGTCTCGCTCGGCGGGGCGAAACATCAACAGCCCCAGCTCATCGTTGAAGACCGGTTGGGCAATCAGGGCCTGGGTCATGCCGCCCCCTTGCTTTTATTGCGTGCTTCCAGCGCCAGCTTCAGCGCTTCATGACTGACCGATCCGCGCAGCTCCTTGCTTTCCTGCGCCTCGGCCATGGCCAGCAGCTCGCTTAAGCTCGGTACCAGACCGGCCTTCATCGCACGGCGCAAGCTCACCGCCATTTCCCGGCTACGGCGCAGCGCCAGCTGTTGAGGCGTCTGTTTGGCCATCAGCGCTATTTTCGCTTTCTTCACCTTCCAGTTCTGTCGGGGTCCTAAGGTCATCGTTTTCCGCTCTCTTCTTTTTTGTTGCGGTCAGGGCGGCGGTAGTGATTAAGCCAATGCCTGGCTCGCGCCTGCCGCTCTTCGTTCATGTTGTTCAGCTCGGCCGTAATGCTGTTGCTGCTGATCTGGGCCGTTCTTGCCTGGTGAATGCGTAACGCCGCCTGATCGGCCGCCTCGGCCAGGGTTTGATCCGGGTAGGCCACATTGATAAAGGGCTTATCGATCACGCGCCCATCACCTCGGTGGCGTAACGCTGCGCCAGCCAACCCACTCCCCGGGCCGTTACCTTGGTCTGCATCCACGAATGACCGTTGGCCTCGCCGGTTTTCAGCGCGAACAGGCCCTTGTCGATAAACTCCTGCTTGGGTACCAGGGCGCCACCGCAGCGATACAGCACCTTGTCGGACTCCAGCAGACGCGAGAACTTGATCGGCCCGTAGTTCAGCATCTTGGCCACGTTGCTGATGTTCTGCAGGCCAGAGGCATCCACGTACCGATCAACAAACGCCACCTTCGGCGTGGCAGCGGCAATCACCTGCTCGGCCTGCGCCAGCTTTGCCGCGCTTTCCTTGATCACCGAGTCGGCCACCTGCAACGCCTTGGCCATAATCAACGCCGGATCCGTGTCGTGCTCTTGCCCGGCAACATAACCACCGTGCCGGCGAACGCTGGGCAATACGGTACCCACCACCCATTCCTCAAACCGCTCGGCACTCGGCAGCTTGGAGCGCATGATCAACCGGTAAAGGTCGCGCTCAGGAATGATGGTGGCGTCCTGCTCTCCGCCTGCGGTAAGGATGCGGCGTTTCACCGCCCCCTTGCAGTGGTCGGAAATGGCATCACGAGCACGGGCATAACCCAGCGCCTCGGCCACATCCTTGGCCACAAACCACGGCTCGCCATTCTGCTCAATCACCCGCACCTGGCTGTTACCAAAACTGAATCCCATTAACTCGCTCATGCCACCCTCCCCGCCTTGCCAAACAACACCAGCCGCTCAAGCTCGCGTTTGATTTTTCGGTTCATCGCCCGATACACACCCTTCTCAATCACCATCAACTCACCGCTATGCACCAGCTGGCCAATGGCGCCGCTGATCGAGGTGTGCGGAATATCCAGCTCGTCCCGCACATCCTGCGGCGTGAACTGCTTGCGCTGCTCGGCATACGCCAAAATCCGTTCACCGTTGCTCTTCATGATCACCCCCATCAACACCCACGCCAGACAGCGCCAGCACACCGTAAATCACCACCACCAGCACCAGGGCCAGGGCAATCCATGCCTGTACTGCCATCATGCCGATCTCCTTCCAAGTTTGGCCTTAACCAGCGCCAGCCCTTTAAGCCCCGCCTGGTGGTAATACTCCGGCGAGTGCTGAACCTGCTCTCTGGTGGGTAGCGCCTTGAGGATCTCGGCTTCAAGGTCTTCACCCTCCAGCACCCGGCGCACCAGCTCGGCATACACGCGCTCGAATACCGGGCGAAACTCTTTTTCCGTCAGGGTGCCACGCTCGAACCGCGTCGCTCTGGCAGCCAGGGTCACCGCAACGTGAGAACTCCGGCGGCGTGCAATCTCATGCAGCGCCTGGTCAACGCTGGGCAGGCCGATCGACTCGGGGGTCAGCTCGCACCACTCGATAAACATGCCGGGGCTGGGAAAGAACGGAATGCTCTGGGTTCTGGCTACCCGCATACCGCGAGCCAGTTGCTCCCGCTCCGTACAGTTCGCATCCACCAGCGCCCTGGTCCACTCACGCCCTGCTCGTTTCTCGGCTTCTGGCGTAGGGAAGGCGTGTTTCCAGGCGGTAAACACCAGTTTCAGCTGCTCCAGCAACCGGCCAACCACCTTGGCGTCGGTATCGCTGATCGGGGCGGGGCCTGCCTGCTCATACGGCTGGCCACCCAGCGCAATATCACGGGTGCTGGCAATCTCGGCCAGGCTCATTGGTTTGTTGGTCATGCTCAGTACCCCCAGTCGCCGTTAATCCAGGATGTGTCTTCCGGATCAACCATGCCGCTGTTGCCGCCCTGATTTGGGGCCCCCTTGATCATCCGTGCCGCCAGGGTGTCCCAGTGCTTGCGCAGCTTGGCCGGGCTCAGCACGTTGGTGCGCCAGAATTCATCCCGGCTTGCCCAGTCGAACAGCGCGCAAATGTCCTGGTGCGTTCGGCCATCCAACTGACGCATCAGCCGGACCGTGTTGGCCCAGTCGGCCCAGTTGGGCGTATTCTGCGTCGGGTTGTTCACCAGCACTCGCTTGTAAATCCACTGCACGGCGGTCAGGTCGTCCTGGCTGCCCCAGCTCTTGCCGTTGGGGGTTTGCACTGCCGCATCGGGAATAACCCGAGTTGCCACCTCTGTGTCGGGACGAGCGACAGCGAGTTGCGACGAGAAGGGTTTTAGATCCTTGTTTATGGTGTGACTGTCTATGGTGTTTGACGTTTCTGACAATTCCTTTTGTCGAAAACGACATGGCTTTTTGTCGGAATCGACAAGAGTTTTGTCGAAATTGACAAGCTTCTTTGAGTCCTTTTTTTGCGGCTCCCGCTGATAAATCCACTCATCCAGATGCTTGTTGATGCCAACCACCTTCATTATTCCCTGCTTCTCCAGGGTAATGATTTTGCGCTTTGCCAGGCTGGCCAGCGCACGACTTACAGCCGCATCGTCAAGGTCGCATAGTCGAGCCAGATACGTGTTGGTTACCCTATCCTTGCTCTTGTTCCAGCCATAGGTAGACAGAATGATGGCTTCAAGCACGTTGTGCTCACGACCCGCCAGCCGCAACCGACATTTGGCCTTTTGGATTTCTGTCGCAGTGCGCACAAACCCATTATCAACATTTGCCACTTTCTGCCCTCGTTCTGCTGCTGTAGGTGCCGCTGCCGCTGGCATATCAGCGCGTAATGCCACCACGTTGCTCATAGCTCACCCCCAGCGCTGTTGGTGTTAGCCAGGCGAGCAGCCATGCGGGCATTACGGGCCCGGTACTCTTGCGCCAGCAACGGCATCAGGCTCTTGCGAGCCGTGCCCACCACCGCCGCCACATCGGCAAACAGCATTCGGCGGCCGCAGTTCTGCGTTAGCCACTGGCTGCCTTGCACTTGTTGGGGTTTTTGCTTAGAATTTTGCATATCAAACTGCCTTGTTTGGTTGTTGATGAAACCCGCTATGCCCTCTAAAGCTGCGGGTTTTTTCATGTCTTTTTTATGCCGGGCGACCGAAGCCCAGCTGCTATTCCGTGACTGTAATGAGCCTTACCTGCCGGCAGGCCCGGGCTTTATCTTGCTAATGAACGAGGTAACTCACGCACACTGGCCGCTACATCGGCATCCAGGTTAAGCAGCTCACGCACCGCGTTCTGTACCGCACCGGTAATGGACTGATGCTCTTGCGGATCTATCACCCCATCCTTTCGGGCCTGGCGCAGCTCATGAAACACCGCGCTAATCACCTCGTTCACCAGCATCACCTGATCGGCCAGCTCTTCGTCGGTAGACTCGCCAGACGGCACCGCCACCAACGCCTTGCCGCGGCTGTGCGCCCAGGCCTCGATAATGGCGTCATCGTCAGTCAGCTCAGTAATGGCCACCGCTTCGGCCAGGGTCAGGTGATGGCTGTCGCAATCCGGGTTCAGCTTGTTGCTGAGAATGTTGCCGCTCTTGCCCAGCAACCGCGCCAGCTCACTGATGTTGTGCTGCTGCCCCAATAGGTAAGCGGCGGTCAGCGGGTCATTGTGTGAAACTCGTTTGGGGCTTCTCGTTTTCTTCTTGTCGGTAGCTGTCATCATGACCTCACCAGTAAATAGGGTGCCGGGCCAACTGTGGTATCGTTCTGTTTCCACACAAGAAAGGCGCCACAGGAGGCCCAGCAATGAAAATGGATAGAGAGCTTCAAAACGCCATATTGAAACGCTTGAACGAAGATGCGTTTGAGCTTGTTCATTGGGATGACATCAAGGGTTTGGCCGACGATGAGAAGAACGCCACCCAATGCTTGATCTACATGGAGCATCACGGTTTGGTTGAGCTCATCACAACAACGCTGCTTGAAGGTGGCACAAAGGTAGAGGCCGCCAAAATAACCGGAGATGGTCAAGACTATATTGACCCCGAAGGCGGGCTGGGCGCTGAACTTAACGTGCTGACCGTTAATCTTCATGAAGACACACTTCGGCGCTTGCTTGAGCTCGGCATTGCTCAGGGCAACATAAGCCAGGCAGAGAAGTCGCGCGTAAAAACGCAGATTCAAGCACTTCCCGCCGATTCCATAAAACACCTGACAATGAAACTAATGGACTGGGGGCTGGAGAATGCGCCGCGAGCAATCCAACTAATAAGTACCTTGTCGAAAGGGTCTTAGCGAAGCCGGTAGTTTTATGTTGTTCGCCACGGCGCTCAAAACGGAGATACCCCAGCAACGTGGCAGCACTCCACATCGGTACATAGAACTCAGAAATGTCCATGTGAGTGGCAAACAGGTGTAACTCGGTAGATGCGGCGGGGGCACGGTGGTTGTGGTGAAACACCACACTCATTTGCCGCCGCCCTACTTTGTGATCTGGCTGCATATCGGCGCCAGCTGGCTGGTTTGTTTGGTTTGTCATCATGGCCTCATATCAGTAATTCAAGGTGAAACGGTAATGGCTCAACAGGAAGGTAATGAGTGAGGCTCAATACAGTTCAGGCGCCAACTCACGGCGGGGTATCTTGGTTTTTTGCGCCAGCTTTTTAATATGACGAGGAGGAATGGAGCCTCGCTTGCGCCACTGTTGAACTGATTGCCATTTAACACCAACGATTTCGCCAATCTGTTCCAGCGTCATTCCCGTTCGGTTCATGATTAAATCGACTGGGTTCTTTGTGTCTCCGTCGTTACCGCTCATACTTTATATCCGTTGCAAGTGTTTCTTGTGGGTAAGGATACGACCACCCGAAAAATCATGCAAGAGAATATTGCAATGATTTACACAAGCTCACCTTGTACGATTTGACGTTAATAAAAGACGCGAGTGGGGCTCATGAAAGAATCAAAAGGCGAGCGCATAAAGGGTCGTAGAGGCGAGATCGGGTTAACTCAAGAACAGCTCGCAGACGCTGTAGGTGTTACCTATCAGGCTGTTCAGCAGTGGGAGTCCGGCAAGTCGAATCCGAAAGGAAAGAGACTCGAGGCACTTGCTGCGGCGCTATCTTGCTCCAAGGTATGGATTGAATTCGGGAGTGATGAAGCGGAAAAACCTTCCAATGTTGTGGAAGGACCCTCTATCAAAGGCCGCTATCCGCTGATCAGCTGGGTGGCTGCCGGTGCCTGGTGCGATATCTCCGAGATCCATCCAGCCGAGGCCGTGCTATACCCCTGCCCGGTATCCTGCAGCGACCGCACCTTTGTGCTGCGGGTGCAGGGCATCAGCATGGAGCCGCTGTTTCGTGATGGTGACCTCATCTTCATCGACCCCGCCGCCGACGTTCGCCATGGCAGCTACGTGGTGGCCCGGCTGGATGACCACAACGAGGCCACCTTCAAGAAGCTGATCATCGAGGGCGGCCAAAAGTACCTCAAGCCGGTCAATCCCAACTGGCCCGAGCAGATCATCCCCATCAACGGCAACTGCACCATCGTCGGCCCAGTGGTGTTCTCGGGTCGGGTATTCTGATTAAATACAGACTCACTCTGCGCCGCCCTGTCGGCCAATAACAACAATAGGGAGCACGACTATCATGAACAGATGGCAGTTAATCACGCTGGCAGCCTCCGCCTGGCTGTTGGCCGGCTGCGCCGGTAACCAGATCAACTACAACCAGGCATCGAGCTATCTTGAGCTGGGCATGAAAAAACAGCAGGTCAGGCAGGCGATTGGCGACCCCAGGCGCACCGATGTTAACCAGGACAGAGAGCGCTGGGTCTACTGGAACCCGGTCATGATTGGTTTTGTCAGGATGGACAACGAGGTCATGGCCAGCGACCGTCTGGTAGTGACCTTTAAGGATAATGTCGTGACCCAATGGGGCAACCAGACCTTTCAGGCGGACGCCATGGAGATGAACAGTAAAATCATGGAGGGCGTTTACAGCCAGCCGCGCCAACAGACGCAGCCCGCCAACTAACCGGCAAGCGACCGCTTAAAGCCAAACATCCAGGCCCGCCCAGTGCGGGCTTTTTTTGTGCCCGCCATCTTAACGCCATCAATTGCCCTCTCAATAAATCTCTTATCGAACACAATTTTTTCTTGCATTAAAAACCAAGCAAAACTAGTATCGTCAGCACAAGCAAATCTTGTAACGCTCTTTCACATCACTGGACCACGCGAGGCAGTCGCCATACCCGGGCAGCAATGTTCGGACCCCACCCCGGTTAGCCGGGACAGGGAATAACTGCCGAAGACCCGAGCGGGAATGGGCCGCGTAGGGCATGAAGTATTCATGTGGTGTGCCCAAACCAGCAGGCACAGGAGCTGTACGCCGCATGTCTGAATAGCCAGCGACCACCGACTAACGCTGATTGCAGTCGGTGAACAGGAAGCTCCGTTGCCAAACAAAAAAAAGCATCGAACCATCTGATATCAGCATCGGATGCAAGACACCTGGCCAGTGAGACCGGCCCCGAACCCCGCTTGCGAGCGGGCAACGGCAAGGGTTTTGAAGCTGAGACTCCCGAGAGGGTTTCTAGTTACGGCGGTTAATAATCTCGCTCCCTGTGCGGAGAAAGCTGATTAGGGTAACCGGGACGAAAGGCATGCTTGGAGCGGTGGGGCCAAGCGCCAGCAGCAGAACCCTTGACCGTTGCACTGCAACTCTCATCAATGACTACAGAAGGCGATCAAGATGGAAAACCAACACCGCAAAATCTCCGGCTACCGCGAGTTAAGCCAAGAAGAAATCGACCTGATGAACCGCATCAAGTCGCAGGGGCGGGAGTTGATGGTTTTGTGTGATGAGCTGAAAGGCGCGCTGGAAAAACAACAGCGGGAGAAGATGCACAATGCCACCAGTAACACTGACGATAATGCCGAGTTTGAACGTTTTGTAGATGCGGAACCCATCAGGTGGGCTGACATCGGCAAAACCGACATTCAGACCGGCATCATGGCGCTGGTTCGGGCCGTAGCGCAGCCAGTCGGCGTGTAAGTGGCGAGCTTGGGTAGCCCCGGGCTCAACGGCAAGGGCTCCGGGTAAATTGTTATGCGACATTTTCACCTGGTGAAGCCCAGAACCCTTGGCCGTTAATTGTTCGAGAAGAGAGGAAAGCATGACATTCGCAAAGATTTTTGAAATAGGTGACCGCCAAGTGCTGGTGACGCGATGCAATGATGATGAAGGTGACCCAGCGATTAAGGTCAGCGCTGAATTGGGCGGCGGGGTTTTCTCCGCCAGAACGGTTGGATACCGCTCAACCCAGCAGGGTTACAAAGCGAGAGATAAGAAGTTCTCCCAGGCTGATGAGGGCTATGCAAAAGAGGCGCTTGATGAATTATTGGCGTCTTATGCCAAAACAAGACACCTCATCAATCGCTGTGCGGATGATTGCCTTGAGTGCAATCAGCAAGAGGGCTGGAAACTTCAGCCCGGTGAAAGAGTTACATCAGGTGAGGGCACTGGTTTTAACGCAGGTAAACACCCGGGCGCCAGATTCAAACGATGGATGGCCCTCCTTAAGCCCAAGGTCTGCCATCTTCTGCGCAAAGCACACCTGTAGATCGGTGAATACTGCCTCCGGGTCCTTGCTGTTCTGTACGGCAATGGTCATGGTCTGCGCCAGCATGAGTTCCAGCGACGCTATCGTGTTGTGCATATCTCTGAACCGCTTTTCAATTTCCTGATCGGTCATTTCTTTTCTCCGTGTGTTGGTTGTCGTTTGCATCCCAACCATACCACGGCGCTGGCCCGGCGTAATGGGCAACCATCGGCAAAGGTCATCCACTTATTCAACTTGTGACAGGGTGCGGATGGGAAACCGGATGGCCCTTGGCCGATGTGTCAACGTCAATGTAACCCTGAGTGTTTTAGCCCGCCCCGTGCGGGTTCTTTTTTGAACTCTACTCGCATGGTCCGAGTTATCTGACACCCCCACAGGAAACCATGAAACACGTAGTCAGCTTTTCAGGCGGAAGGACCAGCGCATATCTGGTCTGGCTAATGGAGCAAAAACGCATCCATGAGAGGTGGGATGTTCACTACATCTTCATGGATACCGGTGCCGAGCATCCTCTCACCTACCGCTTCGTGCGTGAGGTGGTCAAGTTCTGGGATATCCCTTTAACCGTGCTACGGGTGAACATTAACCCAGAACTGGGGCGAGGTAACGGATATGAAGTTTTCGGCGCCGGAGATATCCAAACTCACCGCATGCCGGTGATGGAACCATTTGTTCACACGGTAAGGAAGTACGGCACGCCATATATCGGCGGAGCGTTCTGCACCGATCGGATGAAGCTGCAGCCATACAAAAAATATTGCGATGACAATTTTGGCCGAGGCCACTACACCACATGGATTGGAATTCGCGCCGATGAGCCTAGGCGGCTGTCGGAAAAGGCGGGCATTCGCTACCTGGCTGAGCTGTCAGATTTCGATAAGCAGGATGTGCTGAATTGGTGGGGCGAGCAACCTTTCGATCTTCAAATACCTGAGCACCTGGGAAACTGCGTGTTCTGCATCAAAAAATCCACCCCAAAGATCGGGTTGGCCACCCTTGATGAGCCGGGCCTGATGACCGTGTTTAAGCGTGAGGTTATCGACAATAGACAAGCCCGCGACGGGCACAGAGCGACAAGCAAGGAAATCATGTATCGCGGTTATCTTTCACTGGAGGGGATCGCCAGCATGCATAGCGATGAAGATTACCAATCACTGTACCAGAACGCGCTTTCCGCCCGGAAGTTTGACTCCGGCAGCTGCTCTGAGAGCTGCGAAATATTTAACGAAGCAAGTCAACTGGAACTGGCTTATCACTGAGCGTCAATCGGACTTATAACCACACTGCCTGGCCCTCTCTTCACGCGCTGGTGCGCACCATTTTACCCAACCCCTTTCTCTAACCCCAGTCGGCGTTGGGGCCAATAACACCGACAACCGGGCGCTGCCAGCTCCTCGCCTCTCGACGGCTAAAAAATGGCGGCGTGACCGGCTGACCGCGGGGAAAGACCCGCCACCCTTTCGCTACCGGTAAGCGTTCGCCGGCGCCAGCCCTTACCAATACCGAAACGACACACCGGCCCACATTCAAGGACGCCCTATGTATTTCAAGAACCTGTTTATTTATCGCTTTACCCGCCCGTTCGATGTTGCCCTGGAAGATCTGGAAAAGCAGCTCAACGCCCTGCCCTTTACCCCATGCTCCAGCCAGGAGCAGAGCCGGTTCGGTTGGGTTTCGCCACTGGGCAAGAAGGGGCAAACCCTGGCCCATTACGCCGACGGCCAGCTGCTGATCCTCGCAAAGAAAGAAGAGAAGGTCATCCCCGCCTCGGTCATTAACGACATGGTGGCCGAAAAGGTAGAGTCGCTGGAAATCGAAGAAGGCCGGGCACTGAAGAAAAAAGAGAAGGAAGCCATCAAGGAGGAAGTGATTGTCAGTCTGCTGCCCCGCGCCTTCAGTCGATTCCAGCAAACCTATGCCTGGATAAACCCGAAAGACGGCTTCATCGCCGTTGATGCCGGCAGCTTCAAACAGGCCGAGAACCTGCTGGCCCTGCTGCGCAAGAGCATTGGCTCGCTGCCGGTGATCCCCATCAGCCTGGCCGCACCTGCCGAGATCACCCTGACCGATTGGCTAAAAGAAGGCACCGCCCCGGCAGGCTTTGCACTGGAAGATGAAGCCGAGCTGCACTCCGCCCTAGAGCACGGCGGCATCATTCGAGCCAAACAACAGGACTTGCTTGATGAAGAAATGAAAGCCCACCTGGAAGCCGACAAGCTGGTCACCAGTCTGGCACTCAACTGGGCCGAGACCATCAGCTTTGTGCTCAAAGATGACTTGAGCATCAAGCGCATGAAATACAGCGACGAGCTCAAGGAGCAAAACGACGACATCACCAGTGAAGACGCCGCCGCCCGCTTCGATGCCGACTTTGCGCTGGTAACCGGTGAGCTGAGCCGCTTCATTCCTGACTTGATTGAAGCGCTGGGAGGCGAGGAGGAATATGGCAACAAACAGGCCATCAAGCTACCAACGGAAAGCCGAGATGAAGACGACCCACTCTACCCGTCCGCTGTTGAGTTTGTGCAGAGAACTGAGCGAGCGTCAGTCAGCTCAATTCAACGCCAGTTCAAAATAGGCTACAACCGCGCCGCTTGGCTAACCGACGCCTTGGAGTCCCGCGGCATCATCAGCAAAGCCGACTCCGAAGGCCATCGAAAAGTAATTATCCAGGGGGTCGCGTGAGCAGAGACAGCTGGGCTACCCCCATGGCGGTTTATATGGCCATGGATCGCGAGTTCGATTTTTGCGGCGACATGTGTGCCGACGATGGCAACGCCAAGCACCCCCTTTACATCACCGAAGCCGATGACGCCCTGACAACCGCCACCATAGAACGAGTCGTTAGTCTCATACCAAGCGGAAATTACGTTTGGATCAACCCGCCCTACTCCAACACCCCGCCTTGGGTTGCCCTGGCCATTCAATTGCAAGAGCGCGGCATTGGCTCGGTCATGCTGGCAATGGATGACAGTTCGGTAGGTTGGTACTGGGATGCCCTGCAACGATGCAATGAGATCCGCGAGGTAGTCAAAGGCCGCATTGCATTCGTTAACTCGGAAACAGGCTTGCCGGTAAGTGGCAACAACAAGGGCAGTAAGTTCTTGATGTTCGACCCCTACGGTCGGCAGTCACCCCCGCGTCGCACTTACATCGAGCGGGACCAGTTAATGCAGGGAGGTGGCGAGCTGATGCAAAGGCCGGATCTGCTGTTCCCGCAATCATCGGAGCAGGTGCCGTTATCACCGGATATCGAGCCAGTATCACCGGAGTTGCCCGCGCCAGCGCCGGTAGAGTCGGAGCCAAAAAACGAGTTCACCCCCGATGATCTGCACCACAACAACACCGGGTACTGAAAAGTATCGCCCGGGCCGACGGCATGCTGGCCCGACTCAAATATCAATACAGCCATCACGACCCTCGTGGTCGCTGGTTTTACCGTAACGGCAAAGAGGCCGCCCGCATTCAGGAGCTACCCACCGGCAAAGTGCGGCTCGACTTCGGCGTATCAGCATAGGAGCCATCATGGCCAACAGAGGCATCAACAAAGTCATTCTTATCGGCCGCCTGGGTCAGGATCCGGAAGTGCGCTACATGCCGAATGGTAATGCCACCACCAGCGTCACCCTGGCCACCAGCGAGACCTGGAAGGACAAGCAAACCAATCAGCAGAAAGAGCGCACCGAATGGCACCGCGTGGTGTTCTTCGGCAAGCTCGCCGAAATCGTCGGTGAGTATCTGCGCAAGGGTTCACAGGTTTACATCGAGGGCCGGCTGCAAACCCGCAAGTGGAAAGACCAAAGCGGCCAAGACCGTTACACCACCGAGATTGTGGTCGACATGGGCGGCACCATGCAGATGCTGGGCGGCAAGCCCCAGGGTGCCGGCCAGCACGCGCCAGCACAGGGCAGCCAACAGCAAGGCGGTCAGCAACAAAGAGGCCAGCAGCGCCAGCCCGCTCCACCCCAGTACAACGAACCGCCAGCAGACTTTGACGACGACATACCCTTCGCGCCCATCGGCCTGCAATACCCCGCCCTGCTGCTGGCCATGTAAGGAACCCAATGATCAAGCAATGGATAAGAACCCGGCGCTGTGGCTGCGGCAACTGCCGGTACCACAAAGAAAGCGAGCCGGGCTGGAACAAATACCCCGATCGGCACAAGCCGAGTTACGACGATAACGCCGTCTGGTTATGGCGGCGGGACTACAGCGGAGAGGAAGAGCAGGAATGAATAACAACATCAAAGTGAATGGCGCTATCGAATCAATCTGTGACCATATTCTGGAGTCACATTCGTTTCACCTTCCGCCGGGCGGCATCACCCCAGAAGAGGCGCTTGCTGGAATCATCCAGGCGCAGCACTTATGCCATGGCCTGGCGAAAACTGGCGGCTGGTGGAACGACATCAGTACCGGTGAGCCACTGCAGCGCAACAAGGGCGAGCTGCTGATGCTGATCGTCAGCGAAGTGGCAGAAGCCATGGAGGGCGAGCGTAAGGGCCTGATGGATGACAAGCTGCCGCACCGCCCCATGGCAGAGGTCGAGCTGGCCGATGCCATGATCCGCATTCTCGATTACGCGGGCGGCTACGGGTATGACGTTGCCGGCGCCCTGGTAGAAAAGCTCGCTTACAACATGAGTCGAGCTGATCACAAGCCCGAGAACCGGGCAGCGGCAAACGGCAAAAAGTTCTGAGGAAGGGTAGCCATGAACACCGCCCGTGAAACCGTCGCCCCTGGTTCCAAGGCTCATCAAGATATTACCCACGCCATAGAACATGGCCGCCCCTGGATTAAAGACGGCCTGCGCTACCCCCCTACCCACGCCCGGCGCGAAGGCCCGGTCATCATCATCGATTTGGAGTTACAGGATGGACAAACAAAAAACTGAATGGCCGGACGAGAAGCATATCGAATCCGTCGGCCAGAACGGCGGCACCCTGGAAGATGAAGGCAAAGTGCTGATGGGTGAGTTGATGGCATTGGCCGATATTCGACAGGTCATCGGCGATCCGCACGGCAAGCTGACGCAGGATGAAGTCGTCGAACGGGTGCGGGGGCTGGCTGTCGAGTGTGAGCAGCACCACGTCAGCATTATTGAGCTCAATGAGAAGATTCGCTCAGTGCTGACCCAGCGGGATGAGCTGGCCGCGCAGAATTCACGATTGCTTTCACTACTTAATGAGCACTTCGTTGAGTGGGAAAAAGACAGTGGGGAATGGAACGAGTTTGATTGGCATGATCGTGTTGCAGTCGCCATCGCTGAGAAGCCCGCTGCCAGCCTGGCCGAAATACGCATTGCCGCCGTCAACGGTTTCGCCGACAAGGTATGGAAGCAGGTGATGCGCCATTACCGCACTATAAAAGTATTCCCGCTGACTATGGCTAATCAGTACGAAGAGCGAACCCGCCAGGAGATCCAGCATGAGGAATAAAGCGAGGCCAAACGGATTTGTCGCGCGATGTCAGTGCGGTGTGTGCGTCGGCGCTCTTGATGCCAACCGCACCGAGCAGAATGATATGGGCAAGCTTCTTGGTAAGTGGCTTTTTGATGGCTGCACAGTTGAGCCTCTATTTGGGCATAGAAATGAGGTGACCATCAGTAACTGCCGATGCAAGGAGGCCCAATGACTGAGCCGATAACGGAGAAGCAGCGCTACGCCCGCGCCTATTACGCCAAGAACGCTGAGCGTATCAAGGCCCAAAAGCGGATAGAGTATCGGGAAAAGGCAACAGCAGGCCGCAAAGTGCTACCTAAAACCAAAGCCGTCACCCCGCCAAAACCAACGGCACCAAGGCCACCGCCTCCCCCACCTACCCCACCAACGCCACCCAAACCGAGAGGCCCGCGCACTCTTAGCGCAAGAGAGCGACTCGAGAACATGCGGATAGATAAAGAGCTGGGCCTTCACGAACAGTGAGGTCCGCGTTTCACACGGAAAAGATAATGAACAGAAATACCATCACCGGCCTAGCGCTGCTGTTGATCATCGGCGCCAGCTTGCTCGCTCTGGCTGGGCGAATTTAAGGAGAGACCATGAAAGTGTTATGTATTTACCACCACAACTGTGCCGATGGCTTTGGGGCGGCTTGGGTTGTTCGCAAATTTCTGGGTGACGTTGAGTTTCACCCTGGCCGCTATGGCGATGCTCCACCGGATGTAACCGGCCGACAGGTAATCATGGTGGACTTCAGCTACAAGCGGGAAGTGCTCGAGCAAATGGCAGCCAAGGCAGAGAACATCACCATCCTGGATCATCACCAAAGCGCAGAGCAGGATCTGGCCGAGCCACTCCCGGATAATGTACACGCTGTGTTCGACATGAATCACAGCGGCGCCATGATTGCATGGAAGTATTTCTCATACGAAGAGCCGCCCAAGCTGCTGCAGCACATCGAGGATCGTGACCTGTGGCGCTTTCAACTGGAAGGCACCCGGGAAATTCAGGCCGCGCTGTTCTCCTACCCCTACGACTTCGAACTGTGGGATCGACTGATAGCCGCCGATGTGGATGAACTCTATTGCGATGGCGTGGCCATCACCCGCAAGCACATGAAAGACATACACGAGCTGATCGCAGCTGCAGGCTCTCGCGCTACCATTGGCGGGCATGATGTACCGATACTGAATGCCCCCTACTTCTATAGCTCAGAAGCCGGTCACATCATGGCTCAGGGCGAGCACTTCGCCGCCTGCTACTACGATACGGCTACCCACCGGGTATTCAGCTTGCGTTCGGCTGATGACGGACTGGACGTAGCAGAGCTCGCTGCCCGGTTCGGCGGTGGTGGCCACAAGCATGCCGCCGGGTTCCGCATTCCGATCGGTGAAAACTACGCATGGCCTAAATAAAAAACTGGCACCGTGAGGTGTCAGCAGTTGCGAACGTTCAGAATTAGGAGCCCACTATGCATGCTAACATTAGCCAGATGATGGCTGATCACTTGCATCAAGCACAGTCGTCATTTGAAGAGTTACAAAGATTAAAAAGCCAAGTCCTCGAAATACAGAAAGAGCTGGAGCTACTCAAGGCGACCGGTGGCGATCAAGGCTGGATGGTCGTTAAGAAAGCTGCCGATCTGGTAGGCATTAATGTTGAAGCATTAAAGCAACGCTTTCGCCGAGGCACCTATCCAGAAGGTAAGGTTTGGAATCTGGAAAATGGCCGCTACGTTGTAAACCTGCGCGAGTTACGGAGGTATATGAACAGCGATACACACTGAAGGAGCATCACCCATGAATCTAACAGCCAAGGTAGCGCGGCTGCTGGACGCCACGCCTGGGGTTCATATTCACAAAGACAGGCTGCGCATAGCGCTGAAAGTGCCCGGCCGCAACAACCCGGTAAGAAAATCACTAGGCCTGGTGCCAACAGAAGCAAACATCCGGTACGCCGGCAACAAACTATCGGCTATGAAAATAGATGTGCAAGCCGGTATGTTTTGCAACGATGAAACCGCGTTCTGGCGTAAGCATTTCCCTGGCGATCCGCGCTATAACATAGTCAACAAATCACTATGCCACTACTTAGACGTTTATTGCGAGTCACGGCGACACGATCTCTCATATTCGTCACAGCAAAAGATAAAGACGGCCCGCACTTTTTTGGATCAGCACAAGATGCTAGAACTGGACTTACGTGACATCAGTCATAGGGAGCTTGAGGTGCTCCGCAATAAGGCGCTGGAAACGAGGAAGGTATCAACCGTCCAAGAGTATTTTAGAGTCATCAGATCGGTGATAGATGAGGCAGTTCGAGACGGATATGTTGAGCAATCACCCTTCCTGCGCTTAAGGAAACTGCGAAATGCGGGTGATGAGCAAGACCCAGCTGATCTGGTTGACCCATTCAGCCAGAGTGAACTGGCGCGGATCATGTTGGCTTGCACTCGCGAGCAACACCAAATAATGATTCAGCTAATGTTTTGGACTGGAATGCGCCCGGGGGAAATGAAAGCGTTAGCCTGGGAGGATGTTGATATGGAGGCTGGCACTGTCAAGGTTCGATATAACCTGAACCGCGCCGGCCACATCAAACCACCGAAGACCCTGGCGGGGATAAGGACTATCGAGCTGTTGCCTGAAGCGTTAAACGCCCTCAAGCGCCAGCGTGAAATAACCTTCATGCACCCCGCCAGAGACGAGCAAATACACTTCTTGCAAAACAAAACACGAATGGAGTCGAGACGGCGCGTCTTCCTCAGCCGAGATAATAAACCTTACCTCAACCCAGAATTGATGTCCGCCCCCAAGGCCTGGGCGAATATATTGCGCAAGGCAAAACTAACTCATCGAGAGCCCTATCAACTGCGACACAGTTACGCTTCAATGATGTTAATGATTGGCGCTCATCCGGCTTACATTGCCAAACAGATGGGCCATAAAGACTGGGGGATGATCCGCACTATTTACGCTCGGTGGATAGACAACGAGAACCCTAACTACAGGTATGAGTTGGCAGAAAAGCTGGCAGATTTTGACCCCTTGGCGACCCCCAAAGATACAGGCACCGGTTAAGTGCCTGTTGATCTAGGCTAAATTACCTTAAAACGGCATCTTGAAGCCCGGGGGCAGTTGCATGCCGCCGGTCAGTTCGCCCATGCGGCTCTTGTTCTGCTCTTCTACCCGGCGCACGGCATCGTTAACCGCGGCGGCCAGCAAGTCTTCGAGCAGCTCCTTGTCGTCTTGCAGCAGGCTGTCGTCCAGCTCGACACGGCGTACCGAGTGGCTACCCGCCATGGTCACTTTTACCATGCCGGCACCGGCTTCACCCACAACTTCCAGCTGGGCCAGTTCTTCTTGCAGCTTCTGCATTTTTTCCTGCATCTGCTGGGCCTGCTTCATGATATTGCCCATTCCACCTTTACCAAACATACATGCTCACTCTTGATTAATGGATAAATAAAACCCGACGCTACTGCGCCATGGGCTCGATACTGTCGGTGTCGAGCACCGCCGCGAAACGCGATATGAAAAATTGTACCGCATCATCGGCCTCGATTTCATCTTTGGCGCGTGCCGTCGCCGCCTGAAACAGCAATTGTTCGATCTCGAACGGGGTTTCACCGCCCTGCTCGCCGATGTCTACCTGCAAACTGACCGGCGTCGGCTGCTGGCCGTTTATGGCCGCCTCCAGCTCCTGACGGGTCTTGTCGTTCAGCAGATGACGGTGTGCCGGGCGCAACCAGAGCCGCCATCGGTTTTGGTCGCGCTCCAGGGTGCTGTGCATCGCCAGCTGGCGCAGCAAACCGCCCAACGGCAGCTGTGCCATCAACCGGGTCCACTCATCCTCGGCCTCGGGCAGCAGGCTCGCCGCCTTCAGGGGCTCGGAGCCAGGCTGAGACGAGGCTGCCGTTGCCCGAATCCGGGATGAGCCGGGCCTGGGGAGATCCGCTGCCGGCTGCTTCGGTGTAGTGGCGGCCGCACCGGGTGTAATCGTCGACTGAGGCAATGAGCTGGCCGGCTTGCTTACCGGTGGCGACGGCTTGACGATGGGAGCCGCCGTTGACCGGGAAGCGGCCGGCTCATCCTGCCAGGGCGGCGTATCGTCGTCATCCCAGGACATGTCGTCATAGGCATCGAGCGGCGGCAATTCGTCTGCCCCGCGCATGGCCCCAACATCAGGGCGATCACGTTCCTGCCCTGCCATAGACGTCGGCGAATCAGACCGCTGAACCTGAGTATGATCAGGCTTGGCAGCAGACGGCGTAACGGCAGCCGCCGTTCTGGTCGGCGACAGCGCAGACAGGGTTCTGGCTGCCGGCTTGTCCGGCTCGGCTGCGGTTTTTTCCGGGCCTTGGGTTTTCTCCGGGGTCTGGCTGCGCAACCGGTTACGGGTTTGCAACAAGCGCCGAATACGAGCGACGTCGGCCGCCGCCTCATCAACAAGGGGGTCGACCGCAGGCGCGGGAGCCGAAGGAGCCGCCGCTTCCGGTATCGGCGCAGCCGCTACCGGCTCCGCTGGCCGCTCGGCCGAAGACGCTGCCGTCGTGGTTTGTGCCTCGGTTTCAGGCGCTGCCGAGTTCGATGCCGGCGGTAATGGCCTCGGCACAGGCAAAGCTGCTTGGTCTGCCGCCGGTGCCTGCGGAGCAGGTATCTGCTCTTGTGGCCGTGCCTGCTCCGGTAGCTGCGGCTGCTCTTGCGGTTGCGGTTGCGGTTGCGGTTGCGGTTGCGGTTGCGGTTGCGCAGCATGACCCAGACGCCCCGCTTCGTTCAGTATTTCGTCCTGCTCCTGCCACAATTTGGCCGCCATGGCATCATTTTCATCCACGTGGTGCGACGCGGCATCGGATGGTGGCGGCTCAGGCTTTTTTACCGGAGCAGCTCCGGCAACGGGCAACGCTTGCGGTGCGGCCGCACCGGAGATTGTAGCAACCGGCGCCTCGGGCCGAAATGCCAGGGTACGCAACAACGTCATTTCCAGCGCCGAGCGGCCATCGGGGGCAAAAGGCAAATCCTTTCGGCCCTGCAGACAAATCTGGTAATAGAGCTGAATTTGCTCGGCCGACACCAGCGGGGCCAGCCGGTTAAGCTCGGCGGCATACGGCGACGGCGGCGCCGGTACCACCTGGGCCAGCGCCAGCTGATGCCAGAAGCCTATCAGCTCCTTGTGGATTTGATCGTAATCCGGGCCCATGCTCGCCAGTTGGGCTACCCGCGCCAGCAGGGCCTCACCATCACCGGCCAGCACCGCTTCAACCAATGCCAGCAACTGACTGCGGTTGAGGTTACCCAGCATGGACTCGACCAGCGCCAGCTTGACCTCACCATTGCCAAAGGCCAGTGCCTGATCGGTCAGGCTCAGGGCATCCCGCAAACTGCCGTCGGCGGCGCGCGCCAGGGCGGCAGTCGCCTCGGGTTCAAATGGTAGTTGTTCTTGCTGCAGAATATGGTGCAACTGACCATCGATCAGCCCCGGCTCCAGACTCTTGAGATGAAACTGCAGACAACGAGACAGAATGGTAATCGGCAGCTTTTGCGGATCCGTGGTGGCCAGCAGAAACTTGACGTGCGGCGGCGGCTCTTCCAGGGTTTTCAGCAGCGCATTGAAGCTGTGCCGCGACAGCATGTGCACTTCATCAATCAGATACACCTTGAACCGACCGCGGGCCGGCTGATACTGCACGTTGTCCAGCAGTTCGCGGGTGTCTTCCACCTTGGTGCGGCTGGCCGCATCTATCTCCAGCAGATCGACAAAACGACCCTGCTCTATTTCCAGGCAGCTGGTGCATTCACCACAAGGGTCGGGGGTGATGCCGGTGTCGCAGTTCAGCGCCTTGGCCAGCAGCCGGGCGATGGAGGTCTTGCCTACCCCCCGGGTGCCGCTGAACAGATAGGCATGATGCAGCCGCCCCTGTGACAGGGCGTTGATCAGGGCGGTCAGCACATGTTGCTGACCCACCACATCGGCAAAACGCCGGGGGCGCCATTTTCTGGCGAGAACCTGATAGCTCATGGTCGGTTAATGACCGTCAAACTGGACCAGGCTGTTCACCCGAATGCCCATCTTGTTCAGTCGCTGCAAACCACCCAGGGCCGGCAGGGCAATCACGAAGGCCGCTTCCTGCACTTCGCCGCCACAACGACGCACCAGCTTGACCGCCGCTTCTACCGTGCCACCGGTGGCCAGCAGATCGTCGATGATCAGCACCTTCTCGCCGGGTGCAATAGAGTCCACATGAATCTGCAGCCGATCCTGACCGTATTCCAGATCATACGGTACTTCAATCACCTCACGAGGCAGTTTGGACGGTTTGCGGGCCGGAATAAATCCTACCCCCAATGCCGCCGCCACCGGGGCGCCGAAGATAAAGCCGCGGGCTTCGGTGCCCAGCACCTTGTTGATACCGGAATGACGGTACAACTCTACCAGCGCATCGATGGTCGCCTTGAACGCCTCGGCGTTCTCCACCAGACTGGTGATATCGCGAAAAACGATGCCTTCTTTGGGATAATCGGGAATGGAAGTGATGCTGTCGGCAATCAGTTTCAGGGTTTCTTGTTTCATAATAGACAGGCAGCCTTGTTAGGCCCGGACACGGCACGGGCATGGCATATAAGGTTGAATGGCGGCTAGCTTAGGGCCTAGTCTGCTTCAATGCAACCGCCGGGGAGTCGGGTACCAGAGGTAAGCGCAAAAACCATACCAGCAGGGCAATAAAGGTTAACGCCAGCCCTACTTTGACCGGCCACAAAGGCACGATGTAAATGGAAAAACCGAAGCTTAACGCCATCATCCACAGGGCCCGGCGCCGCACATGAGCGCGCAGACCCCGATGGGCCTGCCAGTCGCGGATCATGCCGCCAAACCAGGGATGATTCACCAGCCAGCCGTGCACTCTGGGTGATGACTTACCGAACAGAAATGCCGACAACAACACGAAAGGAGTCGTCGGCAGCACCGGCAAAAAAGCCCCCAGCACACCCAACCCCAACGACATACTGCCAAGCAGGGCAAATAATATCCGCATAACGCCCTCCATTAATTCTTTGCCGATCATAGCAGCAAGCAGCCCCCACAGGGAGCCTGTGCATGCGATAAGTAATACTCCATAACTGATGTGGATTCTGGAGCTAATGCGCCTTTATCGTCACCCTCGCGAACGCGGGGGTCCAGTGCCTTTGCAGACAAGCAGCAGTCTGACCGTTCTGCGCCACACG